>JANPCL010000085.1:0-12720 GCA_031430915.1 Hyphomicrobiales bacterium
ATCGCAATGATTCCTTCTCGAAATCACTCTTGGATCGCCATCACTTGCAGCAAATTTGAGTCAGAGCCCTAAATACATGCCCGAGCTCTTGGCTGCTTTTGTCGCACCAAATGATCCATCAGTCCAACATCTACTGAAAGAAACCTCCGAGCTTCTCGCAACGTCAGGAAAATCAAGTACGCTTGAAGGATATCAAAAGAAGTCAAGAACGCGAGTTTGGGAAATCCTCGCTGGAGTTTGGGCCGCAGTTAGTGCGCGTCACATCACTTATGCTGTCCCACCCGCCAGCTTTGAATCAACCGGTCAAAAAATCCGCCTGCCATCAACGATAGAGTCCACTGGGCTTGCAACATGCCTCGACACCGCCTTGCTCTTCGCTGCAGCGTTCGAACAAGCCGGCCTGCATCCAGTTATAGTTTTCACCAAAGGACATGCAATTGCGGGAGCTTGGCTCCAGCCGTTGTATTTCCCAAATTTGACTGTCGAGGAGCCTATTTTCGTCAGAAAGGCAATTGCCCTAAAAGACCTTGTTGTTTTTGAAACGACCATGGCAACTTCAGATCACCCAGTACCGTTTACTAAAGCAATTGCGGAGGGGACTCGTCTTCTATCAGAAGAAAATGAAGACGAGTTTGTCTATGCCATAGACATCAAGCAGGCTCGCCGCCGTGGGATACAGCCGCTCTCCACTTTTACGGAGCATAACCAAGAAGCGCCGCGGCCAGGTCAGCCGCGATCGGTTCCGCCATTGGATCAAGCGCCAGACTTACCTCCATTCGATCCGAATGAAGAGACGAGTGCAACAGATGCTACACCCGAACAAAGAGTAGGCATTTGGTGTCGGAGTTTGCTTGATCTTTCCAAACGCAATCGTTTGCTGAATGCAAAACCATCAGCAACAATGTTGCCCATATTTTGTCCTGACCCTGGCGCGCTCGAAGATAGAATTGCAGAGGGCGTGAAGATTAGGATCATCACACCACCAGTTCGACGCAACTCCGCTGGAGAAGCAGATGAATCGCTCTATAGGCTGAGAACTGGGGACGATTGGTCAGAACAGATCGCCCTTGAGGCACTCAACCGAAAAGAAATTGTCGCAAAGGTGGACGAGAAAGCTTTGGAGCGCGGCTGCATCGAGCTCTTCCGGAAAGCTAAAGCAGACTTCGAAGAGGGTGGGAGCAATACTCTTTTTCTGGTCACGGGGGTACTTCAATGGTCTCCCACAGGTGAAACAGATAAAAAATACAGCGCACCGATGATTATGGTGCCAGTAAAACTTGAGCGAACAAGTGCTCGTTCAAAGCCTTATCTCATCAAGCATGAAGACGAAGCGGTCTTCAACATGACGCTTCTTGAAATGCTGCGCCAAGACTTTGCAATAGATTTGCCGGAATTGTCAGGAGAATTACCCAAAGATGCGAGTGGCGTTGACGTAAAGGGCATATTTGAAACCGTTCGCCGAAAAGTGCGAGATGTTCCGGATTTTGAGTTTGTAGAAGATGTTCTTTTGGGAACGTTCTCTTTCGCGAAGTATCTAATGTGGAAGGACCTCAAAGATCGCACCGAGACGCTTAAACAAAGTCCCTTTGTCCGTCATTTAGTTGATACCCCCAGAGAACCATATCAAGGAGGGGCAGAATTTCTCGATCCGCGTGAACTCGATAAGAAATTGGAACCTTCTGCGGTTTTCGCTCCTCTCAATGCCGATTCCAGTCAGATTTCTGCCATCTATGCCTCCGGTGTGAAGGGAGACTTCGTTCTTGAAGGTCCACCGGGTACTGGCAAGTCAGAGACCATTGGCAACATTATTGCGCATAATCTTGCTCTCGGACGGAAAGTCCTTTTTGTTTCCGAGAAAATGGAAGCACTGAACGTTGTGCATGAGAGACTTCGTGGAGCTGGTCTTGGCGATTTCTGCCTGGAACTGCATTCCGCAAAGTCCAGTAAGAAGAATGTTATTGAGCAACTCTCAAATTCCTGGTCGCGACGTGGGGAGCAAACCGACTCGGAATGGAAAGACATAGAAGGTCAACTTTTGGCCGCTCGTGATAGTTTGAATGATATCGTAAACGCGCTTCACAAACCCGGACCAGCTGGAATTAGTGTTCGCGATGCTATCGGACGTGCGTTACGATTTGGAAACATTCACAGACTAGTGCTTGATTGGCCACAGCAGTTTGGCCCCGCTGGGCGCGCGGCTTCAGTACAAGCATTTGATGCATTGCTCGCTTGCGCCAAGAAGCTCGGCCTCCGCTTTAGTCAGTTGAAGTCCGAAGATTTGGAATCTCTGAAAGAAGTCAATCAGTCAGAATGGTCTTTTGGATGGCAATCCAACATTGTCGGCTCTGCCCGTAAGGTTGCAGCAGTTGCGGAGGCGTTACTTTCGGCTCGTGCCAGCCTCATCTCTGGGCTTGGACTAGATAATGTCCTTGCAACGGTCGACGAACCTTGTGTGCTTGAGGAATTGACAAAATCTTTCCCTCATTGCGAACGCTTAGACTTCGGGTTTGTGCTAACGGTGCACGGACGCGATACTTTAGAACGTCTGACGCAGTTGGAGGCACTGCTCAAGGAGTATCAGCAATTACGAAATAGCCTCTCGATCAATGTCCCGGACGAAAAAGTTGTAGGCCAGCCGATTGCACAATGGCTGGAAGAAAAGCGACAAGCCGAAGGCCGCTCTTGGCCATTACGTGGAATGGCACTCAAAAAATTGCGGAGTGCAATTTTTTCGGCCTATGGCTTATCCACAACCACGGATGTCGGTCCAGAGACAGACTTAGTGCGTTTGCAGGAACTCGCCAGCATTCAACAGAAGATTTCAACACTTGCATTAGATCTTCCGAAAGGCACCTTCTGGCAAGGCTTGCACACTGATCCAGCACAGCTAGCGCAAGATATTGCCGCAGCACAGCAATTCCGTGCTGCGGTTCAGGCGCTTGCCAATACTGGTCGCGATATTATTGCTCTAAGAGCTCAACTTACACGAAGTCTTTGCGACGGTCGGGACATGCTTGAACGAGGCGGGCAAATTGACATCGCAGTTCAACGGTTTGAAAGAGCGCTCAACACATTTGGCGAAACACTTGCTAACTACTACGCGTTTGCCGGAAGAACAGACGTGCCGATTGGATCTGCTGATATTGCACAAATATCAACACGAGCAAATGCATTGATCGCGAGTGAGACGAGGCTAAATCCGTGGAGTTCTTGGGTTGCTTCAAGGGAAGAAGCAAGGTCCCTCGGCTTGGGGAACCTAGTCACTGCACTTGAGGAACACCTCGTAAGCCATGAGGATGTAGTGGATGCTTTTCGTACTGCATATTGCAAGTGGGTGGTGCCTGAGTTGATTGACGGTATAAGTGAGTTGACCAGATTCTCCGGGGTTGAGCACGGCGAGATCATTAAGAGTTTCAGGCAACTGGATGGGAAACTGAGCGGCCTAACGGCTGGGTATATTCGTGCCAAGTTGTCAGCGACGGTACCTTCTCGCAATCAAATTCAGACAGATCCCGGATTTGGCGTGTTGTCGCGACAGATACAGGCACAACATAAGGCTTTGCCCGTCAGGCAACTTGTTAGTCAGATGGGGGATTCTCTTACGAGACTCGTCCCATGTTTGCTCATGAGTCCGTTGTCTGTAGCGCAGTTTCTCCCAGCAGAACTGGCGATGTTCGATCTCGTTGTATTTGACGAAGCCAGCCAAATTACAGTTCCCGATGCAATAGCGGCAATTGCTAGAGGCAATAGGTCAATCGTAGTGGGTGACCCAAAGCAGATGCCTCCCACAAGGTTTTTTGAAAGAGGTGCGGCGGTTGCGTTTGAAGACGATGGCGACGATCTCGAAGATCTTGAAAGTATTCTCGATGAAGCGTTAGCAGCAAGAATTCCACTTCATCGGCTGACTGGTCATTATCGAAGTCGCCATGAGAGCCTCATCGCGTACTCAAATCACACATACTACAAGGGCGAACTAATAACATATCCCTGTGCCGATACTCGGGAGAGCGCTGTTGCCTTGAGATATGTGAACGGGACATATGCGAAAGGCAAATCCCGTACAAATCCTATCGAAGCAATGGCTGTTGCTTCGGCCGTCATTGCCCATCTTACGGACAATACAAAGAACCATTTATCAATTGGTGTGGTGACGCTTAATACAGAGCAACAGAGAGAGATTGAAAATCTGTTGGACGAACAACGGCGTAGTCGTCCGGAACTTGAAAGGTTTTTTGGCGGTGAAAACAGATACCCAGTATTCATAAAAAATCTAGAGACAGTGCAAGGGGATCAACGTGACGTGATCATGATCTCCATTTGTTATGGTCCGAGTGAGCCCGGAGCCGCAACAATGTCTATGAATTTTGGACCTCTTAATCGCAAAGGTGGGGAGCGTCGCTTAAACGTTGCCATCACGAGGGCAACCAGCGACGTTGTTGTTTTCTGCAGCTTTAATCCCGCGATGATCGATCTAACTCGCACTCAAGCCACTGCGGTAAAAGATCTCAAGCATTATTTGGAATTTGCTGAGAAGGGTCCATCTGCTCTCGGTTCTGCAGTGAAATCAATTGGTGAAGACAATCAGTATGATTCAGATTTTGAAATGTCGGTCGCCGAAGGGCTGCGCCGATTGGGCTGGGTCGTTAGAACTCAAATTGGTGTTTCAAAATTCAGAATTGATTTGGGTGTCGTTCATCCTGATTTTCCAGGAAGATTTCTTGCTAGCGTAGAGTGTGATGGTGCAACATATCACCGATCGCCCACTGCACGAGATCGAGACCGCGTTCGCCATATCGTTCTAGAAAGGCTGGGTTGGAAGCTTGTCCGAATTTGGTCGACAGAGTGGTTCCTTGATTCCCAGTCGAGACTCTCGAAATTGAATGACGATTTAAAGGCTTTGCTGGAGCTTGACCGCAGCCTTGAAATTGAACGAGCACAGCAAGAAGTTGAGCGGAAAGCCGCAAGTTTGGCAGAAAGCGCGTTCAATTATGAGTTGAATGATGATCTTGAAGAAACAACGGCTACTGGTACTGGTGTGGAAATGGTGCCTAGTTCTCCAGTTCGGAAGCTAACCAGTGGTGTTGATGCTGGAGAGAACCGCAGAGAGAAGCAAAGTGATCAAAGTGCTTCGGAACATAATGGCGGCCGATTTTACGACAGCGACTATTTGTCGGAAATAAAACGCATGGCCGAATTGATGATCATTGAAGAAGGTCCTGTAACATTTAAACGTATCAGCGACATTATTGCGAGGGACCACGGGTATCAAAGAACCGGCCGTCAAATTTCCTCCAGAGTCTGGGCCGCTATTAAGTCCATCAAGAATCGCGTCAGGACTGGTGACGATCATGAAGTCTTTTGGCCCAGTGGCGTGGTACCATCGGCCGTGCTGGAATTCAGGGGGCTTGAGATTGCGGGTCGAGTTCGTGGCTGGAAGGAAGTTCCGTTGCCAGAGAGATTGGGCCTTGTGAAGAAAATTTCGGCCTCTGCGCCTATTGATCTTGCGAGAGCAGTGGCGGATGCAATTGGGTATGAACGCCTCACTGAAAGTTTTCGTGCGGAAATTCGTGAATTGCAAATGCTACTTTAGTGCTTCGGTTGATATGGTTCATTTTTCGGATCAAATGAATGCTGTGGATATCCCGCAATTTCTTTTCCATCTGTAACCCAGGTGTAACCCAGAGCTGACTTCTGCGCTCATGCCGGAAAAAGGAAAACCCGCTATCTCATTGAGACAGCGGGCTTTTATTTGGTTGCGGGAGCCAGATTTGAACTGACGACCTTCAGGTTATGAGAGCATGGAAGCGCGTACTGGAGCTTGAATCGCTTTTCACTCATTTCATATAAACTACTGTGTTTTCATACCTTTTTCGATTTTTCCGTACTTGTACTTTCCCGCCGATGCACCACTTTACTCGCCCAAGTGTAACCCATATGTAACCCAGAACGGGATGTGGAACGACGCTCCCTATATCCAAACTTTCTGGAGTGTAGCGTCCCATGATCAAGATTTCCAAACGTAACGTTGAAGCCCTCGAAGTGCGAGATCGCGATATTGATCACTTTGATGATGATCTCAAGGGCTTCGGTGTGAGGGTAAGACCATCGGGCCGCAAGACATACTTCGTCATGATGCGGCACAAATGTGTTATGCGGCGCTTTACCATCGGATCGCATGGCGCTGTAACTGTCGAAGCAGCAAGGCTGAAGGCCAAACAGATCATTTCTGACCTCGCCATCGACAAGAACCCTACGGCCGAACAGGAAGCTATTCGCAATTCTGTCACTGTCCGTTCGTTGGGAGAGCGGTTCATCGATGAGTATGTGCCGTGCCATCTGAAACCGAGTACAGCGGGGGAGTACAAACGCTGCGTCGAAATCTTCATCAATCCCGAGATCGGCACCATGAAACTGGTCTCCATTGAGCGGACGGACATCGCCAAGATCCACCATCAACTCCGCCACATTCCCTACCAAGCCAATCGGGTGCTTGGTGTTCTCTCGATCATGTTCAACTTGGCAGAAAGCTGGAACCTGCGCCCTGCATTTACCAACCCCTGCCGGGGCGGGAAAAAGTATAAAGAAAAGAAACGGGAACGCTTCTTGAGCCGTGAAGAGCTCGGACGACTGGGAGAAGCATTGCGGATTGAAGAGGAGTTTGCACCTTCTGCCGTAGCTTGCATCCGCTTACTCCTGCTCACAGGTTGCCGCTTGGGCGAAATCCAGACTTTGAAATGGTCCTACCTTGATCTCGACACGTGTCTTGCATTCCTTCCGGACTCCAAGACCGGGCGCAAGACGCTGTATCTTGGTTCGGTTGCTGTGAAGTTGTTGCGCTCCATTCCGCGCAGGCAAGCCAATCCCTATGTTATCTCAGGTGATGTTGAGGGTCAGCATCTGACGGATATGCAAAAGCCATGGCGGCGCATTCGGAAATTGGCGGAACTTCCAAACGTTCGCATTCATGATCTGAGGCATACCTTTGCTTCAAGCGGGGTAGCACTTGGGCAAGGCCTTCCAATTATTGGAAAGCTGCTTGGGCACAGCCAGCCTCAGACGACGGCACGCTACGCCCATCTTGCGGCATCACCTGCACTTGAAGTGGCGGACAAGATTTCTGAAAGCCTGGCTGATCTCATCGAGTGGAAGGAAGCGAGCTGACAGCGTGTGCACTTTGTGTGCAGTAAGAGGCCGACACTTCCGTGGACTTATGTGCAGGCAGCAGTAACTCTGATTTAGGTCGCCTACACCAGTTTCCACCCGTTTGCGTGGCTATTCATCAGATTTCTAAAAATCCATCCGATGATGGATGGGAAAGACAATGCAATTGAATCAATAGTTTGGAACCCGTCGTGTGCGCTACGTGTGCAGTAAGCAGCAGTGCCAATTATGAAAAATTAGGTATTTGGATCGAATCTTAATCAAAGAATTCGCTTCTTGATTTGCATGACAATGCGGTTGGCCGATTTCCAGCTTTCGGATCAACGTCCGCCAGCAATTTCGAGTTGCAATGTCAGCGCGCAACTGATGGACGAAGCTGTGAGTATGAAGGTGCGTGGGAAGCTTAACTGGAACGCATCTGATCTGCTGATTTGAAATATTTGCGGGCATATGCGACGAGTTGGGCGTCCGATGGATGATCGACTGTTTCGACGCCAAGTATGGTTTTCAGAAGTTCGGGATCATGCTTTTCAATGTGCGTCATTAGTTCGGTTTTGGCGTTTGAAGGTCCGGTGATGAGAACGGCACCTGCATCGGCAATCGATTGCGCAGCGGCGTGCAGGAATTCCTTGGCGAGAACTTCATGGCCGCTGCCGATAGTGTTTGACTTGTGGTGGACTTGCCGAGTTGGTTTTTCGGGATGCAGAACTAGGCTTTCCACATCCTCGCGACCGAAATGAAAAACCCGCGCTTCGCGGTGGTCAATCCACATGACGGCATGAAAGTGCTGGTGGCTCATGTAAACTGTTCCCTCGCATCGGTTGAATTGAATACAACGGCACAACACGACGATAGTTCCGAAATACCTCAGGATATTTAAGGCTTAGTCCCTGACTTGTCTCTCGCAGATGCCAGAAGGTCTGCCATGACGGATCGCAACCCGTGGATTTGGTCCAGCAAGTGCAGAATGACGCTAACGCCTTCGCTATTTACACCCATGTCGGCAATCAAATCCGAGATCAGTTGTGCTCGGGCGACATCTGCTTCTGAAAAGGCAAGTTCGGCATCGTCCCGCTCAGGAACAAGCCATTCTTCTTCAATCCAGATGTCGAGCGTATGTTGATTAAGTCTGGTGCGGCTGAGAAATTCCAGTCTGGTGATGATCATGACAGCATCTCCCGGCGCGGATCATAGCTTGGTCCCGGCTTCCATGTTGACAGGAACGACTCAAGTTCCGCGTTTGGTTGCTGCGGCAGCATTACTTTAAGTGTGACGAGTTCATCGCCGTGGCCACCCCGGCGGGCAACACCTTTGCCCTTAAGACGCAGTACTGCGCCGGCGTTCGATCCCTTGGGGATGGCAAGCATCACTGAACCGGAAGGTGTTGGCGTTTTGACGCGCGCGCCTAACACGGCCTCGGCAAGGGTGATCGGCAGCTCCACGTGAATGTCGTCTTCATGGCGGCTGAAAAAGCGGTGGGGCACAATTGAAATTTGCACCAGAGCATCACCCGCAATACCCTCGCCAGCTGATGCAGCACCCTTGCCACGCAGGCGCAGCGTCTGTCCCTCCTGAATGCCCGCAGGTATGGTCACATCGAGGGAGCCGCCGTCGGGCAAGGTGATGCGCTTGCTGGCGCCGTTGACGGCATCAAGGAAGTCAACAGACAGACGGTACCGCAAGTCGGCACCCGGCGCCCTGCGGGATTGGCGCGCCTGCTGGCGAAACAAATGCGCGAACATGTCATCCATGTCACCGAGGTCTGCATAGCCTGCACTGTTGTTGTAGCTGCCGCCCGAAGGGGGCTCCGCAGCGTAATCCTTGTAATAGCGCTCACGCGGCTTCTCGGTGCCCATTGCGTCAATCTCGCCAGCGTCGAAGCGTTTCCGTTTGTCTGGGTCAGAGAGCAATTCATTGGCAAGTGATGCCTCTTTGAAGCGCTCCTCGGAATCCTTGTTGCCGGGATTGAGATCAGGGTGCAGCTTTTTGGCAAGGCGGCGATAGGCTTTGCGAATATCGTCGGGCGACGCATCACGTTTTATTCCCAGAATTTCGTAGGGGTCTTTCATGCAGGCACCAACTCACTTTCGCGATGTATCACTGATGCAGCAGACCGGCCCGGCCCAAGGGCTCTCAGCGCGTTTAGTATCACGGCCACATCAATAGCTTCTTGTGACAGCGCACCCGCCAATGGTGGCAGATAGCCCAGCGCTGCTGCAATCATTCCGAGCGATGATAGCGACAGTCCGACCACTACGCTTTGAAGCGCAATGGCGCGGGTGCGCTTGGCAATCGACATAGCGTCGACCAAGCGGTCGATGCGATCCACGAGCAACACGATGTCGGCGGCTTCCGACGCCGCAGCAGCGCCACGTGCGCCCAGTGCGACGCCGATGTCGGCTGCAGCGAGGGCTGGCGCGTCATTGATGCCATCACCCACCATCATCACCGGGCCGTTGCTGGCCTGGGCTTTCACGGCCTCTACTTTTCCGGCTGGTGTTGCTTCAGCGATGACCAGATCAACTTGAAGTGTGTCGCCTGCACGTTTGGCAATGGCAGCCTGGTCGCCAGTGAGCATTACAATGCGCGTAATACCGCCAGCGCGCAGTGCGCGAAGCGTTTCGGGGGCGTTGGTTCGCAGACGATCCTCGAACACGATGTTTCCTGCTTGTTTGCCGCTGATGGCGACAGACAAAACAGTTGTACCAACGGAAGCGGAGGCCTGATTTGATTTCGGATTTTTGCCCACAAAACCGGGTCTGCCAATGACCACCCATTTTCCGGCAACACGTCCGGTCACACCGTCTCCGGGGGATTCCACAACATCGGTTGGAGCAATGAGCTGCAGACCGCGAAGACGAGCCTCCGCCACCAAGGCTTGTGAGACCACATGTTGAGAGGCCTGCGCCAACGAAGCAGCCGCAGTGAGCAGCCTAATGTCATCATACCCTTGACGTGGTTCCACAGCACTGACACGCGCTCCGCCATCGGTCAGCGTGCCCGTTTTGTCAATCAACAAAGTCTTGATTTGCGGCAGCAATTCGAGGATCCGCGCAGACTTGATCAAAAGACCGCGCTTTGCAGCCCGCGACATGCCAGCGACGATGGCAACAGGCACCGCGAGAATCAGCGGACAGGGTGTTGCCACCACCAGAACGGCGAGCGCCCGCTTCGGGTCATCGGCGAAGAACCACGCAGCCGCCGCCAGAACGATAGTTACCGCCAGAAAACCCATGGCATAGTGATCTGCCAGCCTTGCCATGGGGGCCTTTGACAGCCGCGCGGCATCAACCAGACGCACCACGCCAGCATAGGTGCTCAAGGCAGCAGTTTTAGTGACGACGAGATTGAAAGGCATATCACCATTCGCCACACCGCTTGCTACGGCTGCACCCACATTGCGGCGCACAGGCAAAGCCTCGCCCGTGAGTGAAGATTCATCCAACAGGGCAGAGCCACTTTCCACGGTGCCGTCGGCAGGCACAACTTCACCGGCGCGGATCAACAGCCTGTCACCAGGCATCAAAAGTTCAATTGCGGTTTCAACCAGACTGCCTTCGCGATAGACCTGTGCCGTGTGAGCGACACGACCCAGAAGGGCTGTCATTTCACGCATGGCCCGGCCTTGGGCATAGTCCTCCAACAAAAGTCCACCCGAATACATGAGCGCCACAACCACGCCCGCGAGTGTCTCACCCGCCAGCAGGGCGCCTGACATAGAAAGTGCGGCGATAATGTCGAGGCCGTACTCGCCGCGCAGAAGACTTTTTACAATTGACCACAGCAAGGCAAGAAGCACTGGCACAATGCCCGCCATGAAAATCCAGATTGCGAGATCGGAATGAGACAATGCCATTGTGGCAAGCCCGCAAATCAATGCCGATGCAGGGATCGCTGCGAGTGCCACGGCAGCCAAATGCTGCTTTTTCTCGATACTCATAGTGGGGTCGGCGCAGTGTTCGGTGTTGCTGCAAGCGCCAACCTTGCCAACGCTGGCAGGGATTTCGTGCCTGTTCTTTTCATGATTGATGCGCGATGGTTTTCCACCGTGCGTTGGCTGATCTTGAGATCAGCGGCGATGTTTTTGCTTGGGTGACCATCAAGAACCATGGCCATGATCTGGCGTTGACGCGACGTGAGACCTGCGATGTGCCGGGTAGCGATTTTGCGCCAGTCGGCCAGTTTGATACTATCAGTTGATTGGTCGAGCGCGCGCTTGATACTCTCGACAAGTTCAGTCGCACTTACGGGCTTTTCAATAAAATCCGAAGCTCCTGCCTTCATGGCCTGGACAGCTATGGCAACGTCACTGTTGCCGGTGATCATAATAGCGGGAAGAGTGCCGCCGATGTCACGAAGTTTTTGCAACAGTTCAAGCCCGCTCATGCCGGGGAGGTATGCATCGACCAGCAAGCAAGCGTCATCTGCGTGCTGACCAATCTTCAGAAAGGCTTCGCAGCTTGAAAAAGCTTTGACCTGCCAACCATCATCTTCGAGAACAGCACGAATTGTGTCGCGTACATTTGCATCGTCGTCGACAACAACAATGGCGGGCACACCCGTTGCCTTCGATGCCGCTGCCACGGACGGCACCTTGCCGGGCGCTTTGGGCAGCAGGTTCTGAATGGTTTGGGTGAGTTCGTAGAGTTTGATCGGCTTATTGAGCTGTACGCATTTCTGCCGTGAGATCTCGCGCAGTGTTTCAGTTGAAATGTCGCCCGTGAGGATGATGATAGGGAGTGCGGCATGAAGCTTTTCGCGCAATTGCGCGGCGACTTGCAGGCCATTGAGGGTACCGGGCAGATTGAAATCAGTGAGAACAACGTCTGGTTTGATCAGCTCCTTCGTTATCAATTCCAAAGCTGCTGCGCCATCGGAGGCGGACATGACAATGTGACCATCTTCTTTCAGAAGCTGTTCCAGCAATGCTTGCACGTCTGGGTCATCTTCCACAACAAGCAGCTTCCCCGTGCGATTGCCATGGCCGATCGTACCAACTTTCTTTTCGCTGCTTGCAGGCTCGGTCGGTCGCTCTGCACTCAAAGGCGGCGGCTTTATTGCGATGGCAAAGACTGAGCCTTTCCCGGGCTTTGACCGAACTGTAATCTGGTGGTCGAGCAACTTTGCAAGACGCTGTACGATGGAAAGTCCAAGCCCAAGTCCGCGGCTCCTGGCGCGTTCGGTGTTGCCGATCTGATGGAATTCATCGAAGATGGCACCGATCTGATCGTCCGCAATGCCAATGCCCGTATCCCAGATTTCAACACTGACAACGCCTGCGCGGCGGCGACAGCCCAACAGTATTTTGCCGTTCGGTGTGTATTTCATGGCGTTTGAGAGAAGATTGCGGATCATCTGCTCCAACAGGCGCGGGTCGCTGTGAACCATGAAGTTGCACGAAGCAACATGTAGCTTCAGCCCTAGGGATTGCGCCTGATAGCTGTATTCGCCCAGTAGCCTTGCCAGAACGTCCTTGACACTGAACGTGATGAGTTCGGGCTGCACGTTACCAGCCTCGATCTGGTTGATGTCGAGCAATGTGTTCAGCATGCCTGTCAT
>JANPCL010000086.1:0-32829 GCA_031430915.1 Hyphomicrobiales bacterium
TTGTTGTGGGCGCACTCAAGACTGCGGCCAGTACGCGAAACGGTGTCATCACAGTTGGATTGGGATCAAGCACATCGCCCAGGCGCGGCGCCTCACCCGTAAAAATTACCCAGGCATTGCCAACCAGACCCGACGAAACAAGGCCCACCGCCAAGGCCAGCAAATACGCAAAATGCTGAGACACCATACCCACCCCACTCACACACCACCCTGTGCCAATTTGAGACGGGGTGTTTACACTTGGGTAAGCAATGCAAGTTTTGGGCTGAAAGTAAAGAGTGGAGTGGGTGGCGCATCCTTCAAGGCTCGCAAGGGCTCGCACCTTAGGATGAGGTGTTACTGGTGTCCCGCATTCTGAGGTGCCCGCACCTTCGCGGGCCTCGAAGCACGCACACTGACTACTCCAGATCAATATCCAAAATCGCCATCGAGAAATTATAGCTGAGTTCCCCGTCTTCCTCATCACGGAACACCACGCCGAGAAACTCTTCGCCCACATAAACCTCGCCTGAATCTTTTTTCTGCGGACGCGCCTTCACCGCAAGCGACGGGTTATTGAAGGTTTTGCGGAAATAGGCGGTGAGTTTGGCGAGTTCATCAGGCTTCATTGAAAGGCTCCTTAAGGTGCGCCTGCTCTAGCTTTATTCCTGAACAGCCGCAACATCCTCAACCTGATGGTCCATGGAGCGTGCTGGTTCTGCACAGCCCGCATAGCCCACCACCTTGGCTGGAACCCCGGCCACAGTGCGATTGGGCGGCACATCATGCAAAACAACTGAGCAGGCTGCCACGCGCGAGCAATGCCCGATCTCGATATTGCCCAGAATCTTGGCCCCCGCGCCGATCAACACCCCACGCCGGATCTTCGGGTGACGATCACCGGATTCTTTGCCAGTGCCGCCGAGAGTAACGCCCTGCATCAGCGATACATTGTCTTCGATCACTGTGGTTTCGCCAATTACGATGTCATGGCCATGATCGATCATGATGCCACGGCCAATGCGGGCCGCCGGGTGAATGTCAACTGACGCCAGGACAGACGTCCGGCTCTGCAGATAATAGGCCATGTCCTTGCGGCCCTGAGTCCACAATTGGTGTGCCATGCGGTGTGTCTGCAAGGCCTGATAACCTTTGAAATAAAGCAGCGGATCAATATAGCGGTGGCAAGCCGGGTCACGGTCAAACGTCGCCACCATATCCGCCCGCGCTGCATGGCCAATATCAGGCTCCGCTTCCAACGCATCCTGAAACGCCTTCACCACAGTGTCAGACCCCAGATCTGCATTGCCCAACCGCTGCGCCAGGCGATGCACCAACGCCGTCTCAAAGCTGTCATGTGCCAAAATGGACGAGAAAATAAACCCACCCAGCGAAGGCTCACTCCGCGTAATGGCATCCGCCTCCGACCGGATGCGATCCCAGACAGCATCGATTTTTTCTACGGAACGAATATGACTTTGCATGGTGGGGTACTCCTGAAAACCGTCGTCCAACATAACATAAAGCAAGTCCAATTAAAACGGCCCCCCAAACCCGTCATTCCAAACGCGAAACGAAGCGCAGCGGAGTGAGCGATTTGGAACCCCGCTTTGCCCACCCAAAGCGGGGTTCCAAATCACCTGCTCCGCTTCGCTACACGCGTGTTTGGAATGACGGATTTCAATTTTTTTAGAACAAGCGACGGATTTGTCTTCCAAAACCGTCTTGATAAATGAAGAAATCATCTGGAGAGATAGACCATGAAAGACGAAAAACAACCCGCCGTCTACATCGTGGCTTCGCGCTACCGTGGCACCATCTACACGGGAGTGACCAGTAACCTCTACGACCGCATTCACGCCCACAAGCAGCGATTATTTCAAGGCTTCTCCGCTGATTATGACTGCAACCACCTCGTCTGGTATGAAAACCACCCCAAAATGCCAGAAGCCATCCGCCGCGAGACCCAAGTTAAAGCTTGGAAACGCAACTGGAAAATCAAACTCATCGAAGACATTAACAGGGACTGGTTGGACCTGCATGAACTCATCGAATACCGACCATACACCTGGGAGATTCGGGGAACAAAATCGCCCAAACCCATCGTTCCAAACACGCATGAAGCGAAGCGGAACAAGTAATTTGGAACTCCGCTTCTTTCACCGCAAGCGGGCTTCCAAATCGCTCACTCCGCTGCGCTTCGTTTCGCGTTTGGAATGACGGAGTTTTTCAGAGAAGAAATGATTAGAGCGGTTCCAGCTTTGTTTGAATAGAGTTCGAAAAAATCCGTCATTCCAAACACGCGTGGAGCGAAGCGGAACAAGTGATTTGGAACCCCGCTTTCCCTCAACAAGTTCAACCCGTTGCTGCCAAAGCGGGGTTCCAAATCGCTCACTTCGCTGCGCTTCGTTTCGCGTTTGGAATGACGGAAGACTGTATATAAACTAAACCGGCACCGCTCCACCGCCTCACCCCTCCGCCAAAAACCCCAACACCGCCCGCTTATACCCCACATCCCCCACAGCATTCATGTGGTTGCGCCCCGGCAGCACAACACCCTTCGCCCCCGGTATTAAATCCACCAAGGGCTGCACCGCTCCCGCTACATCATCTACCTCGCCCGCCACCACCAACACCGGGCAGCTTATCCCCGCCAACGCCTCAGCCTTGATCTTCACCCGTGACGACCGCATGCAGGCTGACAGTGCCTTGAGATCACTCTTGGTATTTTCCGCGAAAATCCGGAACGACCGCGCACCAGCATCAACCACATTCCGGGCCGTTGCCGCCAGCAACCCGTCCGCAATCGCTTCCGCCCCAGGCACGCCCAGCACCATGCGCTCCGCTAGCCCTGCAAACACGGCGCGCGACACCAGCGCCGGATGCTGCATGCACAAAAATGCAGATATCCTGGCCCCCATGGAATAGCCCATCACCGCAGCCCGCTCGATGCCCAGATGCCGCAACAAGCGCGCCGCGTCATCCGCCATCACAGGTGCCGAATACTGATCCGCATCATAAAGCTTCTCGCTCTCACCATGGCCGCGATTGTCTATTGCAATCACCCGGTAACCCGCTTCCAGCAGCACTTTCGTCCAGCCCGTCGCCTGCCAGTTCACCCGCCCGTTGGAGGCAAAGCCGTGGATAAGCAAGACAGGCGCACCCTGTCCCTCATCTGAGAACGCGATCTCTACACCCGCTGAATTGAATTTTTGCATCATGAACGGGATATGCTATTGCCCAACACGAAACACAAGTTGCTTGAGGGATTCCCAAATCATGGCCAGCGGTGCCACACCCCACTTCCACAACACCATGGGCAAAACCACGATTGACGTGGGTGCGAAAGAATTCATGTGCATCGGCGCCAAGCCACCCTTCGACCACCCGCACGTCTTCCTCGACATGGGCACAGCCGATGAAATCATCTGCCCCTATTGTTCGACACTCTATAAATTCTCAGCCACACTGGCCCACGGCCATGCCAACCCCGCAGAGGCGGAATGGCACGACGCGGCCTGAGTTCTGATACGCTGACTCTGGCCGAAGCCCGGCGCATTGCCTTGCATGCGCAGGGCTTTCAGGGGCAATCCCGCGAAAGCAAGGCGACCTGGCCGAAACTCGCGCGCACAGTTGACCAGTTACATCTCCTGCAAATCGATAGCGTCAACGTCCTGATCCGCTCCCATTATCTGCCACTCTACGCCCGCGTTGGCGCTTACGACCGCGCCACACTCGACAAGCGCAGCTTCGACACCAAACACCGCCACTTCTTCGAATGCTGGGCCCATGAGGCAAGCCTTGTGCCCCTTGATCTCCACCCCCTGATGCGTTGGCGCATGGAACGCGCCCGCAATGGCGACGGCACCTACATCGGTATGGACAAATTCGGCCGTGAGGAAAAAACCTTCCTCAAATCCACTCTCGCCTTCATCACCAAAAACGGCCCGACTCGCACCAGCGAAATTCCGGGCGGTGGCAAGTCAGCCGGGGGCTGGTGGGGCTGGAGCAAAGGCAAATTGGCGCTGGAAACCCTGTTTGATCAAGGCTTGATAACGGCTGCCACCAGACAAGGTTTTGAACGTATCTATGATATTCCCGAACGTGTGATACCCGCCCACATTCTGGCCAGGCCCACGCCCACTGAATCTGAAGCCCAACACATTCTTGTCGGCAAAGCCGGCGAAGCCCTTGGCATTGCCACCGAGCAAGACCTGCGCGATTATTTTCGCTTGTCCCCCGCCGCCTTCAAAACCGCCCTCGCCTCTGCGCTTGAGGAAGGGCTTTTGCTGCCCGTCAAGGTGGAAGGATGGAGAACGCAGGCCTATCTCCACCGGGACGCCAAACTGTCTAAGAAAGCCGGTGCCACCACGCTTCTCTCGCCCTTCGACCCCCTGGTCTGGAACCGTGACCGCGCTGAGCGCCTGTTCAACTTCCACTACAGGATCGAGCTCTACACTCCTGAACCCAAAAGGAAATTCGGATACTATGTCCTGCCCTTCCTGCACGGACAAACCCTCGCAGGACGCCTCTGCCTGAAAGCCGACAGGCAAACCGGAACGCTACGCGTCAACACCGCCCACCACGAAACCGGTGTGATTGCGGGCGAACTCCGACAACCCCTGTTGGATGAACTGCAACGCATGGCAGGTTGGCTGGGCCTGAGCAACGTCAGCATTGCCAACAAAGGCAACTTGGCAAAAACCCTTGGTGCGTGAGAGCCTTTCTCACCCCCGGAACGCCGTCACCTCGATCTCCACCTTCATCCGCGCATCCGCCAGTCCCGCCTCAAACATGGTGGCAGCCGGACGAATATCTCCGAACCACGTCTGCAAAACCGGCCAGATCAAAGGAAAGTCCACAGCTTTCGGCAAAATGTAATGCACCCGCACCACTTCCCCCATGGAAAATCCAGCCTTGCCCAAAGCCGCATCGATATTCTTCATCGTCTGCTCAGTTTGCGCCACAACATCCTCAGAAATAGTCCCCGCCGCATAGTCAAAGCCGGTGGTGCCCGATACAAAACACCAATGTCCCACAACCACAGCCCGCGAATATCCGATCTGCGCCTCAAATGTGGAGCCGGACGAAATCAAAGTCCTCATTTCATTCTCCCCAAATCTCCCAAGATCGCCACTTGATGATGCGGTGTCGCCAGCTTGATCTTGCCCTTCTGAAGCGCGTCCCAAACCAGAAAGTGCACGTCCGAGGTAAAATTATTTGGCCCGTCATCGATGCCGTTCACCCAGAATTTCACCGCAAAATGTGCCCCGAAATCCCCGAATTTTTTCAACTCGCAACTTACCTTTTCAGGCTCCTGCAAAACTGTCGGGTGGGAACTGATGGCCTTCTCAATCAGCGCCACCACCTTGTGCAAATCCGTGTCGTAAGTCACCACAAACGGTACTTCATAGCGTTGCCGCGGATCAGCCCGCGTCCAGTTCACAAACCTTGTGGTGATGAATTTTTCATTCGGCACCATGATCTCTTTGCCGTCGTAAGTCTCAAGCGTTGAAGACCGCATGTTGAGTTCTCGAAGCGTGCCAGTGCGGCCATCTTCAAGCTCGATATAATCTCCCACCTTCAAAGACCGTTCGAGCAGTATGATGATCCCCGAAATGAAATTCGAGGCAATTTGCTGCAATCCAAACCCCAGCCCCACACCCAAGGCCCCACCAAAAACCGCAAGCGTGGTGAGATCAAGCCCCAGTATATTCAGCAGCAACAATCCAACGATCGCAAAAACCAGAAGCTCCAAAGCCTTGGCCGCAAGTTCCCTCGTCTGCACATCCACCGATTGCTGGTCGCGAATAACTTTTTGTCCGGCATTCGAAGATTGCCGCCCGAGCCAGAACAATATGCCGCCAAAAAGCGCTGCTTTCGACAGCGCCAACAACGAAATCCGGATATTGCCCGCCTGAAACGCAATCGAATCCAGCGCCCCGGTGAATTGCGAAAAATATCCCAGCGCGTAAATCGCAGCAATCGGAAGCCCTATCCAGCGCGCCGCCGAATTGATCACCGGGTGGGGCAGGAACCGCATGATCACAGCATGCAGCAGCCGCACCAGCGCCAGACTCTGTGCAATGCGAATAAGCCAGCTTGCCCCCAAAGCCTGGTCTGCCATTGCAGCCGCAACCGCCATCAAGCCCACAAATATCAAGGGCTCTACCAAGTTGCGGCACGAGTACAAAAGTTTCTGATAGCGCAAAAAACGCCCCTCAGTCGGCTCGACTTTGAGCAAGGGCAGGCGCGCCAAAAGTTGTCGCGCCAATAGTTTCGCCACCAGCCACAAGCCAACAACAGCAATCACCTGGGCATAAAACTGCGGACTGGCCAGCCAGCCTTTCAGGATATCAAGATAGCCCCAAACTTTGGCCTGCAAGATTTCAAGATTCACGCCCACACATCTCCCCATCCGGATTTCTTCGCCCGTTTGTAGGCAGGCTTGTCACGACTGGCAATCACTTCGTCATGCAGGCCGGATGCATCACACAGAGGCAACGTCGCCGCTACCTTGTTGACGGTGACAGGGGCCACCACCCGACCGCCCGATTGCACTACAGCTGTCCGCGACAAGACAAGATAACTGAAAGCCTCATCCTCAAACGGCACCGTACCCTGCTTGGCATGCATGTGCGCGCGCGACCGCTGCACCCGCGTTTTGAAGTGGCACCAGTTCCTGGAAGCCATCGGGCAGAGAGATTGATGCGTACACGGAGCAATCACCAAGGCCCCCTGCCCCAGCAGCACCTCTCGCACAATCCGCAGTCGCTCAAATCCCTGCGGTGTCCCCGGCTCAATCAGCAGCAGCACCTGTTCAGCCCTTTGCCACATCCGCAAAGCGGTGTCTGACATGGCGGCAAGCGGCAATTCCGCCAGCATATAAGAAGCCACCACAAGATCAGCCCTCACATCAGGCGACAAGGCAATTTCAGAGCTACGCAGAACCTTCGCCGCCTGCAAAGGGACAAGACCCGATCCCACATTCAAATCCAAAGCCAGCGCAGCAAACCGCGGATCCTGTTCACATTGTGAGATGGACAGTAGACTGGGCCACTGGGCACAGGCCGCCCAACTTGCCGTGCCCGGCCCGGTTCCGATATCAAGCAGGGAACGTGGGGAAAACTCCGGCCAGGCCTCAGCCAAAGCCGCCTGCACACGCCGGTTTGCGGCATAAGTCGCAGGCACACGCGCAATCACATAAGCCGCAAGATCAAGCCCGCTCGAACTGGCCCCCGCCCGGTAAGCCCGGCTTAATGCGGCAGTCGCCTCCGCCACTCCGCCCCGGCCCTCAAGCCAAGCAGCAACCGCGCCGTCCAAATCTCCCGGATAATTCACAACACTTTACAATCTTGTCAGTTGCCCCCCATAGGCAGGGCAGATTAAGGTCAGCCGATTCAATAGGGCCAAGCCCCCCCGAAAGCAAAACCGATGTTCAAGTCATTCTTCCCGAATCCAAAGTTGTTTTTCACAAGTGCAGGTCTTTGGGGTTTGTTTGCAGTGCTACTGTGGTTTTTCAGCGCTAGCACCTGGGGTCAATACATCGGATTGCCGGACCCTGCGGCAGGCACGCCTGAAATCATAGGCGCGCAAGTTCTCGTGTCAGCACCACACATCTGGTTTGATATTTACTTTGCTGCTTTCGTCGCGATTTTTGCTGCAGCTTGGTACAGACTGTCTCCGCACCCTTGGTTTATCTGGTCAGTTCTGGGGACAGCACTTTTGGTTTTTGTTACATATTTTCAAGTGCAAATCAGCGTGGCGATCAACAGTTGGTACGGCGGTTATTTCGACTTGATACAGAAAGCGTTGGACCCTGCCACCAAAGGCACAGTCACACAAACGCAGCTCTACAGCGGCATGGGCCAACTCGTAGGCATCTTGGCCGTCTGGATTGTAGTGGCAATTCTGCTCAGCTTTTTCACGAGCCACTATACTTTCCGCTGGCGTACGGCGATGAACAATTTCTATGTCGAGCATTGGAGCAAGCTGCGCAAAATCGAAGGTGCATCACAGCGCGTACAGGAAGACACAATGCGCCTCGCACGCCTGCTTGAGGACTTGGGAACAAGTTTCATCAGTTCAATCATGACACTCATTGCTTTTCTGCCAATTTTGTCTGCATTGTCAGTATCGGTGAAAGAAGTTCCAATACTTGGCACAATTCCCTACTCACTTGTCGTCGTATCACTGATCTGGTCTTTGTTCGGGACCGGTCTCTTGGCACTAATAGGAATTCGATTGCCTGGACTGGAGTTCAAAAATCAACGCGTGGAGGCCGCTTATCGGAAAGAACTGGTGTATGGTGAAGACAATGAATCCCGAGCCACCCCACCGACCCTGAATGAACTTTTCCAGGCTGTCCGCCGTAATTATTTTACTCTGTTCAGCAACTATCTCTATTTTAACTTCGGGCGTTATCTTTATCTCCAGGCCGATGCGGTTATTTCTTTGCTGGTACTTGTGCCTTCAATTGCTGCAGGCGCCATCACATTTGGCGTCTTCCAACAAGTACGCAATGCAATGGGGGAAGTAAAAGAGGCTATGCAATATCTCGTCAGGTCTTGGCCTTCGATTATTGAACTCATTTCCATCTACAAGCGCCTGCGTGCTTTCGAGGCGACTTTGGAAGGAAAAACCTTGAGTTCAATCGAAAAGGAACCAGAATTGCAGCCTGCCCCTAGCTTGTAACCGAGCCTGACTATGCCAAACTACGCCATCATCTCCGCCGGTGATACGGCACCTTCGTTTTACCAGCGCACGTCTACCAATCCGAGTTATGCCTTCGACTCCGCCGCCGGACGCTACCTCGTGCTGTGCTTCTTCATGACTGCGGCGGATGCGCAAGGACAGGCGACGGTGCGGGCTGCCCGCTCACGCCCCGATCTGTTCGACGACAACAAGATGGCCTTCTTCGGCATCAGCATTGATCCGCGTGATGAAGCAGAAGCACGCGTGCAAGACCATATCCCCGGCTTTCGCATGATCTGGGATTTTGATGCCACCGTCAGCCGCCTCTATGGTGCAATTCCTGTTGATCACAAGCAGGGCGAAGCGAACGTGCAGGCCCGCCGCTTCTGGGTGGTGCTGGACCCCACCATGCGAGTAATGAATGTCATTCCCTTCACCCCCAACAGCAGCGACCACAACGAACTCCTCACCTATCTTGACGCCCTGCCCCCACCCGCCCGCTTCGGCGGCTTCGACATACACGCCCCCGTCCTCATCCTGCCGCAAGTCTTCGAACCCGACTTCTGCAAATACTTGATCAGCCTCCACGAAGCCGACGGCGGCACTGAAACCGGCTTCATGCGCGACGTCGGCGGCAAAACAGTCCTTGCAACCGACCATTCCCACAAGCGCCGCCGCGATTTCACCATCACCGACCAGACATTGATCACTACATTGCAGGCCAAGATCAAACGCCGCATCGTCCCGCAAATCCTGAAGGTACACCAATTCGAAGTCACGCGCATGGAGCGCTATCTCGTCGGCTGCTACACGGCAGAAGACGGCGGGCACTTCCACGCCCACCGCGACAATACGACGAAAGGCACAGCCCACCGCCGCTTTGCCGTATCGATCAACCTGAACAGTGAATTCGAAGGTGGCGAAGTGAGTTTCCCCGAATACGGTCGCCGCAGCCTGAAGCCACCCCCGGGCGGAGCCGTGGTCTTCTCCTGCTCACTGCTGCACGCTGTCTCAAAAGTAACCAAAGGCCGCCGCTACGCCTTCCTGCCCTTCCTCTACGACGACAAAGCCGCCGAAATCCGGGCCGCCAACAACGCTTACCTCGGCGAAGGTGTAGGCGAGTACAAACCTGCATAACAGTTGAGAAGCTGCTTGCACTTGTCGCGACAGGCAGCTATTCACCCCTACGGAATGGGCGATTAGCTCAGTTGGTAGAGCGCTTCGTTTACACCGAAGATGTCGGCGGTTCGAGTCCGTCATCGCCCACCATTCCCCCCAACATTTTGACCGTGCTCCATAAAAATACCCCACACGGTTTCTGAGGGCGTGTGGGGCTGATACTTTTCGTCGTCCAATGAAAAGTTTAACTGTTGACTGCCTCCTTGAGTAGTTTTCCCGGTTTGAACCGTGCCCTGTTGGAGGCCGGCATCTTGATGACTTTTCCTGTTTTTGGATTGCGGCCCACACCGCCCTCGCGCCGCGTCACGGTGAATACGCCAAATCCCATCAGACGCACGTCGTCGCCATCTGTCAGCGCCTTGATAATGTTTTCGATTGTCGAGTCGACAACTTCTTCCGCCTCCCCGCGCGTCAGCCGCGTGTCATGGGCAACCTTGGCAATCAGTTCGCTTTTGTTCATGGGCTATGGCACCTCAATCAACCAACGCGAAACAAACTTGAGATCACACTGTGAAAGACTTTACGAGAGATTCGCAAGTCGAAATCACATGGTGTATGTCGCTACCCCATGACCTTCCTTCCCGACCTCGGCACCCTTGCCACTTTCACCTTGGCCTCCGTCCTGCTGTTTATAACACCGGGCCCGGACATGAGCCTCTGGCTGTCCCGCACCATCGGCGCAGGCCGCGCATCCGGCGTTGCAGCGATGATCGGCACCAATGCAGGCTGCGTGGTGCACACCCTGCTCGCAGCCTTCGGCGTATCAGCACTTATCGCGGCATCTCAAACCGGATTTCTGCTTTTGAAAATCGCAGGCGCAGTCTACTTGTTATGGCTCGCCATTGACGCCATCCGCAACGGCTCCTCATTGAATGTGCGAACGTCCGACGTCAAGCAATCCTCCCCTGCAGCAAGCTTTTTGCTTGGCCTCACGGTGAACTTGACCAATCCGAAAGTGGTGCTCTTCTTCATCACCTTCCTCCCCCAATTCGTCTCCGCCCACGACCCCCACGTCACAGCCAAATTGCTGTTCCTCGGTCTCTACTTCGTCGTGATCAATACACCGGGCGCGTTCCTCATCATTCTCGGTGCAGAGAAACTGGTGATCTGGCTGAAAGCGAGACCGAAGGTTTTGCGCGGCATCGACTATTCCTTCGCCGGGATGTTCGCGTTCTTTGCCTTCAAGATTGCGCTGACGCAGGGGAAATGAACATGAAACTCATCGGCCAGTATGACTCGCCATTCACCCGCCGCGTCGGCATCACCATGACGATCTATGGACTCCAATTCGAGCACAGCACCTTGTCTGTCTTTGGCGATGCAGTTGAGTTGGGCAAGATCAATCCGTTGATCCGCGTTCCGACCCTTATGCTCGAAACGGGCGAAGCCTTGATCGAGACGGCGGCAATTATTGATTATCTGGATTCATGCGTGCCCGCAGAAAAACGCTTGCTGCCACAGCAGCATCCAGAGCGCTACCGTGTGCAGCAAGTCGTCAGTCTGGCCAGCGGCGTGTCCGACATGGCTGTGCGTCTGTTCTATGAGCAACGCCTGCATGATGTGCCATCCGAAGCCTATGTTGCGCGACTGACAAAACAGATCACCCAGACCCTTGCTGTGCTAGAACAACACCTGCCCAGCATCGGCGTCATGACCCAGGCCGATATTGCCATCACTTGCATGTATCGCCACCTCTCGGAATGTCACCCCACCTTCACTACAAAAGGTCGCTATCCCAACATCGAAAAACACTGCGCCGCCCACGAGGCGCAACAAATCTTCATCGATATCTCGCAAGCCTTCATCGCCCCGGCCTGATCAATCCATGAAACACATTCGCACCATCGAAGCACTGACTGCACAGGGCCTTGCAGAGCACGCCTCGCATGATGACTTGCAGCGCGTCGTCGAACAATTTGCTCTCCGCATCACACCCCATGTCGCGGCACACTTGACCAATCCTGCCATTGCCAGACAGTATATTCCCACAACGGATGAATTGGTCATCACGCCGGATGAGTTGGCCGATCCCATCGGCGATGAAGTTCACACTCCGGTCAAAGGCATTACCCATCGTTATGCCGACCGCGTGCTGCTGAAACCTACCCACACCTGCGCGGTCTATTGCCGTTTCTGTTTCCGGCGCGAAACGGTTGGTCAAGCCGAACAGGCGCTGACTGAAGCTGAACTGCAAGCCGCTCTCGCCTATGTCCAGAGCCACCCCGAAATCTGGGAAGTTATCCTTTCCGGAGGAGACCCGCTGGTGCTCTCAAACCGCAGGCTGAAAGTGATCGTGGACGCCCTCGTCGCCACGCCGCATGTGGAGGTGCTGCGCCTGCACACCCGCGTGCCCGTGGTCGATCCTGCCCGCATAACCACGGAATTGATCACCGCACTGAAATCGCGGCTCGCAACTTATGTGGTCATCCACATCAATCACGCGGATGAACTCACTGAAGCGGTAAAATCCGCCCTCGCCCGGTTGGTGGACGCAGGCATTCCCCTGCTCTCCCAATCGGTTCTGTTGCGTGGCATCAACGACAGTGTGAAAATACTGACCAGGTTAATGCGCGCACTCGTGGCCAACCGCGTCAAACCCTACTACCTGCATCAAACTGATCTCGCCAAAGGCACAGGCCATTTCCGTGTACCGCTTGCCGAGGGACAAGACCTGATGCGTCAAATGCGCGGCCCCGTCTCCGGCCTCTGCCTGCCCACCTATGTGCTGGATATCCCAGGTGGCCACGGCAAAGTTCCGGTGGGGCCGAATTATGTCCGTGCGGGCACTGTGGTTGACCCGCAAGGGAAAACCCATGAACTGTGAGCCCGTAAAGCTCACATCCCCATCTGCATCATCCAGAGCATCCAGGCCGCCATCGCCGCCATGCCGAGATTTTCGACCACTGTAATCACCGACATCGGCAGCTGGAAGACAGTTCCGAGGCACGCACATTGAATTGTCGTCTTCGACAATGTTGCCTGCACAACACCGATGGCCCCGACAAGGCTGAGCACCAGGGCAACAACCGTGCTCGCCATCGGCTGAAACTGAAACAGGAAGGCAAGGCCAAGCGCGGTTTCAATCACCGGGTAAACATAGCCCCACGGCTTGAAGACCTTCGCCACGATGTCATAGCGGCTATAGGCTGTGGCAAAAGCTGGCACATCAAGCAACTTGAAGGCCCCAAACACCGCATAAAAGCCGCCCATGAAAGCCATCATCCAGTCGCTGGCAGCGAAACTCGCAATCGCAATCAGGCCAATGACAAGAAACAGCGGATAGTAACTACGCAATAAACTTGACGTGGGAGTAACGCCCGTCATTTCAACAGCGCCCGCAGTTGCGCGATAGGAACCAATTTTTTCCAGCGCCCTGTTCAGGGCATCAACACCAGGCTTTGCAGATGTCACAGCTTGCGGCGGATCCAGTGTCACAACCATGTCCGACGCAACAGCAGCAAGAGCTTTTTCCACCTTGCTGCGGCAACCATTGCAGGTCATTCCGGAGATTGTGAATGCAGTCATGTCAGTACCCAACCTTGCTTGGCGAGAAAAACCATATTTGCGCTATTGCCTCAATAGAAAAAAGCGCGCCACCGAGACGCGCTTTTTCAATTTTTTCAAGTCTTAATGAGTGACGGCACTCTCACCGCCTCCCTTGTCCTTTGCACGGGCAGCGGCAGCGGCTTCTTCCGCCTCCTCATCCCACACAATGGCAACAGGCTGGCGCACCAGAGCATGCTTCAGAACCTCATCAACATGCGAAACAGGAACCAGTTCCATGCCAGACTTTACGTTGTCGGGAATGTCCGCCAGGTCCTTCACGTTGTCGATCGGGATCAGCACTTTTTTGATGCCACCACGCAGCGCCGCCAACAGCTTTTCCTTCAAGCCGCCAATCGGCAACACGCGACCACGCAGCGTCACTTCACCCGTCATGGCAATGTCTTTGCGCACGGGAATGCCCGTCAACACAGACACGATGGCAGTCGCCATGGCGATACCCGCTGATGGACCGTCTTTCGGTGTGGCACCTTCAGGCACATGCACGTGAATGTCGCGCTTGTCGAACACCGGTGGCTTCACACCAATCGATGGCGCACGCGAGCGCACGTATGAAGAGGCCGCAGAAATCGACTCCTTCATCACATCGCGCAAGTTACCTGTGACGGTCATCTTGCCTTTACCCGGCATCATCAGGGCTTCGATGGTCAGCAACTCGCCGCCCACTTCCGTCCAGGCGAGGCCCGTCACGACGCCCACCTGGTCTTCACGCTCAGCTTCGCCAAAGCGGAACTTTTGCGCACCCAGATAGTCGTTCACCACCTTGGCCGTGACCTTGATTTTCTTGCCCTTCTTGGCCGTCATCAAGTCCTTCACGGCCTTGCGTGCGAGGGTATTCATTTCGCGCTCCAGCGAGCGCACGCCCGCTTCACGGGTGTAACGCTGGATAATCTCGCGAATGGCTTCCTCGGTAACTTCGAATTCCTTTTTGTCCAAGCCGTGGTGTTCCATGGCCTTGGGCACAAGGTGGCGCCGCGCTATTTCTGCCTTCTCATCTTCCGTGTAACCAGCGATGCGGATGATCTCCATCCGGTCGAGCAAAGCTGGCGGAATGTTCAAAGTATTCGACGTGGTGATGAACATCACATTCGAGAGATCATATTCCACTTCGAGATAATGGTCCATAAACGTGGCGTTCTGTTCCGGATCAAGCACCTCGAGAAGCGCTGACGACGGATCGCCACGGAAATCCTGGCCCATCTTGTCGATTTCATCCAACAAGAAAAGCGGATTGGATTTCTTCGCCTTCTTCATCGACTGGATGACCTTGCCGGGCATCGAACCAATGTAGGTGCGTCGGTGACCCCGGATTTCGGCCTCATCACGCACACCACCGAGCGACATGCGAATGAATTCGCGGCCCGTGGCCTTGGCGATGGATTTGCCAAGCGAGGTCTTGCCTACACCTGGTGGCCCGACGAGGCACAGAATAGGTCCACGCAATTTGTTGGTACGCGCCTGAACCGCAAGATATTCAACGATGCGGTCCTTGACCTTTTCCAAACCAAAATGATCCGTATCCAGAACATTCTGCGCATAATCGAGATCGGTCTTCACCTTGCTCTTCTGCGACCACGGAATGTTCAGCAGCCAGTCGAGATAGTTGCGCACAACCGTGGCTTCTGCAGACATCGGCGACATCTGGCGCAGCTTCTTCATTTCGGCTTCGGCACGTTCGCGCGCTTCCTTGGAGAATTTCGTCTCCTTGATGCGCTTGTCGAGTTCGCCCATTTCGTCGCGCTCTTCTCCGCCATTGCCGGAGCCGTCGCCGAGTTCCTTCTGAATGGCCTTCATCTGCTCATTCAGATAATATTCGCGCTGGGTCTTCTCCATCTGGCGCTTGACGCGGCCACGGATGCGCTTTTCAACTTGCAGAACCGAGATTTCGCCTTCCATCAGCGCGAAAGCTTTTTCCAGTCGCTCATCAACGGTGGCAAGTTCAAGCATCTGCTGCTTGTCGGGAATTTTCAAAGCCAGATGTGCGGCAATGGTGTCGGCGAGCTTGGCGAAGTCATTGATCTGCCCAAGACCAGCCAACACTTCCTGTGGCACCTTCTTGTTCAGCTTCACATAACTTTCAAATTGCTGTGCGGTAGAACGAGCCAATCCCTCAGTTTCTTTTGAGAAGGTCTTCGGCACCGGCATCAGGGCCACGCGGGCTTCGAAGTATTCAGAACGCGCCGTGAAACTCAAAACCTTGGCCCGGTCAATACCTTCAACCAGCACCTTCACAGTACCATCAGGCAGCTTCAACAACTGCATGACCTGCGCCACGGTGCCAACATCATAGATGCTGTCAATGCCAGGGTCTTCGTCACCCGGATTTTTCTGTGCGACGAGAAGAATACGCTTCTCCTCGCGCATTACTTCTTCCAGGGCACGAATGCTCTTTTCACGACCCACAAACAGCGGAACGATCATGTGCGGAAACACCACGATGTCACGAAGTGGAAGAACAGGAATTGTCTCTTCCGGGCCTAATTCTACGTTTGACTGCGCTGGCTTTTTTGCCATATTTTTTTCCTTCCACAGGCCTGTTTACCCGTGCCCTGCACGTCGTTGCTCACCCGAAATGGCATGAGGCGCATGCGCTCTTGAACCCTCATGTGGTTCCCGCCTGCAACTTCTTCAAGTGCAGGCGATAACACTTGTATCACGCGGATGCGTTGACCTTTTCTTCACGGTCGGCATAGATCAACAGGGGTTTGGCCTGTCCATCCACAACTTCCTTGGAGATAACAACTTCTTCAACACCATCCATGCCCGGCAGATCATACATCGTATCAAGCAGAATGTTTTCCATGATGGAGCGCAGCCCGCGGGCACCGGTCTTGCGCTCAATCGCACGGCGCGCGATTGATTTCAGTGCTTCCTCCGGAATGGTCAGCTTGACCCCTTCCATTTCGAACAGACGCTGATATTGCTTGACGATGGCATTCTTCGGTTCAGACAAAATCTGCACCAAAGCCACTTCATCCAGATCTTCCAGCGTGGCCGTGACAGGCAAGCGCCCCACAAATTCCGGGATCAATCCAAAGCGCAGCAAATCTTCTGGCTCCAACTCACGCAGCACAGCACCCGTGCGGCGATCATCAGGTGAGCGCACAGTGGCCGCAAAGCCCATGCCCGTTCCCTTCGCACGCATGTTGATAATGCGCTCAAGCCCGGCGAAAGCACCGCCACAGATGAACAGGATGTTGGTTGTATCAACCTGCAGGAACTCCTGCTGCGGATGTTTGCGCCCGCCCTGTGGTGGGACTGATGCAACAGTACCTTCCATGATCTTCAGAAGCGCCTGTTGCACACCCTCGCCCGACACGTCACGGGTGATTGAGGGATTGTCTGACTTCCGGCTGATTTTGTCGATTTCGTCGATATAGACAATGCCGCGCTGCGCCCGCTCAACATTATAGTCAGACGCCTGCAAAAGTTTGAGAATGATGTTCTCGACATCCTCTCCCACATAACCAGCTTCGGTCAGCGTGGTGGCATCAGCCATGGTAAACGGCACATCGAGAATGCGGGCCAAAGTTTGCGCCAGCAAGGTCTTGCCGGAACCCGTTGGTCCCACCAGCATAATGTTGGACTTGGCAAGTTCCACATCGGCACCTTTGCCACCATGGTTCAGGCGCTTGTAGTGATTGTGAACAGCAACCGACAACACGCGCTTGGCATGGTCCTGGCCAATGACGTAATCATCCAGCACCTTGCGTATTTCATGCGGCGTCGGCACGCCATCCTTGGACTTCACCAGCGCGGATTTGTTCTCCTCGCGGATGATGTCCATGCAAAGCTCCACGCATTCATCACAGATGAATACTGTGGGTCCGGCAATCAGCTTGCGCACCTCATGTTGGCTTTTGCCGCAGAACGAACAATAGAGGGTGTTCTTGCTTTCGCCGGTGGTTGATTTGGTCATCACTTATTCCTCACTTCGGCACGGTACTCATGCGCCACTCAAAATACGGGGCCAATACGCTTACAACCGAAACAGGACGGGCCGAAACACATCTTATAGCCCGTCTTGCCGACTCAAATCCAGCTTGCGCCTCATGCGGTTAATCAATTCTTGAGGGCCGTGGCCAATCCGCCATACCAGCTTTAACGCATTGATTTCGCGAACGGATTATTTGCCGTCAGGAGTATCCGGACGCTTGTCCATGATCTTGTCGACAAGACCAAAGTCCCTGGCCTGCTCCGCAGTCATGAAATTGTCGCGCTCCAGAGCGTCCTCAACCTCTTTATAGGTGCGGCCCGTATGCTTCACATAGATCTCATTCAGGCGCTTCCTGAGCGCTTCCACATTGCGGGCGTGGATGAGAATATCCGTCACCTGGCCCTGAAAACCACCAGATGGCTGGTGCACCATGATCGACGCATGTGGCAGCGCATAGCGCATGCCGGGAGCACCCGCCGTGGCCAACAGTGACCCCATCGAAGCCGCCTGCCCCATCACCATCGTGGACACCGGGCACTTGATGAATTGCATGGTATCATAGATTGACAATCCCGACGTCACCACGCCGCCCGGCGAGTTGATATACATGGAGATTTCCTTCTTGGGGTTTTCCGCCTCAAGGAACATCAGCTGCATGCAAATCGAAGCCGCCATGGTATCTTCAACCTGCCCCGTCACGAAAATGATGCGCTCACGCAAAAGCCGGGAAGGCAAGTCATAAACCCGCTCCCCCCGCGCCTCCTGCTGGATAACGGAAGGCCAAAAAGCAGCGGATGGGGTATTGTGGTCAAAGGACATGGAAGCTCCGGAGAATGAATCAGTGATCGTCTGGCAGCATAGATAGGTGACGGGGGCTGATTGTGGAAGGGGTTGGGGAAAAGCAGGAACAAATGGTTGGCAACTATCGCGCTTTGACGATGTGTCGATGAAACGCGAAAACGTCGACATATAATGTTGATGTGTCGATTGGATCGACATAATATCTGCTGGTGTTGACTAAAAGCAAAATCATCGACACATCAAGTAGAAAGCCGGTACAACCCATGGAAACACACCTTCCTCGCTGGCGGCCAGACACGCCCCATAATCATCTTCCTCGCCTGCCCCCAGCAGCAGAAATTGAGACCAAGGCAGTTCTCAAACAATGCGCCCCTGCTCGCGCAGCTCTGGGTGAATTGAAGCAAGCCGCTTTCCTTATTCCAAATCAATCCATGCTGATTAACACGCTACCTTTGCTGGAAGCCCGCGCCAGTTCCGAAATTGAAAATATCGTCACCACCACAGACAGGCTTTTTCGAAACTTGGGTAATGAAGAAAATGCCGACCCCGCCACGAAAGAAGCATTGCGCTATGGCAGGGCTTTGTTCGAGGGGTTCAGTACCCTGAAAGAACACCCGCTCAACACCCGGACAGCAGAACGCATTTGCTCAACCATCAAAGGTGTGGAAATGTCAGTACGCAAAGTACCGGGCACGCAATTGATAAATGCCGCGACCAACGAGATTGTCTACACGCCCCCCGAAAATGAAACTCTGCTCCGTGATCTTCTCGCCAATTGGGAAAACTACATTCACATGGAGACTGATTTGGACCCGTTGATCCGTTTGGCGGTCGGGCACTATCAATTCGAAGCCATTCACCCGTTCACCGACGGCAATGGCCGCACAGGCCGAATTATCAACAGCCTGTTTCTGATTCAGGAAGAACTGCTCACGTTGCCCATTCTTTATCTCAGTCGATATGTGATTGAAAACCGTGTCGAGTATTATCAGCTACTGCAATCCGTCACCGCGCACGGTGAATGGGAACCATGGCTGATTTATATTATAAAAGGTATCGAAGACACGGCCCGCTGGACCACCGCCAAAATCACGGCCATCAATGACCTTGCCGGACACACCGCTGCGTTCATCAACGAACGGCTCCCCAAGATATACAAACGCGAACTGGTAAACCTGATTTTCAAATTACCCTATTGCAGGATTGGCGATGTCATCGCAGCAAACATTGCCAAGCGCCAGACAGCATCAGCATATCTCAAACGATTGGTGGACATAGGTGTTCTGCAAGAAGTTGAGACGGCAAAAGAAAAACTTTTTGTGCATCCGAAATTGTTGCGGTTGATCGGCGACGAAAAAAATGAATTTGCTCGGTATGGAAAAAACATGGAAGTTAAAAGTAACTCATACTGACCCCATACTGTGTGAAAGTGAAATTCATGAGAGCAAGAGATTGAAAACCGACAAGCCTGGAAGCATAATTTTTGATGGACGATACGAAGTATTGGTATCTTTGCAGGGTTATGAAGGCGGACCGAAGCAGCAAATAGGCAATAAAAATACTTGCCGTTTTTGTCGCTGTTCCGATCCAAGCCATTTCAAAAAAATTGCACATACATTTCCGGAAGCCCTTGGAAATAAGTGGATCACCTCACGCGATGAATGCGATTCATGCAATGCTGCATTCAGTTCGTTTGAAAACGAACTGATAAATGCGGTCAAACCTCTGCTGACTCTGGGTGGAATAAAAGGTAAGCGTGGTGTGGTGCAGACTGGAAGATCAAACTCCTCCCACATCCTTCGTCGAAAGGAAGCCAATGGACTTTCAATTCGCTCTACTGTGGATGATTTTGGAGATGCAATAAAAGTTGATCCTTTCAAGAGAGAATTGTCAATCCGACATGAAATTGACGCGACTCGGTTTGTGCCACGACTCGCTTACAAAGCGCTCACGAAAATGGCTGTATCGATTTTGCCACACTCAGAAGTACAGAACTACAGCAAGACCTTGAGTTGGCTTCAAGGCAGCAGTGTTGAACCAGATTTCCCCAAACTGGAAGTCGCATTGTCCTTTGGCTCAGTCATGAACGCCCCACCAGTCATCGCAGCAACCTTACTCAGACGGGTCGATGCAACTGCCCCGTTTCCACATATACTGTTCATGTTTTGCGCGGGCTCGATTTGTTTCCAAATTGATTTGCGCTCTGATCACTTGGAAGACCATTTGCCTCCGGTTCCGGATTGCAGCATCTCCATAAATTGGAAAACAATTATAGGTGGCACAGATGACATCAATCCTCCACCAATCAACTATTCGTCGCAAAACCATTTTAACTGGTCGACTCTGGAAAAAACAAATCAACCAATAAAATCGATTTCAATCCACTATAATTTGGAGAATAATGAAGGTCACTTGGAAATTTGCAAGCACATCACGCCGCAACTCGATCTTAACTGCGCTTAACCGAATGCGCGGCACGAGAATTCAAAAGTGACGCATGAGACAATGGCATGACAAAGAACAACCCCCACCTCGGATCGAATTTCGAGAGTTGGCTTGATGAACAAGGTATCCGCGAAGAAGTGACATCGGCGGCCATCAAAGAAGTAATTGCCGAACAGCTTGCCGCAGAGATGAAAAGCAAGGGTATTAGCAAAACCCGGATGGCTGAGATGATGCACACCAGCCGTACCCAGATTGACCGCTTGCTCGATCCCAAAAACAACAGTGCAACACTTGAAACACTCATGCGAGCGGCCAAAATGGTGGGGCGGAATCTCCGCCTCGAACTCGTTTGAACATCAGTAAGGTGAATTTACCACCGCCCATGCACATGCGGCTTGATATCTTGATCATAGATCGTGCGCAGCGCCGCCATGGTTTCCACTGAGAGCGCTTCACCCGAAGCTGCAGCGGCGTTCATGCGCGCCTGCTCAACAGTCTTCGCACCCGGAATTGCGACGGTGATGGCGTCGAACATCAATATCCAGCGCAAGGCGAATTGTGCCATGCTTCTGTCATTGCCGACCAGCGGACGAATGCGTTCAATTGCCGCCAGTGCTATCTCATAGGGCACACCCGAAAATGTTTCGCCCACGTCAAAGGCCTCGCCATTGCGGTTGAACAGGCGATGATCCGTGCTTTCAAATGTGGTGTCTGGTCTCATCTTTCCGGTCAGAAGACCGCTCGCCAGTGGCACACGGGCGATAACGGCGACGTTTTGCAGTTTTGCCTTTTCAAGAAAATCATCAACCACACGCTGGCGGAAAATATTGAAAATAATCTGGACACTGACAACGCCGGGATGGGTTATCGCCTTGCAGGCTTCATCGATCTTTTCCACGCTCACGCCATAGTCACGCAACTTGCCCTCGGCTTTGAGCTTTTCAAGAATATCGAAAACTGCGGCACTTTCGTAAAGCGCAGTGGGTGGACAATGCAGTTGCAACAAATCCAGCGTGTCCATTTGCAGATTGGTTCTGCTCCTGTCGATCCAGCTTCGCAGGTTGGTCTCGGTATAACCTTCCACGACCTGGGCTGGCAGACGACGTCCCGCCTTGGTCGCAATGAAAGGAGCCTTGCCGCCGCGCGCCTTGACAACACCTGCAATGAGCTTTTCAGAATGCCCGTCGCCATAGACATCAGCCGTGTCGATGAAAGTCACCCCACTATCAAGCGACGCATGCAAAGCAGCGATGGATTGCCCGTCATCAACCTCGCCCCAGCTTGCGCCAATGGCCCAGGCGCCAAAACCGATTTCACTGACTGTGCTGCCAGTACGTCCAAACTGTCTCAGGTTCATTGCGTATGCTTTCATGTTGCCAGTCAGTGATATGCAATGATCTTCCGTCACACGTCAAACCCTGAAAAAATAACAATACTCTTCGCATTGTCCCAAATCCATCTTGACTTTCCTTCTGCCCTCCCAAATCCTGTTGCGATGATTCAGATCAACTTCCGCTTCACCCTGCTGGCGTTTGCTGTCCTCGCGGCACCAGTCTGCGCCAAGGATACCTCCAGCTTCATCTTCTATCCCGTCGGCGGAAAAACCGCTCCTATGGTTTACGAGGACATCAAGAAGAACGCACCTCGCGTGGCCCAGAACGCCACTTTCGCTTTCACGATGATCGCAACCAAGACCGACAAGGCGGAAGCAAAAAGCAAGTCGGAGTGCCGTTATAAGCGCTTCAAAACCTCAGCCATTTACAATTTTGTCATCCCGCGCCACACCAATTCCGACGACTTGAAACCCAAGACCCGCGGGAAATGGGCAAACTTCGTCAACTATCTCCGAACCCACGAAGAAGGCCACCGCACCATCTGGCAAAACTGCCTTACCGACTATGACCAGCAGTCCCTCGCCCTGAAAGCCGAGACTTGCGAGGAACTCAACTTGGCCCGCGAAAAAATTCTCAACACCCTGAAACGCAAATGTCTTGCACAAGACGAAGCCTACGACGTTCAGTTCCGAAAAGCCGTGTTGAAAGACCCCTTCGTGGCTGAGGCTTTGCGCAAAACCTTGCAAAAGTGAACCCTATCTGAGTGTTTGGAAAAGCACGAAATTCGCTCTAAGCTGGCGGTGCGAGAATGAAGAAGATCGAATTGGAATTCTGAAGCGGGTAGTAAATTGTGTCGCACAATTTATAAAGCGAGGAACGCAAGATGACTTCAAATCAACGAAGCAAGAAGACTTACCTCGATTACTTGGCGCAATGGTCAAGTATTATTGCTGCAGTATTGATACCAGTTTTTCTTGGAATAATCACCTACTCGTCCCAACATGAAGGGCAAATTATCACTCAACGGCAGAATGACCAAAATGTTACTCTTGAGTATGTGAAAATTGCCAAAGACATTTTGTCAGCTGAGCAAATCTCAAATGACACACTTAAGAATTGGTCGTGGAGACTTCTGAACGAACAGGCTCCAACCAAGCTAACCGCAGCTGAATTAGAAAATTTAAAAAACAACAGGACCTCTTTGCCTTCACCTATTCAATCTGAACTCGCTAACCCGCAAGCAACAAGCAGCATGAGCGGCTTCATATTAATTGTTTTGCGAGAAACGGTCGAATTACGGGGCAGCAAACGCAGAACTGTGGGACGCTACTTTGCACTTTACAAAGGTGAACGCATTCCGGGAATTGAAGGTTACACTTATGAAAGTCCCGGCCCCAGCAATGACCGCCCGGGGTCCGGTAAGCGAATTCGGTCCGGTGTCTATCCATTGGCGACGACTAGTGGAATGCGCTATGACACTTTTGAATTTGGAGGCGACAACAAATTTGGCGGTAAAAAAAGGCCGGGAATTCTGATAGCCGATACGAGAGAGAGGGTTGCAATTCTCATTCACCCCGGAAAAGGATTTTTATCGGCAATAGGGACAATAAATCTATCAGGTAAACTTAAAGGGCCGGAAGACGACATTGTTTTTGACGACAGTCTCGCTCGCGTAACTCAACTAATAAAAGCAATGAAAGAAAAGCTGGGATCCGACTTTCCAAAAGAAGGTTTTCAAAAAATTCCGGAAGCTTGGCTTGTACTAGCGGGTGAGCCTGCTGACCCAGTCACTCAAACAATTATAGATGGTAGTGAAGAAGAGTAAACCATATGCAAGTCGGAGTTGTAAGTACTACGTTAACTGAATTGAAGTGGACAACTTCGGCTAAGTTGGCCTTCGACTTTAAGCGACAGGGCATTTATGTTGATTGACTTATCGTTAAAGCAATCAAGTTATCTCATCCATTATCAATCTCCGCCTGCGTTACCGTATGCACGTAGTTGAACTGTATTGTCGCTCCCGGCGCCAGCGTTGACCAGATTCCATTGTTGGCCGTCCCATCTGGTGAAGCACCAGCCCCCAAGGGGCCAGGCACAGTCAGTGTCTCACTCGCTATCCCTGCCCCACCTGTCGGTACCAACACTGCAGGTGTGCCGTGCATATCGCTGATCTGCACATTGTTGATCACCACATTTCCCGTGTTGGCGATGCTATAGGTATAGGTCACCGTTTGCCCAAGCACGACAGGAGTCGATGCCGTGGAGTAAGTCTTGTTGAGCACCAGTAGCGGTGTTGGAGCACCATTGTTGGTGATGATGCAATTGACGTCATCAGCGGCCTGAATGGTGAAGTTGATCGGCAAGGTGGTGAGCCCGGAAACGCTGGTGCCCGTCGTATTTCCGTTGCTGCAAGTCACCACCTGCGCATAGGCTGTCAGCAATGAGGTTGAACCCGCAGCCATGGTTTCTGTGAGACTGTAAGCCGAATTGGCGGTTGCCGTGAAACTGATGGCCGCCGATGTGATGGCTGCACCAGCGCCCGTGGTGTTGACCGCCGCTGGAGCACCTGTCCCGGTCACAGCAAGCCGGAACTGGTCCGCTGCAACGATGCGCCCAGTACCCGCCAGAGCTTTTTGCAGTCTGATCTTCGGGGCCACGCCGGTATTGGTGAATGTGCAGGTGATCTGTGCGGCGGGCAGCACATTTGCAGCGGGGATGGTCAACAACAAGCCCGTGAGCGAGCCAAAGCTGGCAGGGTTTCCGGTGACTGCCGAATTGGCGTCCGTGCAGCTTGCGCTGGCAATCGTGAAATAGCTGTTCGTTCCCTCGGAGACCTGAACCAATGAATTCAGTGTACTGACGTTAAGCGCCGTGGGAGCCGGAGGAGCCGGAGTTGCAGCTGCAGTCGTGGTGATGGCAGCAGGCGCTGCAGCCAGATTTGACACCGAGAAATTGAATGGGCCGCCTCTCACATTCGATGTGGTTTTGCGAATGGCCACGGTTGCAGGTTTCGCAGTGTTGGTAAATGTGCAGGAAATCTGCGCTGCGGGCAAAACATTCGCAGCCGGCACTGTCAGCACATTGCCAGCAAGGCTGCCGAAGCTTGCAGGGTTTCCCGTGAAGCTAGAATTGGCGTCACTGCATATGGCCGACGTTGCATCAAAGCTGGTGTTGGCAGCTTCCGTTATCTGCACCTGTGCACTGACCGCCGAGATTTGAATTGCAGTGGGCGCAACCGGGGCAGCCGTATTGGCAGCGGTCGTTGAGATATTGGAAATGGTGGTGGCAAGATTGGTTGCCGTAAAGGTAAACGGTCCGCCAAATCCACCCGATGTGATTTTCTGCAAGGCAAACGTGGGAGGCTTTGGAGCATTGTTGAAGGTGCACACGATACGCGCAAAGGTTCTCAGGTTCAAAACGGGAACTGTAATCACACTACCGGCAAGTGTTCCGAAGCTGGCAGGATTCCCGGAGGTCGCCGCATTGGTGTCCGTGCAAACGCCACTGCTGAGATTGAAGTTGCTGTTCGCCGCTTCCGTCAATGTGACAGGATTGAGAATGCTGGTAACCGGAACATAAATTGGCACAACAGGTGCTGCCGTTCCCGCCGTCGTCGTTGTAATATTCGAAAGCGTACCCGCCAGATTGGTGCCGGTGAAACTGAACGGGCCGCCGGGCAACAGCGTGGTGATCTTTTGCACCGCCACCTGCGGAATCGCTGGGTTGACGATATTGGTAAAAACACACGTGATTTGCGCCCTGGCGCGGATGTTTGTGCCCGGAACAGTGAGTACATTGCCCGCAAGTGTTCCGAATGAGCCCGAAGGATTTCCAGAAGCGGCAAAATTTGAATCAGAACATGAAACTGATGAGATCGTAAAGTTCGAAGCCACGGTTTCAGTGATGGTCACCGCCGTGCCATTGGTGGTGGCGAGTATCGGCGATGTGGTTGTTGGATAGGGCGTACCAGCAGTTGCCGTCGTGATGCCTGCCGGGGCTGACGCGAGATTGGTGGACGTAAATGTGAACGGCCCGCCCGCTGACCCCAAGGTGGTCTTTTGCACCGCCACGGTAGCAGCAGCAGCGGTATTGACGGAATTTGTGATCGTACAGCGGATTATCGCCGCCGCCACCACATTGACGGCAGGAATGGTGAGCACATTGCCAGCCAGCGTTCCAAAGCTCGCGGGATTGCCTGTGATGGCCGAATTCGCATCCGTGCAGCTTGCGGCAGTGGCCGAGAAATTTGTGGCAGGCGTTTCCGTGATGGTAACGGCTGTATTGAAGGCCGTGACGTTGATTGGCGTCGGCACCGCAGGCGTTGCCGTATTGGGCGACGTTGTGGAAATCGCCGCTGGTGCTGACGCAAGATTGGTTCTTGTAAAGCTGAATGGCCCCCCAATCGCGCCGGAGGTTATTTTTTGCAAAGCCACCGTCGCGGTTTTCGGCGTATTGGTGAAAGTACAAGCGACGGAATCACCATAGGCCGTGGACCCGATGTTGTAGGTCGTGACGGGCTGATTGGCGGGAAGTACCGTCGGCGATCCGACTGCGCCATTCACACAGTTCAGGTTCGCCGTGTACTGCGCCAGATTGCTCACACTGCCAGGCGCCATCACTTCCTGGACTGTGGCGCTGACACTTGAAGACAAGGTTGCGACAGCCGCACCAAAGGGGCCGTTGCCAGCACCTGTAGAAGTCGCCGTGGACAACGTACTGCCATTGCTGGCTGCAGTGACGCTGTAAGTGAATTGATCCGCCGGATTGGCACGTCCACCGCTGAGTTGTTTGTTGACGGTAACAGTGGAATACTGAACCGCCAGCATCACACCTTGCAGACCACCTGCCACGAGTTGCACGTTCACAGTGGTCGGGCTCAGCGTACCCATGATATAGGCACCCACCGTGCCGGCAACGCCTGTTGTGACAAAGGTTGCTGTGCCAGTACCGGCAGCACCAGGATAGATGGAACCCGTGGTCGGCGGCACCTGGTCCTCCAATGTCCAGTTTCCACCATTGGTGCCAAACGTCAGAGACTCGCCGTTGTTGGACGATTCCGCGTCTGCCACAACAAACTTGAATTGGCCTGTGGACACCACGCCACTGGGCGGTGTGACCTGGATGTTGGACAGGACCAGGTTTACGGTTCCTCCTGCTGTCGTATAAAGAATGGGCCGACCAGGAATGCCAAGGAACGCCGAATTACCCGTGGCCGCACCGCTCCACGCAGGCGCCGGGACTGCCGTGATCGCCGTTGCACCAGGTGAACTGCCAGACAGCGTGAACGACAACACCGAACCGTCGGACAATGTGATCGAGAAGAACTGCCCACCGCCAAAAACCGTGGCATTGGCGTAGCTGGTCATGTCGATCCAGCAATAGGTCTGCCACGCGGCAGGCGCGTTGCCCGGCGAGGTCGCAGGCGCACAGGTTGCAGCGAGGGCTTCAACGGCGAGCAAGCACAAAGCCGCAAGACCCCAGAACAACGGACGCAACACACGCCTATGGAACAAACCAAAACGCAACCGAACAAACTCCACCTTAGATGGAGTTACCTTAATGCGAATATGGTTAGCGCCCGGTTAAGCTGAAAATCGGCCGTCGCGAGTCCGGCGATTTACTCCAGCACCCGCCGCACCGCGCCCTTGGCGGCCGACGTCGTTAGTGCGGCGTAGGCTTTTAAAGCGTTGGTGATATTGCGCTTGCGCGTCTCCACGGGCTTGAAGCCGATGGCAGCTTGCGCCGTGCGACGGGTGGCGATCACAGCGTCGTCCACGCGCAATGAAATTGTGCGGTTTGGAATGTCGATATCGATCATGTCACCCGTCTTGACCAGTGCAATCAAACCACCCTCCGCCGCTTCCGGCGAGACGTGGCCAATCGACAAGCCGCTTGTGCCGCCCGAGAACCTGCCATCAGTCAACAAGGCACAAGCTTTGCCGAGGCCTTTCGACTTGATGTAACTCGTCGGGTACAGCATCTCCTGCATGCCCGGCCCGCCGATGGGGCCTTCGTAGCGGATCACCACCACATCGCCCGCCTTCACTTCACTGTTGAGAATGCCCAGCACCGCCGAGTCCTGTGACTCGAACACGATGGCAGGGCCGGAGAATTTGAGGATCGATTCATCCACACCAGCCGTCTTCACAATGCAGCCTTGCAGTGCAATGTTACCCGACAACACGGCAAGGCCACCGTCTTTCGAGAACGGTGTGTCCGCCGAGCGGATGACGCCCGCAACACGGTCGGTGTCGAGATCATCCCAGCGGCGCGATTGCGAAAACGCCGTCTGCGTGGGAACGCCGCCCGGTGCGGCCAGATAGAAGTCGCGCACGGATTTAGAATTGGTGCGCGTGATATCCCAATGGTTGATCGCAGCGCCCAATGTTGAAGAATGCACCGTCGGCAAGTCAGCATTCAGCAGCCCTGCCTTTTCCAGTTGGCCGAGAATGGACATGATGCCCCCTGCCCGGTGCACGTCTTCCATATGCACGTCGGATTTCGCAGGTGCCACCTTGCACAACACGGGAACCCGGCGCGACAGCCGGTCAATATCGGCCATGGTGAAATCAATGTCGCCCTCATGGGCCGCCGCCAGAATGTGCAACACCGTGTTGGTGGAGCCGCCCATGGCAATGTCGAGGGTCATGGCGTTTTCAAAGGCCCCGAAGCTCGCCACATTGCGCGGCAACACGCTAGCGTCATCCTGCTCATAATAGCGCCGTGCAATATCAACGATCAAATGCCCCGCTTCGAGAAACAAGCGCTTGCGGTCGGCATGTGTGGCAAGGGTCGAACCATTGCCGGGCAGCGACAGGCCCAGCGCTTCCGTCAGGCAGTTCATGGAATTCGCGGTAAACATGCCAGAGCAGGAGCCGCAGGTGGGGCAAGCCGAGCGTTCGATCTTGTCCACTTCTTCGTCGGAATATTTGTCGTCAGCAGCAGCCACCATGGCGTCCACAAGGTCCAGCGCCACGGTCTTGCCCGCAGGGGCGATATATTTGCCGGCCTCCATAGGACCGCCAGACACAAACACCGTGGGAATGTTCAGGCGCATCGCCGCCATCAACATGCCCGGCGTAATCTTGTCGCAATTGGAAATGCACACCATGGCATCGGCGCAATGGCCGTTGACCATATATTCCACCGAGTCCGCGATGATCTCGCGTGACGGCAGCGAATACAACATGCCGTCATGGCCCATGGCAATGCCGTCATCGAGGGCGATGGTATTGAACTCCTTGGCCACCCCCCCCGCCGCCTCAATCTCCCGCGCCACCATCTGGCCGAGGTCCTTCAAATGCACATGCCCCGGCACAAATTGCGTAAACGAGTTGACCACAGCAATAATAGGCTTGCCAAAATCCCCATCCGTCATGCCAGTAGCCCGCCAAAGCGCCCGAGCGCCCGCCATGTTACGGCCGTGGGTAGTGGTGCGGGAACGATATGCGGGCATGGGGAGAATTCCTGTGTGGTGTTTGGAAGCCGTTTAGCACCGACAACACGTCAAAAGAAAGTGCCCAACACTCAACCAACCCATGCACAAAACCCCACCGTCAATGAGCCTTCTCCCGCCCCTTATGGCGGGAGAAGGTGCCCGAAGGGCGGATGAGGGAGTCCGCGCGCGGACGCCTAAGCAGCAGACCTCAAAGTGCGTTGAACGATACCGGGGTCCCGGTTCAACATTCGCAGCAACACTTGGGCTGGCCCGTCAGGCACACGGCGCCCCTGTTCCCAATTGCGCAGTGTTGCGACGGAGACACCAATTTGTCTGGAGAAATTGATTTGACTAAGCCCCGTCTTGGCGCGGATGGCAGCAGCGTCAATTTCAGCAAGGATATGAACTTTTCCACCTTTGAGTTCACCTGTTCGGATAAAAGCACTTCCGTCTTTCATACCCTGCATGAGGCCGTCGAAATCTGACTTTTTCATTTTAGATCTTCTCAGCTGAGTATGTCGTGCTTTTAAGAACTGAATCTTTCTGGTATAGCCACACCATGCCGATTGCCCCAACCAAGCCAGAAAAAACTCTACCCAATTCAACACTGGTGCTTAGCCGTGAATGGTTCACAAAAATAAGCGCCGTGGAAGGCATCAACCTGTCGGAACAACAAGATGCCATCCTCGCCGCCTTGGATGAACGCGGCCTCACGGGAAATGAAAGACAGCGCGCTGCGTGACCTTCTCATGGGCAACTAATGAAGGAGGCAAGTTAAAGGGAAGCGTCCCCTTTGATTTCGTTTCTTAAAGGGAAGCGTCCCCGTTTCTTTCGTTTCTTTTCCCGTTTCTTCCTTCAAGGGAAGCGTCCCCGTTTCTTCGCCGTTTCTTCGTTTTCGACAATTAGCAAATATCTCTTCGTTTGATTATCATATAGCTTTCCTTGTCGAAACAAGAGATGTATACTTCGGTCAGGTTGCACAATACATCTGTCGTAAACACATCGACGTTTTTCTTACTCAGGTTTGCTGCATCACTTATTGCTAGAATAGAGAAAAAATTATTTGTTGCTCTGGCCAGTAGATCGAATTCTTCTTCGATGTCCAAGTTTAATGATTTGAGTGTTACTATAATTACCGAATGCGACGTTTCAATCAAATCAACCGATTGCCTGAATCGGCTATTTAGGTAATCATCCTCGCTGAACCCAACATCTTCGGCGAAAAGTAGTTGATTTTTTGAATCGTTAAATTTCGCTCTCAATCGCGATTTCAGCACAAGTGCACTTTCGACAGACTTAACGACGCCTCCTTCATGCAATTGAGACACAAGATTTATCACATGGGTCGGCGGCGCAATCACCTGAACGTCATAATTTTCCAAATTTCCTAAAAAATTGGCAATCAAAGACGAATTTTCAAAAATTTCGCGAAGATAGGATTGAACAATAGTTTTATCTTCCACTGGAGTAGCATTTAACATTCTCGATCCTTCAAATATCTGCGCATTTTCGAAAACGTGACTGATCAAATGATGAAAGCTTTTGGGGTTAATAAACCATCAGGTGTCCATCTAAACCAATCTCCCTGTGGGAATTGGGGACGCTTCCCTTTTCTCTGCCTTTTTAATAAGTGTATTCTTGTAAGCGCGACCGCTATCGTCGGCAAACTACACCAGCTCATTATCCTCTGGAAAAACCTCCGCAACCGTACCCACCTGCCCGCACTACAGCTTCGCTGTCGGCATGTCTGCCAACACTGCGGCGACAGTGTTCTGCTTTGGTCGTTCGTTCATGTATCGAATGTGTTGCAACACGCTGTGATTGTCAAATTGATTGAGCCTGTGGGGTGGTTTGCTTCGTCGGCCTCCTTGCGTGCGGTCCCTCATGCCCCTTCGCCTCATCAGGCCACGGCGCACACGGTCCGGCGCTTCGCGCCACCTTCACCCACCACCAGCTTCACCTTCAACACCCGCAACACCGCCGCCACGGTTTCAAACCTCAGCTGCGATAAAACCGGTTCAGCCTGGGTTCATCCACTGCCTGTAAAAAGTGTAGAGATCTGGAACTGTCCGGACCCATCTTGAAAGGTCACTCCCATGAAAATCCTGGCGATTGTTCTGACGACATTTGGCGTTCTTGCCATTCCAAACGCAGCCGAAAGCTCCAAGTCAAGACAGGCTTGCACTGAAGCAGACTTCAACTGTGAGGCGAGATGCCCAAGTGGCAATCACCCGAAAAAGGAAATTTGCCTTTCGCAGTGCACTATCAACCTTGATATATGTTTTCGGTTTGCCGATACCCTTGAACCTCCGGCAAAAAACAGCACCAAGGGCAAGGGAACAAAAAATCCCCGCGCGCGATAAATACACACGCCTCATGCCACTTCAAGTCCATATCAAACCCAAGGCCCCTGCCCCACGTCGTCTCTCTGGGATGCCGCATGCGGCATTTGCCCGAAACTTGCTGGGTTGGGGTCGTGTGGTTACATGTCTGGAATATACGACCATATAGCGTAAGGACCGCGCGGTGTCAAGCAGTTTTTTCCTGATATCGCAGAAAAAATGGCCTCACCCCGCCCCGCAATCAGCAGAGCGGGATAAGGCCCGTTTTCGTGACGGCGCCAGTCGGCTCGGCGCGCGGATTTTACTCTGCCGCCTGCTGCATCGGCGTGTCTTCTGCAAGACTCGCCATCTTTTCGTCCGCAGCAATTTCTTCCTGCAAGGTTGTATCGAGAACGTCAGCCGCATCCGTATGGCCGAGAATATGCGCCCAGCTGACGAGGGTGCGGTAGCGGGCGATTTCGTAGTGCTCCACAGTCTGGGCGGAGGAGATGATACCGGTATCGCGCACGACAGTGTCTTCGATTTCGCCGATCACTTCATCAGCTTCCGTCAACAGGCCTTCAATGGCTTCGCATTTTTTGGCCACAGGTTTCTTGTCGATGAAGCTGAACACTTCTTCCAGACGCGAGACATGGACTTTTGTTTGTTCGAGGTGGTGTTCAATGGCTTCCCTGAGGTCTGGTGCGGTCGCCTTCTTCGCCATTTTCGGCAGGCTCTTCACCAGTTTCTTTTCGGCATAGTAAAGGTCTTTCACGGTCTCATGAAAAAGGTCGTCGAGGGTTTTGATGGTCATGGCTCTCTCCTGTGAACTTGTGTCGTGGGATGCAGATGCGCTATCCTGAGGCCCTAACAACCCAGCGCCCATCTGGTTCCACGCCCGCCAGCCAATTTTATTTGCCAGCGGCCTGAAACCTTTTGTGGTCCTGGCAGTTTCAATGTCCGAAGCACACGTTGGCTTCTCAAACCAAACCAACCGGAGACGTTAAAATGACATTTTTCAAAATGGCTGCGGCCACTGCTTTTCTCACTCTCTTGCCAATCAGCGCAATGGCAGCCGAAATGCCATCGGCTGATCAGTGCGGCGCCTGGTTCACGAAGGCTGACACCAACAAGGAT
>JANPCL010000087.1:0-46115 GCA_031430915.1 Hyphomicrobiales bacterium
CAAACCTGCAACCGACCTGGTGGATGCCAAGACGGGGCAGGTTTGATGCCCTTGAAGCGCTCGGCGCTGTAAGGCGTGGTCCAGCCGTCCTTCACCATCTTGTGTGGGATGGAATTGTAGAACGAATTCAGGATTTCATCACCCTGCATGCCCAGAGCATAAAGCAGCGTGGTCACAGGCAATTTGCGACGGCGATCGATACGCGCGAAAATCATGTCCTTGTGGTCGAATTCGAAGTCGAGCCACGAACCACGGTAGGGAATAACGCGGGCCGCAAACAGGATCTTGCCCGACGAATGGCTCTTGCCCTTGTCATGGTCAAAGAACACGCCGGGTGAACGGTGCATCTGCGAAACAATCACACGCTCGGTGCCGTTCACCACGAAGGTGCCGTTCTTCGTCATGAGCGGAATATCGCCCATGTAAACGTCCTGTTCCTTGATGTCCTTGACCGACTTGGCCTGTGTATCCGGATCAATTTCAAACACGATCAGGCGCAGCGTCACCTTCAAAGGTGCGGCAAAGGTCATGCCACGCTGTTGGCACTCATCAACGTCAAACTTTGGCTGTTCAAATTCGTAACGCACAAATTCAAGCACCGCCTGTCCGGCAAAATCCTGGATCGGAAATACTGATTTGAACACCGATTGCAGACCATCATTCAAGCGTCCACCCACAGGTTCCTTCATCTGCAGGAACTGCTCGTAGGATTCACGCTGCACCTCAATGAGGTTTGGCATTTCGGCAACTTCAATTGCCTTGCCAAACACTTTGCGAATGCGCTTGCGGCTTGCAATGGTACGGGTATCGGCCATGTGTTTTTCCCTATCAGTCAAAAAACGTTTTACCCGTCACACTAGACGAGCCTAACGGCTTGCTCGAAGGCCCGCAATTTCAGGCCATCAACCAAACCGTTACTCAAGATTGCCGCGTGTGGCCCCTCATCCGCCCTTCGGGCACCTTCTCCCACGAAGAGGCGTGGGAAGAAGGCCGATCCGGTTTGCCTTCTCCCGCCCCTTTTGGCGGGAGAAGGTGGCCGACAGGCCGGATGAGGGGCCACACGCGATATTGTAATTACTTCAACTCGACCTTGGCACCAGCCGCTTCAAGCTTCTTCTTCATGTCGTCAGCGTCTTTCTTGTTGACGCCTTCCTTCACGGCCTTTGGAGCACCTTCAACGAGGTCCTTGGCTTCCTTCAGGCCGAGGCCGGTGATCGCGCGGACTTCCTTGATCACTTCGATCTTCTTGTCGCCAGCGGCGGTCAGCATCACGGTGAACTCGGTCTTTTCTTCAGCAGCGGCAGCAGCTGGACCAGCGGCTGCAGCAGCAGCAACGGGAGCAGCGGCGGAAACGCCCCACTTTTCTTCCAACATCTTGGAAAGATCAGCAGCTTCCAGAACGGTCAAGGCGGACAGGTCTTCTACGATTTTGGCAAGATCAGCCATTTTTCAAGTCTCTCTTATGTAAGTCGGTTGTTACAGATTTCAACAAACAGCGGGTCACGCAGCGTTGTCTTTAGTGGCATAGGCATTGAAGACGCGCGCCAACTGGCCGGCCGGAGCCGCAAGAACACCGGCGATTTTCGTCGCAGGGGCCTGGATGATACCAATAAGCTTGCCCCGGAGCTGATCCAGCGAGGGCAGTTCTGCAAGTGCCTTGACGCCAGCGGGATCCATCACGGTCTTGCCGAGAACTCCACCCAGAACCACGAGCTTTTCGTGAGCCTTGGCGAAGTCAGCGATGACCTTCGGAGCCGCTACGGGATCCTTGCCGTAAGCCACCATGGTGGGGCCTACAAACAGGTTTGAAATCCCTTTTGCGTCAGTACCTTCAAGAGCAATCATTGCGAGACGGTTCTTTACGACCTTGATGGTCGCACCCGCCTTGGCCATCTTGTTCCGCAGGTCAAGGACCTGGTTCGCAGTCAAGCCTTTGTTGTGGGCCACCACGATCACGGAAGCGGTTTTGGCCACTTCGTTGAACGTCGCGACGAGCTGTTTTTTCTCAGCTTTTTCCACGTGCTCTTCTCCATTTAGGTGGGAAGGTTTCCCCTCTCACCGGTTTGACCTGCCGGAAACGGAATGTCTCCGGCGCTCTATTGCCTGTCCCCTGCTCACTCGATTGAGAGCGCGAGGTGTCTGAGGTCGCAACCGACTCTTTGCCCCCTTGCGAAGGCGCGAAACGTTTTGACCCATCTCATGCTGGCTTTCATGATTAAGCTGATGTCACCATCAGCACCGGCAATCTCGGACAGGACTCCGCAAAGCGTCAGCTTTGCAGACATCCGTACACGGAGCATAATGTTCCGTGTACGGAATTTTTTACACCACCAACGTTGACTGGTCCAGCTTGACGCCAGGACCCATCGACGAAGACAGCGAAACTTTCTTTACATACGTACCCTTTGAACCAGCGGGCTTTGCCTTGTTCACAGCGTCAACAAACGCCTTCACGTTCTGGGCAATCTGCTCAACTGTGAATGACGCCTTGCCGATACCAGCCTGCACGATGCCGGCCTTCTCAACGCGGAATTCAACAGCACCACCCTTGGCTGCTTTCACAGCTGCGGTGACGTCCATGGTAACCGTGCCAACCTTTGGGTTTGGCATCATGTTGCGAGGACCCAGCACCTTACCCAGACGACCAACGAGGCCCATCATGTCAGGTGTGGCAATGCAACGGTCAAAGTCAATCGTGCCTTTGCTGACGATCTCGAACAGGTCTTCGGCGCCAACAACGTCAGCACCGGCTTTCCGGGCTTCATCAGCTTTTGGACCCTTGGCGAACACACCAACGCGCACCTTGCGGCCGGAGCCGTTTGGAAGCGCACAAACGCCACGCACCATCTGGTCAGCATGACGTGGATCAACGCCCAAGTTCATCGACACTTCGATGGTTTCATCGAACTTGGCAATGGCGCGGTCCTTGATCAGCTTCACAGCTTCATCAATGCCATAGGCCTTGGCGCGATCAACACCTTCGTGGGTCTTCTGCATGCGTTTTGCAAGCTTTGCCATGGTCTTAGGCTCCCGTCACTTCGAGGCCCATCGAACGGGCAGAACCTGCGATTTCCTTCGCAGCACCTTCAATATCGCGGGCGTTCATGCCTTGGATTTTCTGGCCAGCGATTTCACGGCACTGGTCCATGGTCACTTTGCCAACAATGTTCTTGCCTGGCTCTTTCGAACCGGCGGTCAGTTTCGCAGCCTTCTTCAGGAAGAACGAGGCAGGTGGAGCCTTCATTTCAAACGTGAAGGACTTGTCCTGGAACGCCGTAATAACGACGGGAACAGGTGAACCTGGTTCCATCTTCTGCGAGGCAGCGTTGAACGCTTTGCAGAATTCCATGATGTTCAAACCGCGCTGTCCGAGTGCGGGGCCGATTGGTGGCGAAGGATTCGCCTGTCCAGCCGGAACTTGCAGCTTGATGTAGCCGACAACTTTCTTGGCCATAATATCCCTCTTTCAAGGTTAGTGGTACGGGGTACGACGCCCTTCCACGAGGTTGAAATTCACCCTTCTCCCGACGGGAGAAGAGCCTTGCGCAATTATCTCATCTTCTCGACTTGCGCATATTCGAGCTCAACAGGCGTTGGCCTGCCGAAAATCGACACGGCCACCTTGAGGCGCGAACGTTCTTCGTCCACTTCCTCAACCTGACCCGTGAATGATGCAAATGGCCCATCAGCCACTTTGACCTGTTCGCCGATCTCGAAGTGGATCGAGGTCTTCGGCTTCTCAACGCCTTCCGCAACCTGATTTAGAATGCGGTTGGCTTCAACATCTGAAATCGGCACCGGTTTCAAACCAGAACCCAGGAAGCCCGTCACCTTTGGTGTGTTCTTGATCAGATGGAACACTTCGTCGGTCAAATCGACCTTTACCAGCACATAGCCGGGAAAGAAGCGGCGCTCGCTCTTGATGCGGCGGCCCCGGCGGATTTCGATCACTTCCTCAGTCGGAACAATGATCTGCTCAAACATCTCGTCCAGATGCTTCTGCACAACCTGTTTGCGAATGTCTTCCATCACCTTTTTTTCGAAGTTCGAATAGGTGTGAACAATATACCAGCGTTTTGCCATTTGTTTTGCTTGCCTCAGCCGCGATTAAAACCGAACAGAACGCCGTCAACCACATATTTCAAAACGGCATCGACGCCGAGAAAGAAAATGCTGGCAACAACAACCATGATGAAGACCATGATGGTGGACACCACCAGCTCCTTGCGGGTGGGCCACGTCACCTTGCGGGCCTCGTCGCGGACTTCTTGCAGAAACTCGACGGGATTGGGCATGGCCTTTGTGGTCCTTCAAACGTTTGTAGTACGAGCCTGACCTATATGGGTGCCGCCACCCGCAAAGTCACAGCCTTAGAATCATAAAACCAAATGGCAGGGGCAGTAGGATTTGAACCCACGACCTATGGTTTTGGAGACCATCGCTCTACCAACTGAGCTATACCCCTATTCCATACGCGCAAACGCATGATAGTATTTGGTTTTATCCCGCACAAGCAATAAGGCGGCCAAAGCTCAAAAGCCCTGCCGCCATCTCGACGTATGTGGAATAGGCGCTGTTTAAAGATATGAGTCTGTTTCGTCAACCGGGCTTATTTTAACGCTTGACATACAACAAATACAGCAGTTGCAGCATATACAGCAATGCTGTATAAAGTGGGTATGCGATACTCCACATCAGACCTCTCCCGCAAATCCGGCGATATCATAGCACGGGCGTTACAGGGGCCAATTACGATTACTCAGCGAGGAAAGCCGCGGCTGATTTTGATGAGCGTTGAGGAGTATAATCGGCTCAGGGGGAAGCTGCTGAAGGTCGCAGACGACGCAAATCAGCTCTGATGGGTGACGCAGCGCTAACCTACAAAATGCATTGGACCATCAAACCCATGCAGTTCATGGTCTGCCGTCATTAGCAACATTCCTTCGGCTGAAGCTTGTGCCAGAAGCAAGCGGTCAAAGGAGTCTCTGTGTTGTGGTGCAGATGTAGCAAAAGCCAGGACATGCGATCCCGACAACTGAAGTTCGAGGTAACCGCTTTCAAGTAGGCCCTGACGAAGCGGCCCAGCATCCCACTGGAAATCACTTCTATGCTTTGCGCGCTTCAATGCCACTTCCCACAAACTCACCGTGCTGAACCAAAGCTGATGGGTATCAGCATTCAGCAGGTCATAGGCAGCAGCAGACAAAAGATCTTCCCTGTAGGCCGCCCAAAGCAGAAGATGCGTATCCACAAGCAACTTCATTACTTGGGTTTTTCATTTGGGAAAAGCGGGCCATTGAGAAACATGTCCTCAATTTCCTCCCGCATCATCGTATCGAAGTCATCGGGTACGTTGAATTGCCCCTGCAGAAATCCAGTACGCCTGACGGGCTTCTTTTGAAGTAGATTCACTTCGTACATGGGCTTGCCAGCCTTGGCGATGACAAGCCGTTCTCCGCTATCAACTGCTTTCAGCAACCGAGATAAGTTGGTCTTGGCTTCATGAATGTTGACTGTTTTCATGTCGACTAAGCTACCAGACTTAGTTTAGGCTATCAATCTGAGTTTTAGTCTGAACAAAGTCCCATAGTGCAACTACCACTTTTCAACTGCAATCGACCCATATTGATTGTTGTAACTGCACGCCCATGCTCGAACAGTGCACTTAGGGGAATCGTTCTGGCACGCCGCAAGGGCAGTCCTCTGGGCGGTTGCTTTGCTATTGTTCCCGCGTGCCGCCCACGACTTCGTTCCGACCGCGATTGCGGCACAAGTATTTCTGAAATATGCAGCAGATTTGCAATTGCTGCCACATTTCTCTATCGCGGCTTGCTCAGCAGCTGCCCCAGTGTTTTGACCAACCACCCAGCCAACAGCAAGTACGCGAGCCGTTGCCGTTTCAACTGGACGTTCTGGTGCAGTGTCACAGGATTTTGCAACCTTTTCAGTATCAACGTAACCTGTTTTGCCATTGAACGAAGTTTTAAACCAAGGGTGGCCGGTTACTGGATTTGTTGCATTTGCCAAAACGGAAATTCGCTGGTTATTTTCAAGCATAGCAGCGACAGGATAGTTCTGAGCATTGGGGCCTGTTCTCACATTCGTAACGTCTGCATCACGATTGCAAATCACTGCTGAGTTAACTTTGGCGCTTTGAGCAGCTTCCGGATCACAACTTTGCGCTACAAAATCGGAATCAATAAAGCCTGACTTGCCCGCTGCTTTGACACTGAACCATTTGTGTCCGCTCTCTGGATTTGTAGATTCCCCCGTCACTATCAACGACGTGCCGTTGGACAATTCCACCAAAACTGAAAACTGTTTTGCTCCAGCACCAGTTCGCAAATTCGACACATTGAACTTCCTGTTGCAAACAACGCCTGCACCAACCGCGCGGCCACCTTGGCGGACGGCGAAAAGCAGTTTTTCAGTCCCGGTAAAAAGTCAAGTCAGCTGTTGTCCACAACCGCTGTTTCAGCTAGAAACAGCAGGGGGTTAAAACCGACAACGAGCACGAGATTGTCCCATGCCCATCTTAAAAGCACTCACAGTCGCTATCTGTCTCATTTTACTTTCACAACCCGGCATCGCAGCAAAAAAACGGCCCGGTGGTTCAGTCACCACTTGTGCCTGCAGCTGCTACCAAAAAGCCGGTTCCCACATCAGGTTGCGCCAAAAGGCAACAGTCAAAATCGACACGTCTGACAGTGGAGTATGGGATAGTTGTGCCGACCTCAACGGCACATCCTGCAACTATTCAATCGGATCAGCCTCCGTACCAGGCAATTTGGCAGGGTGTTCCAAGCAATAATGGACCTCCCAAGTTAAGATATAAGCAAGCCGCCGGGATATCTCCCGACGGCCATCTCAACATCATATGATTGAGGTCAATCCGTATTCATAGCAACAACGCCTGCACCAACCGTGCGGCCACCTTCGCGAATGGCGAAGCGCAGCTTTTCTTCCATGGCGATTGGCGTGATCAGCTCGACATCAAACGAGATGTTGTCGCCGGGCATCACCATTTTAAAACTACAATGTTATTCTGGAAAACCAGCAACCCGATAAGCATTTTCCCAGAATGCGACGTCTGCCTGCTTTTGGAACGGCCGCGTCGCAATCCAACGCTTGAAGCGCCAGGCAGGATCATTGGCAAGGTATGATTGGGCTTCGTGATTGGCTTCCTGATGCCGCCCCAGAAGCGCAAGCGCCACCGCAAGTATGCGTCTTGAGGCCGTGCGATAGGTCCCTTCCAATGTCAACGTCGCCACGGCTTCTTTATGCAGGCCACACGCAATCTGGGCTTGACCCAGCAACCACAAATGCCAACCTGGCGGATGTGGATCAAGTCGTAGTGCTGTGAGTGCTTCTGCAAGCGAAGCGTCATGTTTGCCATCCAAAAACAGGAAGTCAGAATAGATGGAGTGCGCATCAGCATCATTCGGATTCAAGTCGATCGACTCCTGGAACAGCTTTCGTGCCTCTTCCCAACGCTCTTCATAGGCGAGAATGAAAGCAAGCGCCCATTTGGCCCCGGCATCATTGGGATCGAGTCTGACGGCAAGTTCACCTGTCCTGACCGCCTCAGCCCTGATGTAGTTTTCATCTTGGCCGTATTGCAGCCAACAGAAAAGCTGGGAAAGGCCAAGACGCCAAAGCGCTTCAACATAGTTTGGCTCGAGAGAGAGCGCTTGCTGAAGCAAAGTCACGGCTTCCTGATTGGCTTCCCTTGATTGTGTCCAAAGGTTTCGTGCACGTACGCAAAGATCATAAGCCAGCATGTTGACAGGCCTGTGGCGTTCACTTCCGGGATTGCCTGCAAGTCTCCCTGTGATGGAATTGACGATCTTCGCAGTCACCTCGTCCTGCAATGCAAAAATATCTGCTACTTCACGATCAAACCGCTCGGCCCAGACTTGTTTTCTTGCTTCGATATCGTTGAGCTGCACAGTAATCCGCAGGCGATGGTCCGACTTTCGCACTGACCCCTCAACAATATAGCGAACACCGAGATCATAGGAGATTTGACGAATGTCTTGCGCCTTGCCCTTATAAGCGAAACAGGAATTTCTTGCGATAACGAAAAACCCGGGGATATTTGACAGATCAGTAATGACGTCTTCCGTTAGACCATCGGTGAAGTATTCCTGTCCTGCATCATCGCTCATATTGATGAAAGGCAAAACAGCAATACTATGCTCCCGGATTTTGGCTTCAAAAGCCTGATTGCCGCGTCCAACATTATCAAGCGCAGTGATGTAAGTCGGCGCAACTTTTCTTCCACCGACTGACAAAATGGACGTGGATTCAAAAATATAACCTCGCTTGGGCAGTGTTTTGATGACTGTGTGATTTTCGTCTTTGAACGCCCGCCGAAGTTCGGCGATGCATTGCACAAGGCTGTCATCGGTCACTGCAACTTCAGGCCAAACTTTGCTCAGCAGATCATCCTTGGACACTAGGCGTCCCGCATGGTCATGCAATTCCCAAAGAACAGCCAAAGACTGCGCGCGCAATGCGGTCTGATAACCCGTGGAATCCGAAACCATGCCACGGTCCCAGTCGATGGTGATGTCACCCGCTTTAAGCGAAACCAAGCCTCTTCTCCCACTGCCCCTGAAAGTCAAAGGTGTAACTATCGCGATAATGGCTGTCCAGCGCCATATCATCTGGATTTCGTGAAAATTTCGGATTGCGCCACGCTGTTTCGCAAGATTTCGGAACAATTTCCGGCCTTCTTCAGGACTTTAGACACGGTCCGAACGATCATCTCTTCATCAAACACGGAGAGAGCAAGATGAAAAACTACTCTGAACATCGCGGCATGGCCCAACAATTGACCTTCGACCCAATCTCGAAGCAGTTCGTCACGCGTTCTGCGCCGCATCCATTTACAATCCAAAGGGACCCGCTTGAACAACATCTTCTTGCAGATTTGGGCATCGATACAAAAGCCTTGGACGGCGGCACATTGAAGTTTGCCGCTTGAATACAACGAACCGCCAAATTTCAGAGCAGGATCAAATGCCATGAACATTGCCATGAGAAACATCAAACCAATTGAAGATGTGTTAGGCAGTCGACAATTTGAAATTGAACAGCGAATGAAAACTGCCCACCAAAACCACCTCGGCTACCCATACAATCTCGTTGGCTGCAATCCTGTCTCTGCAACACTCGGCCAATATCTAATCAATAATCTTGGCGATCCTTATGTAGGTTCTCACTATGCGTCAGAAGTTTGCGACCTTGAGATTGAAGCTATAAATTGGTTGATGCAACTCTGGCACTGCGACAACTTAGACGAATACTGGGGATCAATCGGCGCAAGTGGTACTGAAGGCAATTTCTGGGCTTTATACTTGGCACGTGAAGCTTTTCCGGGTGCAAAACTTTTCTACAGCGAAGAGGCACATTACTCGATACCGAAAGCCGCTCGCATTCTCGGCATGACAGCCGTCTGTGTGTCGGCTGATGCGAGTGGTGCCATTGACCTCGTTGCCTTGCAGGAGGCAATTGTAAATCACGCTGGTGAGCCCGTGATTTTGGCGTTGACCTGCGGTACCACTGTAAAGGGGGCGCATGACGATATAGCTGCCGCAATGGACTGTCTTCGTGTTCTCAACGTAACCCAACATTATGTCCACCTAGACGGTGCACTCAACGCAATGGTTCTGCCTTTTGCCGATGGCGTAGCCGCAGCAATCCAACCCAGTTTCCGGCATGGCATTGATAGTATTTCCACGTCGGGCCACAAGATGATTGGAACACCGATGCCATGCGGGGCGTTGATCGCGCGCAAAGTGCATGTAGAACGAATTGCTTCCGCTGTTACTTATCTCAGGTCAAATGACACCACGTTGATGGGGTCACGCAACGGGCATGCAGTTCTTGCGGTCTGGTCACGATTGATGGGTCACAACACCAAAGGCTACAGCAATGATGTCGCTCAATGCCTCGAACGGACAAAATGGCTGGTGGATATTTTGAAAACCTCAAATGTACCGCTTCTGTGCAACCAACATTCGTTGACCGTCCTTTTTCCACAGCCAAAAGAAGAGATCGTCAAGACCTATCAACTCGCGTGCGCGAAGGGCCAGGCTCACGCCATAGTCATGCCCAGCGTGACACATGCCCTTTTGGAACGATTTGCAAGGGATTATCTGGATTGGTGGAATACCGCTTGCGACAATCGCAAGCGGTATTCATTGAACCTTAGTCTGTAATCTTCGCCACCACACCAGCCCCCACAGTCCGGCCACCTTCGCGGATGGCGAAGCGCAGCTTTTCTTCCATGGCGATTGGCGTGATCAGCTCGACATCAAACGAGATGTTGTCGCCGGGCATCACCATTTCAGTGCCTTCTGGCAAGGTTACAACGCCGGTCACGTCCGTGGTGCGGAAGTAGAACTGTGGACGGTAATTGGCAAAGAACGGCGTGTGACGGCCACCCTCTTCCTTGGTCAGAATGTAGGCTTCCGCCTTGAACTTCTTGTGTGGCTTGACAGAGCCGGGCTTGCAGAGAATCTGGCCACGCTCAACACCTTCACGGTCAATACCGCGCAGAAGCGCACCAACGTTGTCGCCAGCCTGACCTGAGTCCAGTAGCTTCCGGAACATTTCAACGCCGGTGACTGTCGACTTCACAGTGTCACGAATGCCGACGATTTCGATTTCCTCGCCAACCTTCACAACGCCGCGCTCGATACGACCCGTCACAACCGTACCACGGCCAGAGATCGAGAACACGTCTTCAATCGGCATCAGGAATGGCAGGTCAACCGGGCGATGCGGCTGTGGAATATACTCATCAACCGTCTTCATCAACGCCAAAATGGCATCGCGGCCAATCTCAGGTGTCACACCGTTCAGGGCAGCAACAGCCGAACCCTTGGTGATTGGAATATCATCGCCAGGGAACTGGTAGGATGACAAGAGCTCGCGCACTTCCATCTCAACAAGTTCCAGCAATTCCGGATCGTCCACAAGGTCAACCTTGTTCATGAACACGACAAGTGCAGGCACACCAACCTGACGGGCCAGCAGAATGTGCTCGCGCGTCTGTGGCATTGGGCCATCGGCTGCCGACACAACGAGAATCGCACCGTCCATTTGTGCAGCACCGGTGATCATGTTCTTCACATAGTCAGCATGGCCCGGGCAATCGACGTGGGCGTAGTGGCGCGCCTTGGTCTGATACTCAACGTGGGCGGTATTGATGGTGATGCCACGGGCCTTTTCTTCAGGCGCCTTGTCGATCATGTCATAGGCCATGAACGTTGCACCACCACTCTCAGCAAGGATCTTGGTGATCGCTGCCGTCAGTGACGTCTTGCCATGGTCAACGTGGCCAATCGTGCCAATGTTGCAATGTGGCTTGTCCCGGTTGAATTTCTCTTTGCCCATGATCTCATGTCCTGTCAGTGATGGTTGTGATGCAGCCTATATAGGAATGCAGACGCAATCTCGCGCGGTCTATATGAGAATCTTTTTTGCGCTGCAAGAGCCTTGGGAAGATCAGCCGCGCGAGGTCAAGACCCGGTGCCGCCACAGGCTGAGCGGCAGAATTAAAAGGTAACCCGCGACCATCACCACCAGCCCCGCCCACACGCCTTGCTGGGTAACGACGGTGGCAATCCCCGCAGCACCCAACAGCAGCAATACCCAAGCCCGCGCCATGACGCGACTGACCAGTTTGCCAGAGAATGTGGGAAGTGTGGAGAACATCAGGAAAGCCACAATCGGCAACCAGAACAAGGCCAGCATTTGGGAATGTTCCGTTGTCAGCACATCCGCATTCTCCAGATAGATCGGAAGCAACGCGAGGAATGCGCCAGCAGGTGCTGGAACACCCTGAAAAAATGCGGCCGACCAGGAGGGCTTGTTGGGCGCACTGACGGCAACATTGAAGCGTGCCAGGCGCAAAGCCGTGGCACAGGTGAGCGTGATACAGGCGAGCCAGCCCAGCCAGCCAAAATCATTCACGCCCCACAAATAGATCACCAAAGCGGGTGCAGCGCCAAAACAAATGACATCCGACAGGGAATCCAACTCAGCACCGAACTGCGAATTGCTGCCGACTAAGCGGGCAATGCGGCCATCACAGGCATCCAGAAAACCAGCCAGAAGAATGCACCCAATGGCCTGCGACATATGACCGTCAATTGCGACCGTAACCCCGGTCAGGCCCGTAGCCAAAGCAGCGAGGGTAAATAAATGTGGCAAGGCGCGCAGCCACACACTGGGAACCGCCGTGCCTGCTTCAACTTTCACACGAGACCTGTTCTTGTCCACCGCAGCGCCGCCTCTCAGTTCAACATTGCAGGCGGATCGCCTGCAACCTTGTCATTCTTCAATTCGCGATAATCCGCATTCACATCCAGTTTGACCCACTCCACATCGGACGAGAACAAGCCGAAAATATCACCCAAGGTATAGGCCGGGTCAAACACAGTCCCCGCCGTCAGGCTTTCCTTGTAGTGCAATCCAACGTCCTTTTCGGCATAGCCCATCCAGCTTAACACTGTGGGCGCAATCTGGAAGTGGCTGGCCAATCCCTTTGACCGTTCAGCACCTGCCGAAAGGGCCGCCATTCCAGCGGAACTGTCGACATAGGCAAACAGCGGCACCAACGCCATCTCGGGATGTGAGTCCGAAGACTTGCAATGGGTTGCTTCTCCGGGCTTGAAATATTGACCGTGATCGGAAGTGTAGACCATTGCCAGATCTTTCATCGCAATCCGCTTTGAAAATTCTGCAAAGAACGCATCAACATTCCAGGTCACGGCATTGCGATAGGAGTTGATCATGCTGCTGGCGTCGAGCGCTCCTGCCTCGGACTGCGTCGGATGGTAGCGCGCATCCGCAGCATCATAATTCTGGTCATAGGGGAAATGCATGCCTTGTTTGTTGGCATAGATGAATACAGGCCCAGACTTTGCAAATTCTTTTGCAATGATATCCAACACGGCCAAATCTGCGTCTTTGGAACTCACGTCAGGCAGCGGATAAAACGCATCAATATCCTTGCGTTCGGCCAAGGTCATGAAATTCTGCAGTCGGGTTTCATTTTCAATCGCATGGCCCTGCCCGTCGATATAGACAGTGCGAAACCCTGCCGCCTTGGCATATTGCCAGATCGTCGGGATAGTGCTTATGGCGCCACCCATGTCCGAACGGGCTGGCATAAAGCGCAAGATGGCATTGGCGTAGTTGCTGCAAATCGCACCTGAGGCAGCAGGTCCATAATTCACCATCTGTTGCGCAAAGGCTGCAAAATTGGGCGTCGTTCCATTGCCGGGTGCCAATCCAAGATAATCCGGACGCAAACTTTCATCTACAAGATACAGAATATGCGAGGCAGCTTTTGCGGGACCAGCTTTCAAAGCCACGTCATTGCGCGTCACCGTGGGGTTGACGGCCAGTTTGCCGCCAGCCAAAGCCGCCAATGATATTTGCGAGAACTGCTTGGGCATTGCAAAATGACCATTGCCACCCTTGAGAAAAACGACGCCTGCAATGATCGCAATTGGCAGCATCGGTGCTGCAGCCCGCAAACGTGCGAAACGGCGCATGCCCCAGTGCTGGCTGATGAATGGAAGCGCGTAAACGCCAAAACTCACCACGCTCAGCATAAGCGCCAGCTTGATGGCCTCACCGTAAATGGCCGAAGCATTCCCCGCCTCGTGCCGTGCTTCCCAGTAACCCAGAATGTCAAATACACTGAGTTCGAGATGCGCCGCCCGCTGGAATCCCCAGGCGATTGTGCCGCTCAGAGCCAAGCCGATACTCCAAAGCACCCGCACCCATGTCCGTGTTTCCAGAACAACGACAACAACGCAAAGCAGCGCAAAAACCCAAACGACACCAGTCATCGCCAAAGTCGACAACCGCCCCTGTTGCAAAAGAAGTGTTGCGCGAGCCGGAACCTCACCATTGGTCAACATCACAAGCAAGGCAACTGCCAGACACTGCAGAACGGCAAAAACCAGACTTGAACGGGCCATTGGCAGCATCGCATGCTCCAAAATGAAACTTTTGATTACATTTTGAGATCACGCTGCAAGGAACAGGCCGCCCAAAAAAAACTGTCATGGAGATGTGGTGGCATGACTTATGCTAAATCTTTTGACAGCCTTCGTTAATTTTCAAGCGAAGGTTGGAGCGGGTGAAGGGGATCGAACCCTCGTCTTGAGTTTGGAAAACTCTTGCTCTACCATTGAGCTACACCCGCAATCAGATGTCAGTTAACAGGTATCAAGGTTCAAGAAAAGTGCTTCTTGAAGCCTGATGGTGGGAGAGGTAGGACTCGAACCTACGAAGCCGTAAAGCAGGGGATTTACAGTCCCCCCCCTTTGCCACTCGGGACACTCTCCCAAATCACATCAGTGATCAACACAAGCCCCGCAAGTGGAACGGATCAAGTGCCGCGCGGTGTATGCCGACCCGTCACCAGACTGTCAAGCGCGGTCCGACGTCAATTGTTTCCCACCGTAAACCACTTGTTATAAAGTGTGTCATAGGTGCCGTCTTCGCGCATGGTCAGAAGCACTTCGTTGATGCGCTTGCGCAAATCAGACCCGCGTGGAAACAGGATGCCATAGTTCTCGCGTTTGAAAATGGGTCCGACCACCCGCACCTTGCCGCGCCCCGCCGTTGCAGCATGATACAACAATACGGGAGCATCAAACACCACTGCATCCAGCTTGTGCGCCTCAAGTGCCGTAAAGGCAGCGCCGATGGATTCGAACTCCTGCACCTGCACCTGCTTGCTTTTGAGGTACGCCGCCGATGTGGACCCTGTTGTGGTACCAACCTGTTTGCCTGGCAAATCATCAGGTCCTGAAATGTCGCCCTGCAACTGCTGCACGGTGAAGCTCGAAGTCAATTCAGCTTGCCAATAGGTGAGAAACAACAGGCTGACGAAAATGGCAGCCACTGACATGAAGCGGCCAAGCCCGGAGCGCGGGTCACCATTCTGCTGGCCAGCCGCCGCACTCAAGGCCCAGGCCATGGCCTGGAAAATACCGGGGATATAGGCCTTTGAAAATGCGGTCTCTGCATGTTTGCGCTCTGCAAGCCAAACCACATGCCCGGGCACCAATATCAGCAAAGCCAATATCCCCAGAAGATAAGGCATGGCCCCTTGCGTGAAATAACCCAAAAGCTGACGGAACGAGAAGCCTGAGCTGTCCTCGGTCGCCACCATCACCTGCAGGCCGCTTTCAAACATGGGTTGTGAAAAATCGAACTTCTGTTCCCGCGCTGCCGTGATGGATATGGCCGCAATCCCAACTTGTGACTCACTCGCCTCCACACTCGCCAGAATGGCTTTTACATTCTCGGTCTTTTTCCAGGTGAAGCGCACCCCGGCACGCGTCGCCAGTTCCGTCCACAGATCAACGGAAAACCCTTCCAGTCCGTCCGCACCCTGGATAACAAAAGGTGGCAGAACGCGTGTCGCCACGGTCACCTGTCCCCCGGTGCCAACAGTCGGCTGTGGAGCCGTCTCCTGGGCAGCAAGTGGCAAGCCCAAAACTGCAACGATAAATATAAGGGCCAAGGCCTTTGTCAGAAATCGAGTCATTGCATCCCTTTTTAATGACTCATAGCCCAGCTTTTTTAGCCATGGGAAAAATTCAGGGTTGCAGTGGAAAACTTATCCGCAGCGGGCGGACATGGCCCAGGTGGAGCCGGTGTAACGCGGTTGGTTGGTCAGCTTTCCGGTCTTGCCATCCGGGCAGGCGAAGTAGCGCAGTGATGATGTGGCCACAGCAACAGCATCCTTCTGCTGCCCCGCTGACATGCCATTGACCGCAAGATTGTAAGTGCCAGCGCCCGCCGGCGTCAGTTTGAACTGGTAGGTTTTGCCATTGTAAAAAATCGGCTCCGTGCGGGCAGCCTGCACCGGGGCCACCGGTACCGGCTTTTCCGCCGTCACCCGCACTGACGATTCAGGCCGCGAACAGGCGGCAAGCAAAACCAGAATGAGCGTACAGAAAAACCGTGTCATGGGCAGGCCATAGCCCCCTGCCCTCGACGCCGCAAGCGCAAGCTGGCATAGAGCCGCCATGAAAACCTCATTCGACGCCGCCACAGCACTGTCCTCACGCGCGTGTGCCGCTGACGAAGGTGCCATCATCCGCATGTCCCAGCGCAGCCGGGAACTTCGCGCCGAGGGTCACGACATTATCGCCCTGACGTTGGGTGAGCCCGACTTCGATACACCAAAGCATATCCGCGATGCCGCCTCACAAGCCCTTGATCAGGGCCACACCCACTATGCGCCCGTGGCGGGCGTACCGGAATTGAAAGAAGCCATTTCCCGCAAACTGAAACGCGAAAATGCCCTCGAATACACGCCCGCGCAAATCGTTGTCGCCAATGGTGTCAAGCAGGCGATCAACAACGCCATCCTTTCGGTCATCGGGCCGGGCGATGAGGTCATCATCCTCGCCCCCTATTGGGTATCCTATGAGGCCAGCGTGCGCTTTGCAGGCGGCACGCCTATTGTGCTGACCTCAACCGTTACCGAGGCCTACAAGGTTCCCGCCAGTCGCATCACCGCTGCCATAACACCCGCTACAAAACTGCTGATCATCAATTCGCCCTGCAACCCGACGGGAGCCGTCTGGTCAAAGACTGAGCTTGAAGCCATTGCTGATGTGGTGCGCGCCAATCCCCGCATGCAGGTTTTGGCTGACGAGATCTACGAATACATCCTGTTCGACGGTGAACTCTCATCCTTCGGCACATTGCCCGGCATGCTGGAGCGCACTATAACGTTGAACGGCTTTTCAAAAGGCTTCGCCATGACGGGCTGGCGTCTGGGTTATGCCGCTGCCCCCTTGCCCATCGCACAAGCCATGGCGCGCATGCAGAGCATCATATCAGCAGGTGCCAATGCCTTTGTACAACGCGCCGCCATTGCGGCCCTCGATGGCCCCCGCGACGATGTCATCACCATGCGCGAAGCCTATCGCCACCGACGCGATATGGTCATTGCCAAACTTCGCGCCATACCCGGATTGAAAATCGCCGACATCGCCGGAACTTTTTATGCGTTTCCCGATGTGAGTGCCTTCCTGCGCAACAGATCGGTAGATGAACTCTGCGACTGGCTTCTGGAAAAACACGGCGTGGCCACAGTGACAGGAACCGCATTCGGTGCCCCAAACTCGCTGCGGCTTTCATTTGCAACGAGTGAGGCGGATTTGCAGAAAGCCTTGGAGAGGATTGCAAAGGGTTTGGGCGAACGCGCCTGAAGCAAAGGCCCTCATCCGGCGCTGCGCGCCACCTTCTCCCGCAAGCGGGAGAAGTGAAGACTCTTCACCTCTCCCGCTTGTGGGAGGGGAGGCGCAAAGCGCCGGGGAGGGCCTGGATTCCGACTTGCAACTCCCCCTACTCCGCCGCCTTCATCTGCCGCGTGCCACCCGCCAACCGTTCCTCAACATCTTCAATCTTGTCGGCCAATTGCTCCAGCACCAGTTCCGTTTTAGACTGTTGCTTCGCCAACACGTCCAGATCAGCAACCGGGGCTTCGTCGGTCGCGCCAACAAAGCGGCTGAACACCCAGTGCGTCAAACGCGCCAGATCATCCATCACGATATAGAACGACGGTACAAAAAGCAGGCTGAGGAACGTCGCTGCAATCAGGCCACCGATCACGGCAATGGCCATGGGCGAACGAAATTCACCGCCTTCACCAATACCAAGTGCCGATGGCAGCATGCCAGCGCCCATGGCGAGCGTGGTCATGACAATGGGCCTTGCGCGCTTTCGGCCCGAGTCCACAATCGCATCTATCCGCGTCATGCCGTGGCGTACCCGTTCCACTGCGAAGTCAACCAGCATGATGCCGTTCTTGGCCACAATGCCGATCAACATCAGCATGCCGATGATGACGGGCATGGAAAAGGCGCGATCATTCAGCAACAGCGCAATCACCACGCCACCGATCGACAATGGCAAGGACAGTAGGATGGCAAAGGGTTGGAAGATATTTCCGAGCAGCAACACCAGCACGCCCATCATCAAAATGATTCCAAGGCTTGCAGCTTTCAGAAATTCACGGTTGATGTCGCCCTGAATTTCGGCGTCGCCACCTTCCTGTATTTTAACACTGGTCGGAAAATTCAAGGATTTTGCAACTTCGTTGATACGTGTCGTCGCGTCACCCAATTCATTGCCCGGCACAATGTCGGCGCCAATGGTGGCCTGGCGTTGACGGTTCAGGCGCTTGATCGAACTTGGCCCCTGACTGAACGTTACATCAGCCACCGACGACAAGGGAACATTAAGCCCGGAACTCGTGGTCAAACGCAAGTTCGTGATGTCGCTGAAATTCGTGCGGGCTGACTCAGGCGTCTGAACGCGAATGGGCAACAACCGGTCCCCGGCATTGAACTTCGCCAACAGCGGATCAAAATCACCAATCATGGCCACGCGCACAGCTTGCGATATCTGTGACGCCGTAATACCGAGCTTCGCCGCTTCCTCCGTACGCGGAACAATCTTGACTTCCGGACGCTCCAGCGCACCAATTCCCATCACGGAACGCAAGATTGGTTCTTTGCGCAGCGCCGCTTCAAGATCACCCAATGACTTGGCCATGGCCACAGGATCATTGGACAACATGTTGAATTCAATTTCGCGCGTGCCCCGCTCTGTCACTTTGTACCAGCGCACGTCAGGCAAATCAGCAAGCAGGGGCAGAACCGCATTCTCCACATCCCACTGCGGTGTTTCGCGGCCATTGGTGTGAATGCGGGGGATATCGATTGGCGAAATTTTATTGAAGCCACCGATAAACGCATTGCCAATACCCGCAAACAAACTGTGATCGCGCTTGTTCAGATTCACAAAAATCGAGGCATAGCGTGATTCCTGGCTGCCCGTGGGTGAAGCACCACCCAGCACAAACACATGACTCACGTCCTTGTTCTCGCGAATGGTATTGACCATGCCTTCAGTCACCTTCAAGGTTTCCTCCAGCCGTGAGCCCGGCGGCAGTTCAACGCCCAGCACGAAGCGCGATTCATCACCGCGTGGGATAAAGCCTGTAGGCAAAAGCGGAATGAGCATTGTTGAACCGGCAAGGATCAAGCCAGCCAGAACAATGGTTCCGTAACTCATCAACCTTGGCTGGATCAACCTTGGCCGCGCTGCGGAAGCTTCAGCATTCTGTTCTGGCTTATAGAACCGCCAATCCTTGCGATATCGAATGGCGGCAAGGATCAGCAAAATCACTGCACCCAAAACTCCACCCAGCATACCCAACAGTGAGAGACCGTTCAAAGCAGAACCGATCATGGCCAAACCAGAGTTGGAACTTGCGGCCAAGCCCGACAGGCCTGCAAAAATAAACAGCAGCAATCCCGCAAAGAACATCAGTGCGAATGAGAACCACATCAATTCCTGAACTTTGGAACGGGGGTGGATAACCTCGATCTTCGGTGCCCAGTTCAAAATCTTCAGCACCTTGATATAGGCGCGCAAAATCGGTCCCGACAGTTCTTCCTCATGCCCATGCGACCGCATGAAATAGGCAGCCAGCATCGGCGTGATCAAACGCGCCACCAACAGCGAGAACAACACGGCCACAGCCACTGTCATGCCAAACTGCTTGAAATATTGCCCAACGATGCCACCCATGAACGACACGGGCACAAACACCGCAACAATGGTGAAAGTAATCGCAATAACCGCAAGTCCGATTTCATCCGCCGCATCCATGGATGCGCGGTAGGCGGACTTGCCCATGCGCATGTGCCGCGCAATGTTTTCTATTTCCACAATGGCATCGTCAACCAGAATACCCGTGGCCAGTGTTATGCCAAGAAACGAAACAAGGTTCAGCGAGAATCCCAGCATGTCCATGGCCCAGAATGTGGGAATAGCTGAAAGCGGCAAAGACACAGCAGAGATCAACGTCGCACGCCAGTCGCGTAGGAAGATCATGACAACGATAATGGCGAGAATGGCGCCTTCAATGAGACCTTCCATGGCCGCAACATAGTTGCCATAGATAGAGAACACCGTGTCATCCACCATGGTAAAGGTCACGGCATCATTGTCTTTGTCGAGGTCTGCAACTTTTGCAGCAACGCGGTTGCCAACGTCAACCGAGCTGGCACCCTTGGCGCGGAAAACCGAGAAAGTTACAACGGGGTCGCCATTGAAACGGGCGAAAGACTTTGGTTCTTCTGTGCTGTCAGAGACTGTTGCGAGATCACGCAGCTTGATCTGTTTGCCGCCGGGCAAGGGAAGTGTAATATCCTTGAGAGCCTCAAGATCACGCGCACCACCCAGTGTGCGAATAGCCTGTTCGGCACCACCCACTTCACTTTTGCCAGCACCAGAGTCTGAGTTGATGGCACTCAATTGCGAATTGACGTAAGCCGCCGTCAACCCGAGCGACTGCATTTTGCCGGGGTCCAGATCAACCCGGATTTCCCGGTCAGCACCACCATAGCGGTCCACACGGCCCACACCCGGCAAGCCCTGCACCTGACGCTTTACAACATCATCCACGTACCAGGACAACTGCTCCAGCGTCATGCCGGGCGCCTTTACGGCATAGGTCTGGATCGACTGGCCTTCAACGTCAATTTTCTGGACAATCGGCTCGTCAATGCCACCCGGAAGTGAGGACCGCACCTTTGCCACGGCATCCTTCACATCTTCCAACGCCTGGGCAGTTGGAACCTCAAGCCGGAATTCGATTGCCGTAACAGAACTTCCGTCCGACATCGTTGACGTGATATTTTTAACGCCTGTAATGCTGGAAACCGCATCTTCAATACGCTTCGTGATCTGCGACTCAAGTTCAGCGGGAGCCGCACCTGACTGCCCCACTGAAACCGCGATCACCGGCACATCGATATTCGGAAATTGCGTGATCGGCAGGCTTCTGAACGCCTGCACACCCATCAGCAGAAGCACTGCAAACAATAGCACAGGCCCTACCGGGTTCCTGATTGACCAAGCCGAAAAATTCCAGTTCATTGTGTGTCCTTAATCTGCCTGTGTTACCACGACGGGGTTCACCACATCGCCCTGGCGCACAAAGCTGCCCGCACGCGCCACATAGGTTTCACCCGGTGCCACGCCATCGGTAATTTCTATTTCAGTGGTGCTCACCAATCCGGTTATCACCTTGCGAACTTCAACCTTGCCGTCTTTTACAATCTGCACCGTAGGGCCGTCTTCGCCGAAGGTTACGGCGGTCAGTGGCAGCGCCACGCCGTCGCCAGCCGCCAGTGAAATCGTGGCACGGCCAAACGCACCCAAGGGCACACGAACGCCTGCGGCCAGTTTGATATGCGCCTTGCCCATGCGGGTAGCCGGATCAACCTCAGGCGAAATCAGTGATACATCCCCCAACAGGGCCTTGTCATAACCGTTAACGGCAATGCTGGCCTTCTGGCCCACCTTGACCTTTGGCAAATCCGATTCCGGAACTTCCGCCACCAGCTTCACCTGGTTCTTGGCAACGATGTTGAACATCGCACCTCCAGCCGAATTCGATATCGTGCCATATTCGACCAGACGGCTGCTGATGTAGCCATCAACCGGCGCCTTCAGCTCCGTGCGGCTTTTGCGCAATTCCATTTCCTTGCGCGCCGCCTCAATCACCTGACGATCCGCTTCTGCCGCCACCAGACTGAGTTCAGCCGCGTCATATTGCGCCGCAGCCGTATCATAGCTGGCCTGGCGCTGGTCGAACTGTTCAACTGTGCTGACACCCGTCGAGCGCAGTTTCTTGGTACGGTTCAAATCGGCAAGCGCCCGGTCCTTGGCGATCTTGGCCTGCTCGATCTGGTTTTTGGCTTGCAGCACACCCGCATCATTGCGGGCGAGGCTGGCCTGATTCTGTGCCAGTGAAATATCCACATCATTGGAATCAAGCCGGGCCAGAACCTGGCCTTCTGTGACCGAGTCACCCTCTTCCGCCGTGATTGCCACCACAGCGTATCCGCTGACCAGAGGTGCGACGAGAACATTGGCACCCGCCGCAAAACTCCCTGTGACCACAAGTTCTTCAGCGATTTTCTTTTTCGCAGCCACCATCACGGAAATTGTCGGGGCACCCGCCGTGGCCACCGCGGGCGTGGCAGCAACTTCATTCTCGGCAGCAGCCACAAACATGGTATGTGCCAACAGGCTGGCTGCAAAAACGCTGACAGTAACAAATTTCCGCATGATCAGACTTTCCCTTTATTCTGCTGCCGCTTTGGCATGTGATGCCAGCATATCCGCCAGCTTATGTTCGAGATACGTGACACCTGCTGTCAGCACTGCTTGGCCATAGCCCATGACGAAATCGCTGGCCGGATTGCCACCGCTTTCCTGACGACATTCATCGATATTACCGAGATCTGACTTCAGGTCGGATATCTGTTTCTCGATAGCTGCTATACGGTGGGCGGGGCTAATGTGGTGCTGCAACAGCATGATGAAAAGAAATTCGGACTTGTATTTGTCCCGGGCCGGCAAAACACCAAGCTCCCGGGTCAGCGCCGAAACGCCAGGCGGTGTGATCGAATAAACCTTCTTGTCGGGCTTTCCCGACTGTTCTTCTTCACGAACCGTCACTTGCCCCTCGGCTGCCAACTGGTTCAGCGCCGGGTAAATCGAACCATAGCTGGCCTCCATGAAATGGCAGAACATTCCATCTTCGAAATCCTTCTTGATTTCGTAGCCGGAGGCGTCCCGCAGAGACAGGTAGCCCAGGCACAGAGTTCGAACGTTCACGGCAACAACACTCCAATATAGTCAGGACTGATATATATCGGACTAGCGCGATTTGGTGGCAAGGTCAAACAGAGTTCACAATTATAAACACCTGAGCCTCTGGCATTTGACCGGAATTTTCATATGCAAACACTGCGCCATGGCGTTTTCCACCGAAATCAAACCGCTTTTTGCTGGAACTACGAGTTTGTATCACTTGTATTCGTTCATCACTTTCACTAACACTTTAGGCAAGTGGCCGTCATGAGCCACAGGAATGGCGCAGTTGCGTCGACAACATAGGGGGGCGCGATGGAATATTTCTTCCAGCAGCTCATTAACGGCCTCACGCTGGGGTCGATCTACGGTTTGATCGCCATTGGCTACACCATGGTCTATGGCATCATCGGCATGATCAACTTCGCTCATGGTGACATTTTCACCGTTGGCGCTTTCATGGCGTTGATCACCTTCCTTGGACTCACAACTTTTTTTGCTGGATTGCCAGTAGCCGTTATTTTGATGGTGATGATGGCCGTAGCCGTAGTATTGACCAGCCTGTGGAACTGGACAATCGAGCGTGTAGCATACAAGCCCTTGCGTGGTTCATTCCGTCTGGCTCCCTTGATTACTGCCATCGGCATGTCGATTGCCCTGTCAAACTTCCTGCAAGTCTCACAAGGCCCACGCAACAAGGCCATTCCTGAAACCATTGGCGGCAAATTCTTTATCACGGAAAACGTGACGATTTCCGGCAAGCAACTCGCAATTTTCCTGGTCACTTCCATTCTGCTGGCCGTGTTCTGGTACATCGTCCACAAAACCCCGCTGGGTCGCGCGCAACGGGCCTGTGAACAAGACCAGAAAATGGCAGCCCTTGTCGGCATCAACGTCGATAAAACCATTTCAGTCACATTTGTCATGGGAGCAGCCCTCGCAGCTGTCGCAGGCACCCTTTACCTCGCATTCTACGGCGTTATTGACTTTACTTCTGGCTTCGTGCCGGGCGTGAAGGCCTTCGCGGCCGCTGTTCTTGGCGGTATTGGATCACTCCCGGGAGCAGTAATCGGTGGAATACTGATTGGTATCATCGAAGCCATGTGGTCCGGATATTTTTCCACAGATTACAAAGACGTCGCCGCCTTCAGCATTCTCGCACTGACACTCATCTTCTTTCCGTCCGGTCTCATGGGTCGGCCCGAAGTTGAAAAGGTTTAATTCTGATGTCCTCACAAGTTGAACCACAAAACGACCTTATGGCTCGCGCCCTGCGTGACGCGTTTTATGCAGGAGTTGTAGCACTCGGGTTGTTTGTGTTGTTGATCGGCTTCAAAGTTGATCAGAACATCCGCAACGAACCTGTGCTGCTGCAACGCTGGTCCTTGTTGGTGACTGCCGTTTTGTTGACGGCTGCCGTGCGGTTCTTGCTGACCGCCTACATCATGCCCGCCTATCAGGCACGCAAAGCCACCAGCAAAGCCGCTGTTGTCGACGTCAATGCAAAGCAAAGCTGGCTTTCGGCAAACAAATATAAACTCGTTTTAGCGTTTTTGCTGCTCTACCCGCCTGTTGTATTGTTTACGCTGGGTCCTGGTGGGGCCTTGAAGTGGGTCGACAACTTCGGTGTTCAGATCCTCATCTACGTCATGCTGGCTTGGGGCCTGAATATCGTGGTTGGCCTCGCGGGCTTGCTCGATCTCGGTTATGTGGCCTTCTATGCTGTGGGTGCTTATACCTACGCTTTGCTGTCGGTTAATTTTGGACTGTCGTTCTGGATACTGCTGCCACTTGCTGGCATTCTCTCGGCCTTTTGGGGCGTTCTGCTCGGATTCCCCGTCTTGCGACTGCGCGGAGACTATCTCGCCATCGTGACGCTGGCTTTCGGTGAAATAATCCGACTGGTTCTCATCAATTGGAAGGACGTCACCCAAGGCGGCTTTGGCGTATCAGGCATTGCCAAGGCGACGCTATTTGGTTTCTACGAATTCAACGCGTCGAAAACCGGCTTTGCCGCTGTCTTCGGCCTTGCGCCATCGACTGCCTATTACAAGATATTTTTGTACTACCTCATCCTCGCGCTCTGCGCCTTGACCGCCTATGTGACCATCCGTTTGCGCCGCTTGCCGATTGGCCGGGCATGGGAAGCTTTGCGTGAGGATGAGATCGCCTGCCGCTCACTCGGCATCAACACGACAACCACCAAACTTACGGCCTTCGCAATCGGTGCCATGTTTGGTGGATTTGCGGGCGCATTTTTTGCGGTACGGCAAGGGTTCGTGTCGCCGGAAAGCTTCGTCTTTATCGAGTCCGCCGTGGTTTTGGCCATTGTGGTTCTCGGCGGTATGGGTTCGCTCAGCGGCATCGCTGTGGCTGCCGTTGCCATGGTCGGCGGCACCGAATTGTTGCGCCAATTGGACTTCCTGAAGGCCGATTGGCTGTTCGGCCCCAACTTCACACCGGAGCTTTATCGCATGCTGATTTTCGGTATCGCCATGGTGTTGATCATGCTGTTCAAGCCCCGTGGTTTTGTCGGCACGCGTGTACCCACGGCTTTCCTGCATGCGGATCGCCGGGCGATATCTGGTGAATTCTCGAAAGAAGGTCACGGCTAAGATGACCGGAGCTGCAATGACAAAATCCGACGCCATTCTCTCAGTTGAACATGTCTCCATGATTTTCGGTGGCCTTGTTGCCGTCAATGATTTGAGCTTTGAGGCCAAGCGCGGAGATATCACCGCCCTCATCGGTCCCAACGGTGCAGGCAAAACCACAGTGTTCAACTGCATCACCGGGTTTTACAAACCAACCTCAGGCATGATGAAAATGAATCGCAGCAACGGCGAAAGCTATTTGTTGGAGCGCATGCCGGACTTCAAGGTCAACCGCGATGCCAAAGTGGCCCGCACTTTCCAGAACATTCGCCTGTTCTCCGGCCTTACACTTTTGGAAAACCTGTTGGTGGCGCAGCACACGCCTTTGATGAAAGCCTCAGGCTACACCATCGGCGGCCTGCTCGGCTTGTCAGGCTACAACAGCAAATCCGCAGTTTCCATGCAAAAGGCCGGAGATTGGTTAAAGCGCATTGGCCTCTATGACCGGGCCGACCAGCCTGCAGGTGACCTGCCCTATGGAGCGCAACGCCGCTTGGAAATCGCCCGCGCCATGTGCACGGATCCGGAACTGCTGTGCCTCGACGAACCCGCCGCTGGATTGAACCCAAAAGAATCTCACGAGTTGAACACCCTGCTCAAAGATATTCGCCAGGACACCGGCACTTCGATATTGCTGATCGAACATGACATGTCAGTGGTCATGGGTATATCAGATCACGTTGTGGTGCTGGAATATGGCACCAAGATTTCCGACGGCACACCAGGTTCAGTCAAGAATGACCCAAAGGTCATTGCTGCCTATCTCGGCGTTGATGAAGACGAAGCCGAAAAAATCATTGCAGCACCTGTTGCTGCGAAAGTTGCAACAACAGCACCTATGCCGGTAGTTCCAACTGTTGCTGTTGCGGCTATCGCAGCTCCAATTGCCGGGAAAACAAAACCTGCATCTAAGCCACGAACCCCGGCTGTAGCCAAAGACGATCTGAAGCGCATCAAAGGCATCGGGCCAGTCAATGAAGGCAAACTTAATCGCAATGGTGTGAGGACTTTCGCCCAAATCGCCGCTTGGAAAAAAGCCGACATTGTGGAAGCAGAGGTCTACCTCGAATTTGACGGCCGCATCGCTCGTGAAGGCTGGGTGTCTCAGGCTAAAACATTTGCTCGTGAAGCCGCAAAAGCCAATTCTTCCAAGGGTCGTAAATAATGGCAACCTCAGAACCCCTGTTGAAGACGCGCGGCGTTCAAACTTTTTACGGCAATATTCAAGCCTTGAAAGGCATAGATATTGACGTACACAAAGGCGAAATTGTCGCCATGATCGGCGCAAACGGTGCTGGCAAATCGACCTTGATGATGACGATTTGCGGCAGTCCGCAAGCCCGCGTCGGCACTGTCACGTTTGATGGCCAAGACATAACCAAAATGCCGACGCATGAAATAGCGCGTCTACGTATCGCACAGTCACCGGAAGGACGTCGCATTTTCGGTCGCATGACGGTTCGCGAAAACCTGCAAATGGGTGCCAGTCTCGACAAGTTGAAATATTTTGACGAAGATGTTGAAGAGATTTTCAAACTCTTTCCCCGCTTGAAAGAGCGCATCAATCAGCGCGGCGGCACTTTGTCAGGTGGTGAACAACAAATGTTGTCTATCGGACGAGCCCTCATGGCGCGCCCGAAACTGCTGTTGCTGGATGAACCGTCATTGGGCTTGGCCCCCATCATCGTGAAGCAGATTTTCGATGCCATCCGTGTATTGAACCAAAGCAAGGGCCTGACCGTCTTTCTGGTGGAGCAAAACGCTTTCGGTGCTCTGAAATTGGCGTCGCGCGGCTATGTCATGGTCAACGGACAAATTACCATGAGCGGCACAGGCAAAGACTTGCTGGCAAACCCCGAGGTGCGTGCCGCGTACCTCGAGGGCGGCGGACATTGAGGAAGTTGACAGATGTTACTTGATATTCTCTCCGGCCACATTTTTGCAAACAAGGCCTACGGCGAGATTGTGTTTTTGGTGCTCTGTATGGGTGCTGCCTGGATGACGGGCCGCTCCATCGCCAGCGACTGGAAACCAGTCTGGAATCTGGCACTGGGTGTCGTGGGGCTGGGTTTTGCGGCTCGTTTTCTGCACTTTGCACTTTATCAGGCCCAGTTTTTGAGTTTTGACCGGTTCCTGCTGGATACCTTGCTGCTGGGCGTTGTCGCCTACGTCAGCTACCGCTTCACCCGCACCAACCAAATGATACGGCAATATCCATGGCTTTATGAAAAGGCGTCACTGATCGGCTGGCGCACCAAAAGCTGATTCACCAATTCGTCTGAATCCGTCGGGAAACAATCAATTTCCTGACGGAATCAGCGTGACATTTGCTGAAAATTCGGCAAATCTGGTCTCCAGGTGGTGTTCATTCGAAACACCGCGTAGGGACTAAATCAAGACCCTCAATCTCACACACAGGGAGTTGTGAAATGAAGAAAATTCTTATGACGGGCCTCGCCCTTTCGGCACTGATGGCCGTCAACACCGTAGCCTGGGCCGACATCCTCGTCGGCGTGGCTGGCCCTCTCACGGGTCCAAACGCCGCATTCGGCGCTCAGCTGCAAAAAGGCGCTGAAGCTGCTGCTGCTGAAATCAATGCCGCTGGCGGCATCAACGGCGAACAGATCAAGCTTGTATTCGGTGACGACGTGTCGGACCCGAAGCAAGGCGTGTCTGTTGCCCAGAAGTTTGTTGCTGATGGCGTGAAATACGTGGTCGGCCACTTCAACTCTGGCGTCACCATTCCAGCCTCGGACATCTATGCTGAAAATGGCACGCTGGTGATCACACCATCCGCCACCAACCCAAAGCTCACCGAGCGCGGCCTGTGGAACACCTTCCGCACCTGCGGTCGTGACGATCAACAGGGTGCAGTTGCCGGTAGCTACATTGCCGCCAATTTCAAGGACGCAAAAGTTGCTTTCTTGCATGACAAAACGCCATATGGCCAAGGTCTTGCTGACGAAACCAAGAAAGCCACCAATGCTGCGGGCGTTACCGAAGCCATGTATGACGGCGTCAACGTTGGCGACAAGGATTTCTCGGCCCTCATCACCAAGATGAAGGACGGCGGAATCACTTTCGTGTATTGGGGTGGTCTCCATACGGAGTTTGGTCTTTTGAAGCGTCAGGCTGCTGACGCTGGCCTCACAGCCACGTTCATGTCCGGCGACGGCATTGTGTCGAACGAACTGTCTGCAATCGCGGGTCCAGCCGTTGAAGGCACCCTGATGACCTTCGCTCCAGACCCACGCAAGAACCCACTTGCGGCAGATGCCGTGAAGAAGTTCCGTGACGCCGGCTTCGAGCCAGAAGCCTATACGCTCTACAGCTACGCTGCCCTGCAGATCGTAGCCGCTGCCGCCAACAAAGTCGGCAAGTCGGATGACGCGCAGGCCGTTGCTGCCGAAATCAAGAAATCCGGTCCATGGAAGACCGTGATTGGCGATATCGGCTACAACGAAAAAGGCGACATCACCCGTCCAGACTACGTGCTCTACACTTGGAAGAAGCAAGCTGACGGCACCTTCACCTACATCGAAAACGGCATGTAATAACTGCCTTTCAGTTTGACTGAAGCAACCGCCCGGGTTCACACCCGGGCGGTTTGCTTTTCATATGGCGCTTGCGTAGCGGGTAGCGGCACAATAGTTTGCCGTCATGACAAGACTGGCCCGGCTCGCGCGACTCGCTGTTTTACTTTGCACCTGTGCGCTGCCAGCCGCAGCCCATGCTGACATTCTTGTCGGTGTGGCTGGTCCTTTGTCTGGCCCCAATGCAGCCTTCGGCAATGAGCTGAAAGCCGGAGCCAGCGCCGCCATCACCGCCATCAACGCGCAAGGCGGCATCAATGGCGAAGCCTTGGGCTTGGTCGAAGCCGACGACGGCTGTGATGCAAAGCGCGCCCTGGAAGTAGCCAGAAGTTTTGCCAGCCAGGATGTGCGGCTGGTGGTCGGGCATTTCTGTACCTATGCGAGCCTCGCCGCTGCCCCCACCTACGCCAGTGCGGGCATTTTGATGATATCCCCATCGGCCACGGCACCGGTGCTCACAGCCAGCAAATTATGGAACGTCTTTCGCCTGACAGGGCGCGAAGACCTGCAGGCCGATGTCGCTGCGGCCCGCATCAAGACTGACGGGGCCGCTTCAGAAGTTGTCGTATTTTCGGACCATTCAGCCGACCTTGCTCCGGTCACCACGCGGTTTCAGGCCGCCCTGCCAAATGCCAAATTGTTCACAGTAAAGCCGGGCAGCGCAAAACTGGCGGAAGACCCGGCCCTGCTGACTGCCACCGTAGCCTATCTGGCACTGCAAGCCAGCGACGGTGGTGTGATTGCAGGCGAATTGCGCAAACTCAATCCCGCAATAGCCCTCTACGGCCCGGACAGTCTGCAGTCCGAAACCTTTGCCACCAAGGCAGGCGATGCCGCCAATGGCACCCGGGTCAGTTTTCTCGACGATCCCCAGTCCCGCGCTGATCCCAAGCGATTGTCAGCCTTCGCCACCGCCGAAGGAGCCACCTTGTCTGCCTACGCCGCCGTTGAAAGCTTCGCTGCCGCCGCAAAAGCCCGCGGCGTCAACAATTCCCGCGCCATGGCCAACTGGCTCTCCGGCGGAAATGAAATCAACACCATCATCGGACCCGTCGCGTTCACAGCCACCGGTGACCTGCAGAAGCAGCCCTATATGCTGTTGCAATGGCAAAATGGCGAAATGCAACCTGACAAGGCAACGCCATAGTTTGCGACTCGCACAGGTCCGTCACATTTGCTAAGCCGCTCGAAACACAAGGCTTTGACATGATCCCCCGCTATTCCCACAAAGACATGACCCAGATATGGGAACCACAGACACGCTTCAGAATCTGGTTTGAAATCGAGGCCCATGCTGCTGACAAGATGGCAGAATTGGGCATCGTCCCCAAGGAAGCGGCCCACATCATCTGGGAAAAGGGCAATGCCGCCACCTTCGACGTCGCCCGTATTGACGAAATCGAAGCGGTCACCAAGCACGACGTGATCGCCTTCCTCACCCACCTCTCGGAAATCGTCGGCCCCGAAGCCCGTTTCGTGCATCAGGGCATGACCTCGTCAGATGTGTTGGACACCACCTTCAACATCCAGCTTACCCGCGCCGCTGACCTTTTGCTGAAGGATTTGGATGCACTGCTGGCCGCCCTTGAGCGCCGCGCCTTTGAACACAAGATGACAGTGTGCATTGGCCGCAGCCACGGCATCCACGCCGAACCCGTTACCTTTGGTCTCAAACTGGCCTATGCCCATGCTGAATTCCAGCGCGCCAAAGATCGTCTGATCTTCGCCCGCAAGGACGTCGCTACCTGCGCCATTTCAGGTGCCGTCGGCACCTTCGCCAATATCGATCCATCCGTTGAAGTTTACGTCGCGGAAAAGCTGGGCCTCGCCGTGGAGCCCGTTTCCACGCAAGTCATTCCCCGCGATCGCCATGCCATGTTCTTCTCGGTGCTGGGTGTCATCGCATCCTCGGTTGAACGCCTCGCCACCGAAATCCGCCACCTGCAACGCACGGAAGTTTTGGAAGTCGAGGAATATTTTTCTCCCGGCCAAAAAGGCTCCTCCGCCATGCCGCACAAGCGCAATCCGGTGCTGACGGAAAACCTGACAGGCCTCGCCCGCCTTGTCCGCTCCGCCGCCATTCCCGCCATGGAAAATGTAGCCCTCTGGCATGAGCGGGATATTTCCCATTCGTCTGTCGAGCGCGGCATCGGCCCTGACTCCACCGTCCACCTCGACTTCGCGCTGCGCCGCCTGACCGGTGTCATCGACAAACTGCTGGTTTACCCTGAAAACATGACCAGAAACATGAACCGTCTGGGCGGACTCATTCACTCCCAGCGCATTCTCTTGGCGCTCACACAAAAGGGCATGTCACGGGAAGACTCCTATGCAGCCGTGCAACGCAATGCCATGCCGGTCTGGCGCGGCGAAGGACAGTTTCTCGACCTGCTGAAAGCCGACAAGGACGTGTCAAACCTCATGAGCAATGCCGAACTCGAAGCCCTGTTTGACTTGGGCTATCACACCAAACATGTCGACACGATTTTCCACCGCGTCTTCGGGAGGGCCTGACCCATGACCACCCCACAAGATATTCCGATGATCACCACCAGCGACGCCTTGGCCACCTTCTGCATGGATGTGGCAGGCGATTCCTACATCACCGTTGATACCGAATTTCTGCGCGAGACAACCTATTATCCCAAACTCTGCCTTGTGCAGATAGCGGGGGAAAAGCACAATGCGCTGATTGATCCGCTGGCACCGGGCCTGTCGCTGCAACCGTTCTTTGATCTGATGGCCAATCCGGCAGTGTTGAAAGTGTTTCACGCCGCGTCACAGGACATTGAAATCCTTGTCAACATGGCAAACATTGTACCCACGCCGGTGTTCGACACACAAATCGCTGCCATGGTCTGCGGCTTTGGTGATCAGGTGGGCTACGAAGCCATTGTGCGTAAACTCGTGGGCGCGCAAATCGACAAATCCTCACAGTTCACTGACTGGTCACGTCGCCCTCTTACCCCCAAGCAAATGGCCTATGCCCTCTCCGACGTCACACATCTGCGCGTCGTCTATGAAAAACTTAAGAGCCAGATTGATGCGGAAGACCGCAGCGATTGGCTGGAAGATGAACTCGCGGATTTGGCCAACGCCGACAAATATCGTGTCGACCCCGCGCAAAGCTGGCGTCGCATCAAAGCGCGCATTCAGAACAAAAAACAGCAAGCCGCATTGATGGCCGTGGCCGCCTGGCGCGAGCGTGAAGCACAGACCAAGAATGTACCGCGCGGTCGGATTTTGAAAGATGACGCGGTTGGTGAAATCGCTATTCAGGTTCCGCAAACAACAGAGGCCATGCACCAGTTGCGCTTGCTGCCACGGGGGTCCGCAGACTCCAGCATCGGCAAAGGCATTCTCGCCGCCATCAAAGACGCCCTGTCATGGGACCCAGCTACCCTGCCCTCACCCAAAGGTCGGGGCGACGATATGAGCCCATCACAGGAAGCTGCAGCCGAAGTCCTGAAACTTGCGCTAAAAATTGTGAGCGAAAATGCAGGCGTGGCACCCAAGCTCCTGGCGTCAAGCGCCGACATCGATGCCATCGCCATATCAGACGCCGCCGACGTGCCCGCAATGCAAGGCTGGCGGCGAACGGTGTTCGGTGACGTAGCGATAGCGCTGAAAAGCGGCAAGGCAACGATTGGGCTGGAAAAGGGACGCGCGAAGATTTTCGTGTGAGTGCAAAATTATTGCACGCTGCAGCAGAGACCTCATCCGCCCGTTGGGCACCTTCTCCACGCAAGAGGGCGCGGAGAAGGGACTGCATTGAGACCTCCCCATAAGCTCAAACATTTCGGGAGGTCGTGGTATTGTCCCTTCTCCGCGCCCCCTTGCGTGGAGAAGGTGGCCGAAGGCCGGATGAGGTCCCTTGCCTGCCGTTCAAACCCCTACCCAATCACAACTCTTGGCGTCCGCCCCATCTCAAACGCCAGACTGGCCAGACGCTTCTCCACCCGCTCGCCCATCAAATCCTTCAACTTGTTTGGCAGTCTCAGCGTCAGCACCTTGTTGGCCTCCAGCGTCAGGCCAATACGTGGCAACATCCCCGGCATTGCCGCCGACAAGATATAGGCCAGCCGGAAAATCGAACTCAGCAGATGCGCCCTCTCCATGTGTTCTTCGCTGAGCAAACGCGTGAGATCGTCCTTCATGACCTCGCCTTCGTAGCGATAAAAAATCGTGAGCGATAAAAACACCCGGCCCGGGTGATCAATGCCGACAAAGGCCGCCTGTGAAATCATGCTCATGGAGCGATCAGCCCGATAGTCAGGGTGCGCCCGCCACCCGATATCGGCCAACAGGCACGCCGCATAACGCAACCTTTTTTGCTCCGGTGTTTCCTTGAAACCCTTGGCGCCGAACAGCTGGTCAGTCCAGTCACACAGTTCCAGTTCATGTTCCGGTGAGCGGGCATAGCGCCTGGCGAAATCCCAGCACGATGACAGCAAGGCATCAAGCTTGGCTTTCTTGCGCGGCAGCTTTGCATAGAGATAGCCTTCGCGCACACCATAGACCGAGCACACAATGTCTTTCGGTTTTCCAGTCTCGATCAGGCGTTCCAGCACCATGGAGCCATAGGGCATGGTGTTGCTGCGCGATTTCGAAACGTCTTTCACATCCTTGAGGGCCGAACTCGACATGCCGGACACCAATTCCGCAATCGACCGCGCCTGTTGCCGCGTCATGGTATATTGGTGCAGCACATGCAGCGGATAGCCTGCATGGGCCAAATGAATACGTGCAAGATTTCGCCAGGTGCCCCCAACCGCGTAGAAAGAGCGGCCCTTCAAGGCTTCGAGAACTTTTGCATCCGCCAGATATTCATCGACCAACTTGCGCGCGCGGCCCATGTTGTCGCCCGACATGTCGATTAAACGCAGCGGTCCCAGCGGCAGTGTCACACCATCAAACAGCTGGCCATCTTTCACATCAATCAATTCGAGTGAGCCGCCACCCAAGTCGCCCACAACGCCGTCCGCTTCCGGAATACCTGCAACCACACCCAGTGCAGCAAAGCGCGCTTCTTCCTTGCCGGTAAGAATATGAATGCCCGCACCAAGGGCATTTTCGGATTGCGCTATGAACTCTGCCCCGTTGCTGGCTTCCCGGGCTGCCGCCGTAGCGACCGCAAAAACCTCATGACAGCCAATTTGTTTGGCCAGGGTTCGAAACCGTTTCAGGGCGGCAGTGGCCCGCACCATGGCAGACGCATCGAGCTTGCCAGTAATGGCAATGCCTTTGCCCAACCCACACAAAATCTTCTCGTTGAAAACGGGTGTAGGAGAGCGCCGCAAGCCGTCATAGACGACGAGGCGCACTGAATTCGAGCCGATATCAACCACCGCCACCGGGCGGTACTTGGGTGGCTCCATGCGGAACCCGGTATGCCAACTCACTTGCTCTTGACTGCCTTCTTGCGACCATGCGGAATCTTCGGCGGAACACTACTCTCAAGCGAGCGCCCACGTCCAGACAGTGAAGGGTTGTTCATGAAATATTCGTGGGCATTGAACGGCTCTTCGCCTGCTGCCGGTTCCACCCGCCGCGAACTGCCATCCGCCTGCAATTGCCAGCTTTGTTGGTTGTCGCGCAGGTTGGCCACCATGATCTGGTCCACCACCTGGTCATGCACAGTCGGATTTTCCATAGGGATCAGCGTTTCAACGCGGCGCTGCAAATTACGCGGCATCCAGTCTGCCGAGCCAATGTAAACCTTTGCATCCGCGTGCGGCAAGGCGTGACCACACCCGAAGCAGACAATACGGGAATGTTCCAGAAACCGCCCGATGATGCTTTTGACGCGGATGTTTTCAGACAACCCTGGCACCCCCGGCCGCAGACACGAGATACCGCGCACAACCAGGTCGATCTGCACTCCGGCAATGGAGGCGCGGTAGAGGGCGTCAATCACATCCGGGTCGACCAGTGAATTCATCTTGGCCCAGATTTGCCCGGTTCGGCCACTGGTGGCGTGGACAATTTCATCTTCTATATGTTCCAGCAGGCGGTTCTTGAGGTTGATGGGCGACAGGGAAATCCGCTCCAGCTCCTGCGGTTGTGCATAACTTGAAATGAAATTGAACAATCGCGCCGCGTCCCGCACCAGAGCGGGATCACAGGTGAAGAACGAGAGGTCCGTATAAATCTTTGCTGTGATGGGGTGATAGTTGCCCGTGCCGAAATGCACATAGGTGCGAACTGCCCCACCTTCGCGCCGTGCCACCATCGAAACCTTTGCATGCGTCTTCAGTTCACGGAAACCGAACACCACCTGCACGCCTGCACGTTCCAAATCCCGCGCCCATTGGATATTGGCTTCTTCGTCGAAACGCGCTTTCAGCTCCACCAGCGCCATGACCGACTTTCCCGCTTCCGCAGCTTTGGCGAGGGCCGCAACAATGGGTGAATTGCGCGAGGTGCGATACAAAGTCTGCTTGATCGATATCACGTCCGGGTCAGCCGCCGCCTGTTTTACAAACTGCACCACAACGTCGAACGACTCATAGGGGTGGTGAACGATGAAATCCTTTTGTCGAATCGCTGCAAAAATATCCCCCGCGTGATCCCGCACCCGTTCAGGAAAGCGCGCCACAAAGGGCTTGAACTTGAGGTCAGGCCGATCGTCGAGGATGAGGCGAGCCGTATCAGCATAGCCCACAAGGCCCTTGATCTCGACAATGATATCCGGCGACACGTCCAGTTCGGCTGCAATGAATTCAATCAAACTGCGTGGGCTGTTGGTGTCCACCTCCATATGAATGACAGAGCCACGGCGGCGGCGCTTCAATGCACTTTCAAACACGCGCATCAAGTCTTCTGCTTCTTCTTCCACTTCAAGGTCGCTGTCGCGGATGACACGGAACAAGCCGTCTCCCATAACCTCATAACCGGGAAACAGGCGCGGCAAGAACAGCGCCAGCATGTTTTCAAGCGACATGAACCGCGCCACAGCGCCCGGCAGCCGGACAAAGCGCTCAAGCTGATGCGGAATCGGAAGCAACGCCCGCATAATATTGTTATCGCTGCGGTTTTTAAGTTCCGCAGCAAGCACAAAACCACGATTGAGAATAAACGGAAAGGGATGTGCAGGATCAATGGCAATGGGCGTTACCACCGGCAGGATTTGTTCAAGAAACCGCTGGTCCAAAAATAAATGATCTTCCTTGGTCAGCTCATGCGCTTCCACAAGATCGATGCCATTCTCACCAAGTTCATCCCGCAGTTTCAGCCAAAGCCTGTCCTGCTCAGCCATCAGCACGCGGGTTTGCGCCCGTATAAGGGTCAACTGTTCGGCCTGGTTCAAGCCATCCTGGCTGATTTCCTCCACCTGCTCCCGCAGTTGTGCCACCAAACCGGCAGCCCGGACCATGAAAAACTCATCCAGATTCGAGCCTGAAATAGAAAGGAACCTCAAACGTTCCAACAGCGGGTGGTGCGGGTTGCGCGCCTCCGCGAGAACCCGTGAGTTAAAATCAAGCCAACTGAGTTCGCGATTGAAAAATCGCTCGGGCATATCGAGAGTGATGGGGCGAACAGGGTGATCGTTCATGATAGCTGTTCACACTACGCTTGTGTGACAGTTTTGTGAATGCCGCTCACAACAGGTCCGGACTTTCCCATTCCTCAAGAATCTGTCCGGCAAAACGGCGCGTGACATCGACCTTGCGTTCAAGTGCAGCCGCATCAATCCGTGCCACAAGTTGCCGTGCCATGTCGAGCGAACGTGGCATGCGGTTGACGAGATAGCTGATCAAGGCCTCGTCAACCGCAATCTGGCGGTCGCTGAACAGTTTCACGAGTACGCCCCGCAAAAGTCCATCATCTGGCGGCAAAATGGTCACAATTGGTACAGCATTCAGACGTGACTTGAGGTCAGGCAGCCCAACGGCGGGCAAAGGCCAGTCCCGTGTTGTAAACAGGACATGTCCGTTCATTTCCCGGGCGTAGTTCAGGAGGTGGAACAGCGCTTTTTCTTGCAACACACCCCGGTCAATATCCTCAACCAACGCTGCACCAAGGCTCAACACATCGGGAACCCGCGCAACACCGATTTCAGTCGCAGCCACCAACGAAGCGGCTGATCTTTGCCGCCACACCTCGCCCAAATGACTTTTTCCGGAGCCCGGCGGGCCAACCAGAATAGCTGCCCGCGCAGGCCAGTTTGGCCAATCATCTACCAATTGCACGGCCGCTGCATTGGAACCAGCCACCAGAAAATCATCGCGGCCCAGTGCCGGACGGTGCTGCAGATCAAAAACCAGCTGTTGCGCCAAGGGCTTAGGCTCCGGGCGGGGTTGCATCGTCAAAAGACGGTTCGGTTCCCGTAAAAAGTTTGGATGCCAGGTAACGCCGCAAGCCATAGCGGACCAGCACGCCCATGGCCGCCGCGAGCGGTACCGCCAGTAAAAGACCAACAAAACCAAATAGATAGCTGAATGAAAACAAGGCAAACATCAGCCAAACCGGATGCAGGCCAATGGACCCGCCAACCAGCTTTGGCGACAAAAAATTGCCCTCCAGAAATTGACCCGCGACAAATATCCCGATGATGATCAGCACCGACGAATAGTCCGGCCAGAACTGCACAAGTCCAACGCCAATCGCCAATACACCGCCAACGATCGCTCCTACATAGGGAATGAAACTCAGCAGCCCCGCCCCCATGCCAATGGCAAGCCCAAACTTCAATCCGGCCAGCGATAGACCAACCGCGTAAAACAACCCCAGCAGCAGGCAAACGGTGCCCTGCCCGCGTATAAAACCCGCCATGGTGGTATTGATGTCACGCGCAATAGTCCGCACTTCTTCCACATGGTCGCGCGGCACCCAGCTATCGACTTTCGCAACCAGATGGTCCCAGTCCGCCAGCAAGTAAAACGCGACAATTGGCGTAACTACAAGTAAAGAAACGACATTCACCAACGCCATGCCGCCGGACCATACCGATTGCAGGAAGGTCGCAACCCAACCCGTAGCCTTGCCCACCACGTCACCCAACGAGCCAGAGGTGGACCCGCCCGCTCGCGCCAGCATATCTTTCACGCTTTGCGGGGTGAGCTCCTCAAAGCGGGCAATCAACGCCTTCGCCAACTCAGGTAAATCCTGCGCCAGTTTCAAAGCCTGGTCTGCGAGCACCGGCACAACGACCAAAACTGCAACCACAACCACTGCAATCGCCACCGACAAAATGGCAAGCGTAGCCACGATACGGGGCAACCCAAGTTTTTCCAGCCTGTCGGCCACAGGGTCGAGAAAATAGGCCAATACAAAGCCCGCGATGAAAGGCAGCAGAATATCCTGCAGAAGCCACAAAAGGCCGACAAAGGCCAAAAGGGCGATGAGCCAAAAGCCCGCTTGTCGTTGCAATGTCATATCACGTGTCCCGACCATTGGAAAACCATGTAGCCCGCCCGAAGAAGTGAAGTCAAAATTGTCGTGAACGCACTCACAACTGCGAAATCGCCCACCCCGCGCCGCTGTTCTGCAAGTTTAACCCGCTGGCCTGCATCGACGATTGCAAGTCTTCCGGCGTTCCCACATAGGTGAGTGACACAGACGCCCCGTCAACCGCAAGCGACGACACATCAAGTCCCGTCACACCCGGCGTCGACAGGATGCGCGAGCGCAATCCATTCCACTCCGAAGGACCGGAAAACGGCACCTGCACCCGCAAAACCTTCTTTGCATTGACTTCGGACGCCCGCTTTTGCTCGGCAACTTTCGCAGCACCCGATTTGAACTTTTCCACCATGATACCGTGAAAACGCTGGGCAGCGAGCGCGGTTGAATCTTCAACGCGACCAGTTTCACCATCATAAACCTTGTCGAAACTCAGTTTGCCCAAAGGTGAATCCCCTGACATGCGGGCATGAACGGCTCCGTTTTCAGCGGTTTCCGCGAAGGCAACGATAACTTTCTTGACGTCATAACGCTTGCGGATGGCTTCCAGCTTCACCGCATCTTCACTCAACACATCGGTGACAGAAATCATTTCCGTGTCGTCAAAATCACCCAGTGGCACAATAATGGGAACCAGCGACTGTTCAGCCCGCAGATTGATCCAGGCCTGCCGCCACGGGTTATCTTCCCACAGCACATCACCGGCGGCGCCCTTCCATACCGTCAACACCAGAAAGCTAGGCCCCTGCTCTCCCCCCACCTTGACGCCGAAATCTGCATAGAGTGCCCGAATTTTGTTGGGCAGAAACCGAACCGTCAACATCCCCTTGTACCGGCCAGGGCTGATGCTTTCCTCTTCAATCGACAGCGACTTGAGGTAGGGCAAAACCTTCTTCGGCTCATATTTGGCCACGGCCTCGACAATGGCCGGGCTACCTAGCCGTTCGGCAAGCGTGGTGAAAGCCTTCACCTGCGCATCCACCAGCGCTTTATTCTTCGCAGCATCAGCATCCACATCGGTAACGTCAACGGCAATGCCCTGCACCGCGAAGATGCTGGTCTCAACAGGACCTGCTGCAAAAGCAAGGTTCCCCCAGCAGACCAGCAGCACAGCCAAAAACCAGGTTTTCAGAATTGTCCCCATATCATCCATTCGGGCTTTATCTGGCCCGGCATTATGGGTTAACAAGCCCACAAATCAGTTCATCACGAATTTGGGGCAAACTAGCGGCATGACACGCAGCAAACAAGCAAAACAGAATGGTTTGACCTATGCCGACGCCGGTGTGGATATCACTGCTGGAAACGACCTTGTAACAGCCATTAAGCCCTTGGCCAAATCCACCCGCCGTAAAGGCTCGACACCCAACCTCGGCGGCTTTGGCGGTTTGTTTGATTTAAAGGCCTGCGGTTACAAAGACCCGGTACTGGTCGCTGCAAATGATGGCGTTGGTACCAAGCTGAAACTCGCCATCGATTCAGGATTGCATCACGGCGTAGGCATTGACCTTGTCGCCATGTCGGTCAACGATCTGGTGGTTCAAGGGGCTGAACCTCTGTTCTTCCTCGACTACTATGCCACCGGAAAACTTAAGATCAAAGACGCACGCGAAGTAATTGCTGGCATAGCCGATGGATGCAGGCAGGCGGGATGCGCCCTGATCGGTGGTGAAACGGCAGAAATGCCCGGCATGTATCAGGGCGGCGACTATGATCTCGCTGGATTTGCCGTAGGCGCAGTTGAACGCAAAAAGGTGCTGCCGCGCGATGATGTGAAGGCAGGTGATGTAATTCTCGGCCTGGCTTCAACGGGCCCTCATTCCAACGGCTATTCGCTGATCCGCCGCATTGTCGAGATGTCAGGCTTGAATCTGACAGACGATGCACCCTTTGCCAAGGGCAAGTCTTTAGCTCAAGCCCTTCTCACCCCGACGCGCATTTACGTGAAGTCGCTTTTGAAAATCCTCCGCAAGGGCAATTCTGTGAAGGCCTTGGCCCACATCACAGGCGGCGGCTTCACGGAAAACATTCCCCGCATTCTGCCCAAAGGCACAATTGCGCAGATCAATCTCGATGCTGTCTCCCTGCCCCCGGTCTTCAAATGGCTGCAGGCCACAGGTGGCGTGGCGGAAGTGGAAATGCTGCGCACCTTTAACTGCGGCGTCGGAATGATTGTAGTTGTCGCCGCGAAGGATGCAAAAGCCATGGCCGCTACTTTGAAGCGCGCTGGCGAAACGGTCATCACCCTCGGCACTATTGCCAAACGCAAGGGCAAGGAGCCGCAAGTAGCCTATTCGGGTACGCTTGGCTGATGCACAGAAAGCGTGTTGGCGTTCTAATCTCCGGTCGTGGATCGAACCTGCGCGCCCTCGTCGAAGCAGGTCGCGATCCCGCCTACCCCGCAAAAATCGTCTTCGTAGCTTCGAACAAGCCAGATGCGGGCGGGCTAACTTACGCACGCGATCACAAAATCGCTACTGCTGCCGTCAACCATAAGGACTTCCCCAGTCGCGAAGCCTTCGACGCTGCCCTTAATACGGAACTGCAGAAACACGACCTTGACCTGATCTGTTGCGCGGGCTTCATGCGCATCATGACGCCGGTGTTGATAGGGCCTTGGTCAGGTCGGATGCTGAACATACACCCCTCACTTTTGCCACTCTACAAAGGACTGCATACCCACGCCCGCGCCATCGAAGACAGTGCCAAAATCCATGGGGCGTCAGTGCATTTCGTGGACGAAGAACTCGACGGTGGTGAAGTCATCGCCCGGGCAATAGTGCCCGTACATCCCGACGATACCCCGGAGATCCTCGCCGCCCGTGTACTGGGGGTCGAGCATTCTCTCTATGTAAAAGCATTGGCACTTGTCGCCTCTGGCTTAGTTCAAGCCAAAGCATCGTAAGGCAGCAGCTTACCTTCAGCTGCACGTAAAGCATGCCATCGCTTCAACAAGGCCTTCCGACGCTCCTGATATTTCTCCGGCGTTACCTTTGCCTGAACCATGCGGTCAGTCCGGAACGAGCGGAAGTCGTTACGCAGCTCGCACCAGCCGATCACCAAACGCTGCGCATCAAAATAAGAGATTCCAATTGGCCAAATCACCCTCTCTGTCACCTTGTCGGCCTCATCGCGGTAAACCAGCAATACCTTTCGCTGTTCCCGCACCGCCTGCCGCAATGCTGCAACGTCTACTGAATCGACCGTCTTGTGAAACGCTGGCGGAGCCAACAATCCAGAATCAAACAGAAACGGCTTTAATTGCTGTGGCAACACCGCACCAATTTTTGCAATCGTATCTTGCGCCGCGCGTGACAAATCCTGGTCGCCACGACGCTCTACCCAGCGAAGCCCCAACATCACGGCTTCAAGTTCATCGGCATTGAACATGAGCGGCGGAACATCATACCCCTCACCCAACACATAACCGATCCCCGCCTCCCCGCGGATCGGCACACCATCCAAAACCAAATCAGAAATATCACGGTAGAGTGTGCGCAATGATACCTCCACCTCCTCAGCAATGCTTTGCCCTTTGACCGGACGCCGGTGGCGGCGCAGGATTTGGATAATGCGAAGCAATCGTTCAGCGCGTCTCATGATGTGACATTACACTAACAGTGCTGACACCAATTGTCAGCAACATGGCAGTAGAACGGCTTCCTCAGGCAGCATTTTCAGGATTCAGACGATGGTATTGGCTGACGATCTCTTCAAACATCATTCCAGTCCATTGAGAAGTGCGCTTTTGGACATGCGCAACATCATTTTGGATGTGGCACAGTCCATTGAAGGCGTAGGACCTATCGAGGAAGCACTGCGCTGGGGCCAACTTAGTTTTATTACAACCCGAACCAAAAGTGGCAGCACCATTCGCATTGATGCTTTACGCAGCGATCCCAATAAATATGCCGTTTATGTACATTGCCAGTCTGGCCTGATCGACGAGTTTCGCACCCGCTACCCCAAACAGATGACATATATTGATCAACGCAGCATTGAATTTACAGTCGGCGAACCCTTGCCAATGGCAGAGCTGAAGCACTGCATTTCCCTTGCGCTCACATTTCACTTGCGCAAAAAGATGGAAAAATCCAAACGAAAGACATAATGCTTAATTCCATCATCATCGATACTGATCCAGGCCAGGACGACGCTGTTGCCATTTTATTGGCGCTGGCATCACCAGAAATTGAAATCCTCGGCATTACCGCAGTTGCTGGCAATGTGCCGCTTGCCCTGACGGAAGTGAACGCCCGCAAAATCTGCGAACTCGCGGGCCGTTCCGACATCAAAGTCTACGCAGGTGCCACCCGCCCGATGTTGCGCACGCTTGTTACAGCCGAACACGTACATGGTCGCACTGGCCTTGACGGCCCCGATCTTCCCCACCCGACCATGCCGCTGCAAAAGCAATTTGCCGTTGATTTCATCATCGATACGCTGATGCAACATCCGGCTGGAACAATCACCCTTTGCTGTCTGGGCCCGCTCACCAATATTGGCCTCGCCCTTGTCAAGGAACCGCGCATCGCCCCCCGAATCAAGCGCATCATTTCCATGGGCGGTGGTTTCTTTGAAGGTGGCAACGTCACACCGACCGCAGAGTTTAATATTTACGTTGACCCGCAAGCCGCGCGCCTTGTCTTCGAGTCCGGCATACCCATCACGCTGGTCCCGCTGGATTGCACCCACAAAGCCCTGACCACCAAGGCCCGCGTACAGAAGTTCCGAGAGATGAACAACCACACAGGGCCCGCAACGGCTGCCCTGCTCGACTTCTTTGAACGCTTTGACGAGCAGAAATATGGTACGGACGGCGGCCCCCTGCATGACCCCTGCGTCATTGCCTGGCTCTTGCACCCAGAACTTTTCACCTCGCGGGATGTCAATGTATCCATCGAATGCGAATCCGAATTGACAATGGGTATGACCATCATCGACTGGTGGCGTGTCACTGACCGCAAAGCCAATGCCACGGTGTGCAGAGGCATTGATGCGGATGGCTTCTTTGAACTCTTGACGAAGCGTTTGGCGACGCTGGCCTAGTTGCTGCCAGCCGTCACTTTCACCGACCTGTGCGAACCATCCGTTAGCGCCACCCAGGCGCGCGGATCTTGCTGGGACTGGCGCTTCAGGAAGGTGTAGCCCGTGTTAGCCCAGACCAGAATGTCGTTGCGGCGGTTGTCGAGTACGAAGTCGCCCCGGTCAGTGGCCACTGTCAACACGGCATGGCCCTCGTTTTTTTCGTCGAGCACGACTGTGATCAGCAACGCGCCGGAATCAAAACCCAGCTTTTCGAGGTCACGCTTTTTCAGCAGCAAATAGTCTTCGCAATCCCCCGCCGTTGTTGGGTAAGTCCAGAACTCAGGCACGCCATAAAGATCAGCGTCACTGACGGGAGCGATGTTCTTGTTTACTCCGGCATTGACAGTGAAGAGCGTTTTCCACGCTTCGGCTGTGAGTTCCATCCGTTGGGCACGACGTCCGACATTTTTGCATTCCCCTGGATTGGTCACGCAGAATTTCACAAAACCGACGGGCGGAAGCGACTTGCCGAATTCAGGCGCGAAAGTCGGGCCGGTTGCTGCAAAAGTAGACGTCGACAAAACCGATGTCGCTGCAAGTGCCGCTAAAACCAACCAACGCTTCATCACAAACTCCGGACTTACACAATTCACTCACACTTCGCCGCAACGCCGCCGCAAGTGTTAATGAAAGGTAAATCAGGATTGTGAATCCGTAAAGAGTCCCCCTGTGCCGAAATGAGTCATTTTAACTAAAACTTTACCATTACGGTTAATGCCGGAGTCACCACCACGGCTTCGCCGCAAACCGCCCTGCTGCCTGCTCAATCGCAAATGCCGTCTGAAACAGCGTTTCCTCATCAAAGGGCTTGCCAATCAACTGCAAACCCAGCGGCAACCCATCAGCGGACAATCCCGCAGGAACGGCAATGCCCGGCAATCCCGCCATGTTCACTGTCACCGTGAACACGTCATTCAGATACATTTGCAGCGGATCAGTAATCTCACCCGGCGCAAAGGCGGCTGATGGTGTGGCGGGTGTCAGCACCACATCACACTTCGCCCAGGCCTCGTCGAAATCCCGCTTGATCAGTGTACGGACCTTCTGCGCCCGCACATAGTATGCGTCGTAATAGCCAGCCGACAACACATAGGTGCCAATCAAAATCCGGCGCTGCACTTCGCGGCCAAATCCGGCGGCACGGGTTTTTTCATAAGTGTCAGTGAGGTCTTCCCCCGGCACGCGAAGCCCATAACGCACGCCATCATAGCGCGCCAGATTCGACGACGCTTCGGCGGGTGCGACGATGTAATAGGCAGGCAGCGCATATTTTGTGTGTGGTAGCGAAATCTCGACAATCTCGGCGCCCTGCTCTTTCAGCCACTGCGCACCCTTGTCCCACAGCGCGTTGATCTCGGACGACAAACCATCGGGCCGATATTCGCGGGGAATGCCGACGCGCAGTCCTTTGATCGATTTGCCCAGCACTTTCTCATAATCTGGCACGGGCAGATCAACCGAGGTTGTGTCTTTGTCATCAACACTGGCCATCACCTTCAGCATGATCGCCGCATCGCGCACGTCCCGCGCAATCGGCCCGGCCTGATCGAGCGACGACGCGAAGGCCACAATGCCCCAGCGCGAACAGCGGCCATAGGTAGGCTTGATGCCAACCGTTCCGGTGAAGGCTGCTGGCTGGCGAATGGATCCACCAGTGTCGGTTGCCGTAGCGCCAGCACAAATATGTGCCGCCACTGCCGAGGCTGATCCACCCGACGAACCACCGGGTACCAGCGATGTGTTGGAGCCATCGCGCCGCCACGGGTTGGTCACCGGGCCATAATAACTCGTCTCATTCGACGAGCCCATGGCGAACTCGTCCATGTTGAGCTTGCCCAGCAAGACGGCACCTTCGCGAAACAGATTGCCAGACACGGTGGATTCATAGGTGGGCTTGAAGCCATCGAGAATGTGGCTGGCGGCCTGGGTGTGAACACCCTTGGTCGCGAACAAATCCTTGATGCCCAGTGGAATGCCTTCCAGTGCCCCGGCCTCGCCCTTGGCGATACGCGCATCAGAGGCCTTCGCCATCTCACGCGCCTGCTCCGGCGTTTCGACAATATAGGCATTGAGCGCCCGCGCCTTTTCCATGGCGGCGAGATAAGCATCGGTCAGTTCAAGTGCCGAAATGTCGCGTGCCTTCAACTTGGCGGAGGCTTCGGCGATGGTGAGTGAGGTGAGGTTGGTCATGATTATTCTACCACCTTCGGAACCATGAAGAATTCGTCTTCGGATGCTGGCGCATTCTGAGTCACAGCGCGGGCATAACCGCCATCCGTCACCACATCATCACGCATGCGCATCTTATGGCTGACCACGGATGTAAGCGGGGCGACGCCCTCCACATTCACCTCATTGAGTTGTTCGACGAAGGCCAGAATGGCGTTCAGTTCTCCGGCCAGACGCGGCACATCCTCTTCATTGACCTTGAGGCGCGCAAGCCGCGCAACGCGGCGCACAGTGGCAGAATCGACAGACATCGGGAATTTCCTGTTGTGGTTTCGTGGGCTGTTAGCATTGAGGTGCGCGAAGATCAAATTTGGGCGCAAGTCTGGCTTTGTGGGACCGCGTCTATCCGGTCTTGGTCTGCAACACCCCTGCAAATTAGGGACGCGTGGGGAAACCCTCCGCGAGGTGCGACTGG
>JANPCL010000088.1:0-6467 GCA_031430915.1 Hyphomicrobiales bacterium
CTCGCCCTCTTGCGGGGAGAAGGTGCCCAACGGGCGGATGAGGTCCCTTCGTCGCCTCAGGTCCCTACGACGTGGCCGAAATCGCCTGCCAACGCCTGTCCAACTCGTCGTAAGTATGGAGTTCCCCCAGTGCGATATCAAACCATGCCCCATGCACCGTCAACTCGTCCTTGTTCTCACGCATGCGAAGCCACGGAAATGTGCGCAGGTTGGCCAGTGAATGTTCCACACTTGCATGTTCCACCGCCGTTTGCAGGTCGTGGTCGTGATTATGATCATGCCGAACAGTCGCGGCCACGTCCTTGACATCCGACATCCACTTGCCGATGAAATCTCCCGCAGACAGGGGATCACCGCCTTCAACCACAGCCCTTATGCCACCACATCGCCCATGCCCCATCACCACAACATGTTTGACGCCCAGGGCAATCACCGCAAATTCAATCGCCGCTGATGTGGCGTGGTGCTTGCCGTCGGGCGCATAGGGAGGCACCAGATTGGCCACATTGCGCATCACGAAAATCTCGCCAGGTCCTGCGTCGAAAATCGTTTCGGGTGCAGCACGGGAATCGCAACAGGCAATGATCATCACCGTTGGTTTCTGCGCCCCTTCACCCAGGCGCTTGTAACGCTGCGACTCCTCGGCATAGCGCCCCGCCCGGAAGTTTTCGTAACCATCAAGCAGGCGTTTGGGAAATGGCATTTCTATTCCTGAAAACTGTGAGCGTCGGCATCGCTCTAAGGTCAATAGGCTTTGGACGCAATACTCTCTCCCTGTCTGAACGTGAACTGACACTCTTGATAAGGCTTGAACAGTCACGCTATGGCCTTGCCATGAGCGAAATTATAAAACTGTTCCCCACCATGGTCTATCGTGCCGACGATGCCACACCGGTTACATTGACAGCGGCACTTGAAGTCGCATCCCACGCGCTCGTGCAATCCGATATCCAGGGTCATCGCTGGTGCGAAAAGCATGGCTATCCGGGCTATACGTCCTATAGCTCCGAAACCCACCTCGGTGAGGAGAACCCGACATTCCAAAAACTTGTAAAGATCATCGACAAGCACGCCTTGGCCTTCGCCAAGGCCCAGCATTGGAACATTGGGTCCGCCCGTCCAATCTGCGATTCCATGTGGGTCAATGTGCTGCCTGAAGGTGGAAGCCACACCGGCCACATTCACACCAACAGCGTCATCAGCGGAACGTTTTACGTAAAGGTTCCTGATGGAGCAGGCCCTATCGTATTCGAAGATCCACGCTATGCCATGATGATGGCCGCCCCGCCCCGCAAGGCGTCAGCGGGCATAGACCTGAAAACGCATGCGAGCTTCGCGCCGAAAGCTGGCACTTTGATGTTGTGGGAAAGTTGGCTGCGTCACGAAGTGCCCCTGAACCGCGCCCCCGGCGAACGCGTATCTGTCAGCTTCAACTACGTGATGGGATAAATTCTTAGCGGGGGCTTTCATCTTCAAGGTGAAAGCTGTGAAGTATGCGGTGCAACAGGGGTGACAGAACCAATCCCGCGACAGCAAAGAAAACCAGGCCGCTCACAAGCGCATAGGTCCCTTCGAAGTAGAGCCCCGCCGAGGTTTCGAGCTTGTCCAAAGGTCCCATGCCCGACAGAATCATGGCAGCATTGGCAAAGGCCTGATCGACGCGCATGTCGCCGAAAAACATGTAACCCGCCATACCAACAGCCATGGCCACCGCAATGACCACCAGGCCCCACAGACCATTGCGCGACAACCGGGCAACCAGCACACTGCGACTGGCCAGTTTCTCTTGCATCAGTTGAACATCCGGTCGCCAGACTGATCGATAATCAGCCGCGCTTTCGACAGGGCGATATCAACGGCTTCGTCTTTTGATGAGAATTTGTCGGCGCGTACAAAATCATGCACCTTCCCGTCCTTGCTGATGCGCCCAGCCAGTTGCCATTGTCCACCATCTTTATAGGGTCGAGCCTCAATCATATAACCATTGTATTCCAATGCTTTGTCTGTTGCAGCTTGTGTCTCGGATGAAGATGAAAACCATTTCGACCAGAATGCCATTGCCCACTCCCGCGCCAGCTTGTGTGTTGACCTGTTTATACCGCACCGGCCTCAATTCCAACAGTAACAAAAAAGCGCCGCCCTCATCAGGCGGCGCTTCCGTGGTTTAACCTGTGTTCTGGAACGCAGGGTGTGCGATGACCCTGCAGTGCGGTGTCCAGACTAAAGGGGCTGCCCTTTGAGGCCAGCAATCCGCACCAAAGTTCCATTCACAGTGAACGCACTCGACATCGGATCACCTCCTTTCAAAATGTTGACGACTTGCACATGCTGCGCGATTACATTCCGTCTGACAAGAACTTTTTTGGACGCACCACCGCAACATGACCGTCGACCTTATCATCACCAATGCCCGTATCATCACCATGGACCCTGGCCAGCCTTACGCTGAAGCCATGGCCATTTCGGGAAACCGCATACTTGTCCTGGGCAAAGCCTCTGACGTTATGGCATTGCGCAACACCCATACCCGCGTGCACGACAACAAGGGCAACACCGTAATCCCCGGCATCATTGAAGGCCATGTGCATCTCTTCATCGGCGCTGCGGAACTTGATCTCCTCAACATACGCTACAACGAAACCGAAGAGTCGGTGCGTCAGGCCGTTCAGTCCTATCGTCAGAAACACCCCTCGCTCACCTTCCTGCATGCCATCGGTGCCGCCCATGAACAGTTCGGCAAAGGTGTAGTCATCACGCGCCACTTGCTCGACGGCATCGTGTCGGATATTCCGTTTGCCATCAGTTGTTTCGACCATCACACAGTCTGGGCCAATACCAAGGCCCTGGAAAAAACCGGTACCCTCAATGGCCGCCCCCTTGCGCAAGGCAATGAAATTGTCATGGGTGCCGATGGTATGGCCACTGGTGAACTGCGCGAATTTGAGGCTTTCGCACCTGTACTCAACTTGGGAACCTCGGGAGGCCGCGAATCCGCTGGCATTGTGACAGGCCGCAACCCTTCCCCTGCCCCCACAGCCAGTCAGCGCGCTGCTGATGTGGAGACCATGCGCAAAGGCATCGCCTACGCCAATGCCCTCGGCATTACATCCATGCACAACATGGACGGCAACCGTTACCAACTTGAATTGCTGCATGAGCTGGAACAACGGGGACAACTGAATTCCCGCCTCGAAGTGCCTTTCCACTTCCGCAATACCATGGCCCTTTCCGATGTGGATGAAGCCGTCGAATTCCGCTCTGCTTACGCAACTGACATGCTGCATTCTGGCCGCGTGAAACTCTTTATCGATGGCGTCATGGAAACACTCACCGCCCTCATGCTGGATAATTATCCTGGCTATCCCGGAAACAAAGGCGCACCACTTTATTCAGCCGGGCAACTGAAGGCCGTCGTCATCCGCGCAGACAAGCACGGTCTGCAAATCGCCACCCACGCCATTGGCGATGGCGGCGTTCGCCGTACACTGGATGCCTACGAAGCGGCCCAAAAAGCCAATGGCAAACGCGACAGCCGCCACCGCATTGAGCATATCGAATTGATTGATCCAGCTGACATTCCACGCCTTGTTGAATTGGGCGTGGTCGCCTCATTGCAGCCTATCGCGGGCGTGGGCGTGCCGGGTTCACCACCGGAACCTATTCTGAGTCGCGTCGGCGACAAACTGCCCTGGGCCTATGCATGGCAAACAATTCGAAATACCGGCGCTGCCGTAGCTTTTTCCTCGGACTGGCCGGTGTCGCCACTTGAGCCGTTCATTGGCATGCAATCTGCCATGACTGTGAAATCGCTGCGACCCGATTGTCCGGACCAGAAACAAAGCCTGATGGATACTATCCACAGCTTCACGGCTGCTGGTGCGCATATGGAATTTATGGAAGATCGCAAAGGCATGCTCAAACCTGGCTATCTCGCAGACGTGGCTGTGCTAGATGCCAATTTGGAAAACCTGCCTGGCAACAGGATAGCCGAAGCAAAGCCAGTGATGACGATTTGCGACGGGCGGATTGTTTACGAACGCAATTCATGAATGCAGACATAAACCTTTACAAACTGAAGGGTCCGGCTCAGGTAAGTTTCATGAACATATGGCACTACATACGACGTACCGCGCTGACCGTCATGGCGCTGACCGTCACGGCGCTGACCGCCCTATCCATCGAATCTGCATTCGGTTTTTCCTTGCCGGTCACCCGGTTCACCCTCGACAATGGCATGGAAGTGATTGTGATCGAAGATCATCGCTCGCCGCTGGTTTTGCATGCTGTCACGTACAAAGTTGGTGGAGCCGATGAAGAGACAGGCAAAACAGGCCTTGCCCACTTTTTTGAACACTTGATGTTCAAGGGTACAAAAAAATATCCAAAGGACAGTTTCGATCTGCTGCTCGACGAGAACGGCGCTGAACGCAACGCTTTCACCACTCTTGAAACCACATTCTATTATGAACGCTCTCATGTGAGCATGCTCGAGCAACTCATGGATCTCGACGCAGACCGAATGTTGAACCTGGTGCTGACACCCGAGGTGCTGGAAACCGAGCGCAAGGTGGTGCAAGAGGAACGCCGTTTGCGCACCGAAAGTGACCCCTATGGTTCCGCCATTGAGAAGGTGAACGCGACACTATTCAAATTCCATCCCTACGGACGCCCCGTGGTTGGTCTTGCAGAGGACGTTGCAAAGCTCACGCTGGACGATGCCATTTCATTTTATCGTGCGCATTACATGCCCGCCAACGCCATTCTTTTGGTTATGGGGGACGTACAACCCGAAAACGTGAAACGTCTCGCACAGAAATATTATGGGCCTCTGCAAAATCCCGGCAAACCTCCTGTTTCAAACCGCGCTCCAGAACCGCGGCGCGTGAAGGCTGAGAGACTGGAGCTGGAAGATGCGCGCGTTAGCTTGCCCGCGATCAGCCGTATCTACAACATGGGCTTGAACGCTGGCACCACGGCACGCGAAGCTGCGGCCTATCAGGTACTGGCCTCGATTATGGGATCGAACTCGCAGAGCCGACTTTACCAGCAACTGGTCACGGGCGATCAGTTGGCGACGAGCGTCAACACGACCTACAGGGGCAGCACCGATGAATATGGCTTGTTCTATGTATTTGGCGCGCCCCGCAGCGGTGTTGATGTTGGCAAGTTGGAAGCGCGCATTGATGCCATCCTGCAGGATGTCAAAGACAACGGCGTAACGCCCGAAGAGCTGCAAGACGCCATCAACACAGCCGCTGCCAAAGATATTTATGCCCGTGACAGTGCAGTAAGCCTGGGCGTAACGGCAGCAGATGTTCGGGCGTCCGGACGCAGTCTTTCGTACATTGACGATGTGAGCGCAGCAATCACAAAACTTACGCCGCAAGATATTCAGGCGGCGGCGCAAAAAGTCTTCGATGCCACCCAATCCGTTACCCTCATTCTAAAACCGAAATCCTGACCCCATGCGCAATCAACTCCTTCGTCTCATAGTCGCCCTTTTCCTCGTCATGTTCGCTGCAACGCGGGTCATGGCATTCGAGGTTCAGGAGGTCGTCAGCGCAAAAGGCATAAAGGCGTGGCTTGTTGAGTCACACGACATCCCGATATTGTCGATGATGTTCTCAATGCCGGGTGGTCGCAATTTTGAACAGCCCGGCAAGGAAGGTGCCCATGCCTTGCTGGCGGACATGCTGGATGAAGGTGCAGGCCCCTACAGCAGTGAACAGTTCAAAGCCATCCGCACCCGCATGACATCACGCGTGGGCTTCTACACAAATGGTGACTATACATCAGGCTATCTCAGCACCTTGAGCAAAAACCGCGATGCCACTGCCAATCTGTTGCAACAGGCGTTGGAAAGTCCGCACTTTGAAGAAAAATCATTCGAACGATTCCGCGACCAGGCCTTGCAGGACCTCGCCCAAGGCAAAGTGGACCAGACAACAATTGCTGATGACACGTGGTTTGCAACCGCCTTTCCGGGCCATATCTACGGTCGCGATGGCAAAGGCACAGAAAGCAGCCTCAAGGCGTTGACCACAGATGATCTGCGGGCAGTCTGGAAAGCCACAGCCAACCGGCGCGAATTGCGCATCGCAGTTGTGGGTGACATCACACCAGCTGAACTCAGGGACCTGTTAGACCGCAGCTTTGGCGGGTTGCCTGATAAACCTTTGAATATTGCAACACAGCCGGTGGAAATGGCCAAAGGCCCTATTGAAAAGCGTGTCGCCTATTCAGGCCCGCAAACCATAGTCTACTTTGGTAACCCTGGCTTTCCTGGCGAAAGCAATGAAGCCTGGTCATCCAATATTCTGGCAGAAATACTGGGAGGCCAAGCCAGTTTCGCCCGCTTGACGCAGTCCCTTCGCGAAAAATCCGGCCTCACCTACAGCGTTGGATTTGGACAATACAGCTGGCGTCAAGCAACGGTCCAACTTGGTACATTCTCAACGGCCACGGCG
>JANPCL010000089.1:0-12598 GCA_031430915.1 Hyphomicrobiales bacterium
GTCACCGGCTCGGGCCTTGACGGTTCCAAGTCAGACCTGGTGGCCGCTCTTACTTTCCAGCCCTGGGATGAGCTCTCGCTGTCCTATCAGGTGCGCGCCGAAGAAGACCTCTCTGCCGTCAATCGTCAGGAAGCCTTTGGCAGCCTCACTTTTGACAGCTTTTCCGTCAATGCTGGCTACATCAATATCGCAGCAGAACCAGCCTATGGCCGTCTCCTTGACGAACAATGGGCTGAAGCTGACGCGCGGGTGGCCCTGTCGCAAGGCTGGTACCTGTTCGGCGGCACCCGCTACGATATCGAGAACAGTTATTTCGCCCGGCAAACGCTCGGCCTTGAGTTTGATTGTGATTGCATGAATTTCAAGATGTCCTATTCCGCGTCCAAAGGCGGTGCCACCGAGAACCGCGACCACCGCGTCATGTTCTCGCTTGACCTCGCCACCCTGGGCGGCTCCAGCGTCTCGTCAAAGTTCTGATCCAGCGTGACCAGTCCCATGAAGTCGCTTTGCGGTGCCCTGTGTCTCAGTCTGTTGTTGCTGGGCAAGCCCGCGCTTGCGCAGGACCAGAAAGTCATCGTGACCGTCAACGACATGCCCATCACCAGTTTTGATGTGACACAGCGCATGAACCTGTGGAAGCTGGTGGGTGGTGGCGGGCGGGATGCCAGCCGCAAAGCTGCCCTGAATGAATTGATTGACGATATTGCGAAGGTTGAAGAAGCCAAAAAATTCAACGCCCAACCCACCGAAAAAGAAATTGACGCAAGACTGTCCGAAGTCGCCAAAGGCCTGAAGACAGACGACAAGGGTCTGCAAGGAAAACTGCGTTCCCAAGGCGTCTCAGTCCCAGCCATTCGTCAATATCTCGCAGGCCAAATCGCTTTCGGTCGCGTGTTGCGTGGCAAATATCAGGTGAACGTCGACGCCACGCCGGCCGAGATTGATCGCAAGCTTAACGGCTACAAAAACGAAGTCAAAAAACAACTCGACAAGATCATGGCAGACCCCCGCATGCGGCCCGTCACGGTTTACCAGATTCAGGAAATCACCTTTCCCGTCGAAGGTGAAATCACCAATGAAATGCTGCAATCCCGTGCCATCGAAGCCAATGCTTATCTTGGCAAGTTCAAAGGCTGCAAATCGGCGCGCTCTGCTGCCAGCGGGATATTCAACGTCCGTGTCGGCAAAATGATTGAAGCTGATGGCAGCAAACTGCCCCCGCAGTTGAAGGCCCTGCTCGACAAATCAAAACCCGGTCGCGCCATCGGCCCCATGCGCAGCCAGGGCGGCATGCAGGTCCTGGCCTTTTGCGGCGTGCGGAAAATCTCGCCAAAAGCCCCTGTCGCAACATACCCTACCCGCAAACAGGCCGAGACCGCCGTCATCAACGAAAAATATGCAGCCGTCGTCGCCAAATACTCAAGCCAATTCCGCAAAGGCCTGCTGATCGAATACCGCGATCCGAGCTATGGGCCATGATCTGTCAAGGTGTATTGCTACTCTTTTCCCCGTCATTCCCGCGAACGCGGGAATGACGGAGCATTTGATTAGGGGATTTCATTGTCCTTTCCCCTCATACTCACCCCTGGAGAACCCGGCGGCGTCGGCACTGAAATTGCCATCAAGGCTTGGACCCACCTCCGCACCGAACCCACAAAAACCTTCGCCCTCTTGGGCGACACAACCTTCATCGGCCAAACCGCAAAGCAAGCAGGTCTCACCTGCCCAATCGAATTCGTAGCAAACCCAGCTGAAGCCGCAGCAATATTCCCGCATGCCCTGCCGGTCCTGCACCGCCAACTTCCCGCACCCGCAACACTCGGTCAATTCTCCGCCGCCACCGCCCCCTGGGTCACCAGCTGCATCACCGAAGCGGTAAACCTTTGCCTCGCCAACAAAGCCCGCGCCATCATCACCTGCCCCATCCAGAAAGAAGCACTCTACGCTGCCGGCTTCAAATATCAGGGCCACACCGATTTTCTTGCAGCGCTCTGTCATGAACGCGGCCTGCCTGCAAACGACGTGATGATGCTTGTCGGTGGCGGCCTCCGCGCCGTACCCGTCACTGTGCACATCGCCCTGAAAGACGTGCCCGCCGCCCTGACGCAAGCTGCCATCATCACGCAAGCCGAAGTCGTACACAGAGCCCTCATCAGCCGTTTCGGTATCTCCACCCCCCGCATCGCCATCACCGGCCTCAACCCCCACGCCGGTGAAAACGGCAGCATGGGTCGCGAAGAAATCGACATCATCCGCCCCGCCATCGCCACCCTGCAAGCCCGCGGCCTCAACGTTTTCGGCCCGCTCCCCGCTGACACCGCCTTCTTCCCGCAGGCGCGCGCAGGCTATGACGCCATCCTCTGCATGTACCACGACCAGGCCCTGATCCCGGTGAAGACCCTGGATTTTCACGGCGGTGTCAACGTCACCCTCGGCCTGCCTTTCGTTCGCACCTCACCTGACCATGGCACAGCCCTCAATCTTGCAGGCACTGGCAAGGCCCAAGCCGAAAGCTTGATCGCCGCCATCCACCTCGCCGATGAGATGACGCGGCCATGAGCCGTGAACTGGCCGAAGACGGCCTTCCGCCCTTACGAGACGTCATCGAAACCCACGGCCTCGCTGCAAAGAAATCCCTCGGCCAAAACTTCCTCTTCGACCTCAACCTCACCCGCCGCATTGCCCGCAGCGCAGCTCCACTCGATCAGGCAACAATCATCGAAATCGGACCCGGCCCGGGTGGCCTGACACGCGCACTTCTGGCGGAGGGCGCAAGAAAAGTCATCGCTGTCGAACGCGACGCAAGAGCCCTGCCCGCCCTCCACGAAATCGCAAGCCATTATCCAGGTCGCCTCCACCTCATCGAAGGCGACGCTTTGGACGTCGACTGGCCAAGCCTCATCGACGGCCCAACCCGCATCGTCGCCAACCTTCCCTACAACATCGGAACACCACTGCTTTTGGGCTGGCTCACCAAAGGCCCATGGCCACCCTTCTACGATTCACTCACACTGATGTTCCAGAAAGAAGTCGCACTGCGCATCGCCGCCGCCCCCGGCAGTGACGACTACGGACGCCTCAGTGTGATTTGCCAATGGCGCTGCCACTGCAAGAAGCTGTTCGACGTAAACCGCAGTGCTTTCACCCCACCCCCCAAGATCACCTCAAGCATCGTCCAGCTCATCCCCCGCGTGAAGCCAGACATACAATGCACTGTCAGCGAACTGGAGAAGGTGACAGCAGCAGCGTTTGGACAACGCAGAAAGATGCTGCGCTCAAGTCTGAAGTCGGTGTTCGAAGTGCCGGAGCAAGTGTTGGAGAAGTTGGGAATTGCAGCAACCAAACGCGCCGAGGAACTTGCTGTGAATGATTTTGCGAGATTGGCAAGAGAGTTGTAACCCGCCCCCTCACAACCCCTTCGTCAATTCCCTCACAAACTCCATCAACCCCAATTGCCGCCGTCGCCGCAGCCGCTCCGCGGTCAAGATTGACAACACCTGCCCGTGCGCCGTCGATACCGAGTCATTCACAATCACATAATCATATTCCGGCCAATGGCTGATTTCATGCGCCGCCTCTGCCATGCGCTTGGCAATCACCGCCGATGTATCCTGCGCCCGGTTGATGAGCCGCGTGCGAAGATCATCTGCGGCTGGAGGCAGAATGAATAGCCGCACCAGATCTTCCGGCATGGCCTGCGCCAGTTGTTGTGTGCCCTGCCAGTCAATGTCGAACAGCACGTCCCGCCCCAGCTGCAACGCCTCTTCCACAGGAGTCTTCGGCGTACCATAGCAATTGCCAAATACTTTCGCCCATTCCAGCAATTCGCCCTGCCCCACCATCTCGTCAAAACGTGGCTGCGAAATAAAATGATAATCCTTGCCATCCACTTCGCCGGGACGGGGCTTTCGCGTTGTGACCGAAACTGACATGGAGATATTCGCATCAGCTTCCAGCAATTTGCGAGACAGCGTCGTCTTGCCCGCACCAGACGGTGACGACATGACAAACAGCAATCCCCGCCGGGACACTGATACAAGTCTGCGGTCAGGGTTCGCCATGCTTCAACTCATTCAATATTCTGGACCTGCTCGCGCAGCTGGTCGATGGTGGTTTTGAGGTCAAGTCCAACCATGGTCAAGCTCGGGTCATTGGCTTTCGAACACAGCGTATTGGCCTCGCGGTTAAACTCCTGCGCCAGAAAATCAAACTTCCGCCCTACGGGCTCCTTCGCCTGAAGCAAAGTAAAAGCCGCAGAAATGTGCGACTGCAATCGATCCAGCTCTTCCTGAATGTCAGCCCGCGTCGCCAGCACAATCGCTTCCTGGTGCAAGCGCTGCGGATCAAAACTGTCTGACTGTTCCAGAAGCCGCGCTACTTGCTCTGCCAACCTTTGGCGTATCGCCTCTGCAGTGCGGCTTGGGTTGTCCCTTGCCTGTGCCGTTAAATCTGAAATGCGAGCAAGCTGCGCCCGCAACACATCGGCCAATCGCGCACCCTCGGCGTTGCGCGCCAGCACCAGTTCACCAACAGCTGTTTCAAACGCCGCAATCAAAACCGCATCCCGCGCTTTGACGTCGTCCTCCGACAACACCGTCTCTTCAGCTTCAAGCACACCACGAAGCCCCAAAAGATTTTCCGCCTGAATGGGAGCTGATCCCAACCGGTCCCGCAAGTTTTCAGCCATGGCAACCAGTTGTTCGAGCAGCGCAGAATTCACTTTGAGGCCACCAGCCCCGCCCGCCTGCTGCACCGACAAATTCACCTGCACATTGCCACGCTTCACATGCAAAGCCGCAAGCGCCCGCACCGCCGCTTCCACGCCATCAAACCCCGGCGGCAAGCGAAAGCGCACATCAAAGGCCTTGCCATTGACACTCTTCAACTCCCAAACAAAAGCCATATCCCGCCATGCGGAAGCCACCCGGGAAAATCCGGTCATGCTGGTAAGGGAGGAAAGTGTTTGGGTCATGATTTCGGAATTACCACCGAATCTCGTCATTCCAAACACGAGTGTAGCGAAGCGGAGCGATTGATTTGGGAGCCCGCTTCGCCCGACCAAAGCGGGATTCCAAATCGCTTACTCCGCTGTGCTGCGTTGCGCGTTTAGATTGACGGGAGTTGTAGAGCCTATGAAGATCCAAAGCTGGGGACACACTCAAGGCCTTGCGCGCTTCAACCGTGGTATCGGCACCAGCTTGTCGCCCACCTTCACCACAGTCCCCGGTTTCAAAACCACAACAACCGCCGCCGCCGAAGCAACGACGGCAGGCTTCGGCTTCTTCTGCACTGGAAGAGGTGGCGGTTCGGCAGGTTTAGGCGCGGCTGCGGCGGGTTGCGCAGCACCACCTTCTTCCACAGGAGCAGGCACTGTTTGCACCGCCGCCGCCGTTTTGGCCGCGTCCTCTACCGCCGCATTATCCTCAACCACCGATGCGGACTCAGGCGTTGCTTCGACAGCAGGAAGCGGCGTTTGCTGCACTTCAGTCAAAGGCGCAGATTCTGGTGCGGGCTCATCACCCGGCAGCTGAATGCCGTTCTTCTGGCCATCCCGCCATTTCTTCACATTGGCATTGTGCTCATCGAGAGTGGCGGCAAAGCTGTGGCCACCTGTTCCATCCGCCACAAAAAACAGATCCTGCGATCGCGCTGGTGCCATCACAGCCTCAAGTGACGCACGCCCCGGAATGGCAATTGGCCCCGGCGGCAAGCCCGGGATCTGATAGGTATTGTATGGAGTCTGACTAGCAATATCTGCGCGCGTCAAACCCCGTTCCAGTTTTCCAGCCCCCCCCACAATCCCGTAAATGATGGTTGGATCAGACTGCAACTTCATGCCTTGCTTGAGACGGTTCAGAAACACAGCTGCAACCCGCGCCCGCTCATCAGCCTTGCCGGTTTCTTTTTCGACGATTGAGGCAAGCGTCACCAACTCTTCTTTGGTATTGAGCGGAGAATCCGCCGGCCGCTTGGCCCAGACTTCATCAACCAGTTCAGCCTGGTGCTTTTGCATGTCCTCAAGCAGTTTTGCTCGCGTCATGCCACGCCGGAACACTTGTGTATCCGCAACCAGCGCGGCCTCAGGCACCGTCGTGATGGGAGGCCCCGACAAAACTTCATTTTCGTTGATCCGCGCCAACGCCATCTGCGAGGTCCAGCCCTCTGGGATCGTCAGCTTGTAAGTGAGCACCTTGCCCGCCGACATGGCATTCAGCACCGCTGCCATGGGCGCACCCGGCGGAAACTCATATTCACCCGGCTTCAAAGTGCCACCGCGAAAACTGTTGATCAGGCTGGCCGCACTCATGATCCGGGAATCGGAAATCACGCCCTGGTCTTCCAGCGTCTGGGCAATGTCGGTACGACTCATGCCATCGGGAAAGGTAATCACCTTGGCCGTCTGCAACGGCCCTTCCGACGTGAATACGCCCCAGGCCCAGAACGCCAGCCCACCCACGGCGATGGCAAGGAACATGCTCCAGCCGACGAGTGATCCCAGCACACGCGTCAGCGCAGGTCCACGATGTTTTGGCACCACGGCATCCGGAACACGCTCATATTGGTTGTCGTTACTCACAACGGGCCCCCTTTCGGGCATCCTACGCCGCGTAGCGCCGCATAATCAATGAGGCATTAGTCCCACCAAAACCAAAAGAATTCGACAGAACTGTGTTGATCTCTTTTTTCTTGGCCACATGTGGCACCAGATCAATCGCCGTCTCAACCGACGGATTGTCAAGATTGAGCGTCGGCGGGCAAATCTGGTCGCGCATGGCCAGCAGCGAGAAGATCGCCTCCACCGCCCCCGCAGCCCCCAGCAAATGCCCAACCGCTGACTTGGTGGACGACATCGCCATATTGGCTGCCGCATTGCCCGTCAGCCGCTCAATCGCCCGCAGTTCGATCTCATCGCCCAGCGGCGTCGACGTGCCATGGGCATTGATATAGTCAATTTCGCCAGCGGAAATGCCTGCCCGCTTCAAAGCTGCCAGCATACAGCGGTAGGCACCATCCCCATCTGACGAGGGTGCAGTGATGTGGTAGGCATCGCCCGACATGCCATAGCCAATGACCTCGCCATAAATCTTCGCACCCCTGGCGAGTGCATGCTCCAGTTCCTCAAGCACCAGAATGCCGGCCCCCTCGCCCATCACAAAGCCATCGCGGCCCTCATCATAGGGACGCGAGGCTTTTTCCGGTGTATCATTGTAGGCCGAAGACAGCGCCTTGCACGCAATGAAGCCCGCAATGCCAATGCGGCAGATCGCTGATTCGGCCCCGCCCGCCACCATCACATCGGCATCGCCAACGGCAATAATCCGCGCTGCATCACCTATGGCATGGGTCCCCGTGGCACAGGCTGTGACAACGGAATGATTGGGCCCTTTCAAACCAAAATTGATCGAAATCAGACCGGAAGCGAGGTTGATCAGTGATCCCGGAATGAAGAACGGCGAAATCCGCCGCGGCCCCTTCTCCTGCATTAAAAGCGTGGTGTCCTGAATACCTGTCAGACCACCAATGCCGGAGCCTACCAAAACACCGGAACGATACTTCTCATCTTCCGTTTTCGGCTCATAGCCAGAATCAGCCATGGCCTGCTTGGCCGCGATCAGCGCAAACTGGATAAAGTCGTCATAGCGCCGCTGGTCCTTCGCATCAATCCAGTCATTGCGGTTGAGCGTGCCGTTCGAACCGTCACCCTCTTTCACCTCAAAGGCAATACGCGTGGGAAGATCGGATGCATCAAACCGCGTAATCGGCCCCGCCCCCGATTCACCAGCAATCATGCGGCTCCACGTGGTCTCAATGCCCGTGCCCAAAGGCGACACAATACCCATTCCAGTGACAACAACACGGCGCATGTTCGGCCCCAATTCAAAAATTCAAGGAGTGACTCTTTTTACATGAAAACGCGGGGCCGCAGATGCTGTGGCATCCTGCTAACCCCGCGTAAATAGATTGTCAGAACGCCCACACGCATGCAGGCAACCCTACCACTCAGGCCTGGGCCTTTTCGATGAACTTCACGGCGTCGCCCACCGTCTGGATGGTTTCTGCGGCATCGTCTGGAATTTCAATTCCAAATTCTTCCTCGAAAGCCATCACGAGTTCAACGGTGTCAAGGCTGTCTGCGCCCAGATCGTCGATGAAGCTCGCTTCTGTCTTCACCTTGTCGCCGTCGACACTCAAGTGCTCGACAACGATCTTCTTCACGCGCTCAGCGATATCGCTCATGTGTTTATCCTTGTAAACTGTCCTAGGTACGCCCTGCTAGGCCATTGCGGATATTTACTCCCGCCGGCCCCCTCAAGCTGGCAGCTTCCTAGCACAATTCCACCGCACGTCAAAAGGGGTGATGTGAAGGGGTGGGAAAGCTTCAATCAGACATACAAAAGTGATACTGCGTATTTACACCGAGATCATATCTGCATATACAGAATATAAGGAGAACAGCTATGGCACTCAGCATTCGAAAACCCAGCGTGGAAGAAATGGCACGCACCCTAGCAACCAAACGCAAAACAACAATGACCGACGTCATCGAGAAGGCGTTGGAAAAAGAAGTGAAAGCTGAAGCAGAGGTGGATACGCGTTCGCTTTACGAGCAAGTTAAAGAAATTGCGGATCGTTTGAAGAGCATGGAAAAACCTGGCGGCCACATGATGACAAAAGAAGAAATTGATCGCATGTGGGGCCATGAATGATCTTCATCGAAACATCAGCTGTTGTCGCTATGATGCTCGACGAACCAATCTCAAAGAGTCTGACTGACACAATCGCACTTTCAGGGCCCTGCGTAACTGGAAGTCACGTCAGATTGGAAGCGTGCATGGTTGTAGCTTCAAGACGGGGAATACTCGCAACCAAAGTCAACGAAGAGTTTGATGCTTTGATGCGACGAACTAATACATCGGTACTTCCTTTTACAGACGAAATGGCAAACACAGCAGTTCATGCCTTCGACACCTATGGCAAAGGCCGCAACTCCAAAACCGCTCTCAACCTCGCTGACTGCATGAGCTACGCCTTCGCCAAAACCCACAATTTGAAAATCCTCTACACCGGGACTGACTTCCAAGGCACCGATCTGAAAGCTGCCTGAGTGCAATCCCCCACCTACAAAATCCTCCGCGACGTCTTCGGCTATGACGAATTCCGCCCCGGCCAGGAAACCGTTGTCGACAGTCTCATGGCAGGCGAACATGTCCTCGCCGTCATGCCCACGGGCGCTGGCAAATCCCTCTGTTACCAAGTCCCGGCACTTGCAAGAGGCGGCCTCGCCATCGTCGTCTCCCCCCTCGTCGCCCTCATGCAGGATCAAGTCGCCGCCCTGAAGCTCGCAGGGGTATCAGCCGAAACCATCAACTCCGCCGCCGACCGCGATACCAACGTGGCCATCTGGCAAAAAGTGGCCGCAGGCGAAATCAACCTGCTCTACCTCTCCCCCGAACGCCTGATGACCGAGCGCATGATCCAGGCCCTGCAGCGCCTTTCTCCCACCCTGATCGCTGTTGACGAAGTCCACTGCATGTCACAATGGGGCGCGTCCTTCCGCCCCGAATATGACATGCTGCAAAGCTTGCGCACCCACTTCCCTGAAACCCCTATCGGCGCTTTCACCGCCACCGCCGATGAAGTGACACGCAAAGACATCACCACGAAACTCTTCGGTGGCAGCGTCAAGGAATTCGTAGCAGGTTTTGACCGCCCGAACATCCGGCTGACAGTCAAACCCAAGAACAACACCTCAAAACAATTGCTCGACTTCCTCGCCGACAGAAAAGGCGAAAGCGGCATCGTCTATTGCCTCTCTCGCCGCAGCGTCGAAGAAACCGCTGAACTCCTGCAGAGGAATGGCTACCCCGCCGTCGCCTATCACGCCGGCCTCTCACCCGCAGCCCGCTCCGACGCACAAGATCGCTTCATGACCGACAAGGGCATCATCGTCGTGGCAACTATCGCCTTCGGCATGGGCATCGACAAGCCCGACGTACGCTACGTTTTCCACGCCGATCTACCCGGCACGCTTGACGCCTATTACCAGGAAATCGGCCGTGCCGGGCGCGACGGCGAAGAAGCCGACGCCCACATGCTCTTTGGCCTGCAAGACATCATCATGCGCCGCAAATTCATCGATCAGGATGGTGGCGGCCCCGAGCGCACGCGGCGTGAACACAAGCGCATGGACGCCCTCGTCTCCTATTGCGAAGCCGCTGATTGCCGCCGCCAATCCCTGCTCGGCTACTTCGGCGAATTCTCCGAACCTTGCGGCAACTGCGATGTCTGCCTCGACCCCGCAGACCGTATCGACGGCACGCCTGAAGCCAAGCTCATTTTCAACGCTATCCATGCGACTGGAGATCGCTTCGGCACCGTCCATGTCGTCGACATTCTCACCGGCAAAGCCAGCGACAAAGCCATCCAGCTCGGTCATGATCGCACATCAGCCTTCGGCAGCGGCAAAGACCGAAGCCGCGCCGACTGGCAATCCTTCATCCGCCAACTCGTAGGCGCAGGCTTTCTCACCATAGATGTTGCGGGTTTCGGTGGTATATCTGTGTCTGCCAAAGGCCGTGCCCTCGAACAAGGCGAAACCGCCTTCCGCTATCGCCCTGATCTGGTGCGCGGAGCCAAAAAAGCCACGCGCCGCGCCAATCAAGCCCCCGCCAAAGACAACCGCGCCGACGCTCTTCTTATCCGCCTGAAGGCACTGCGCATGCGCCTCGCCAAATCCCGGGGAGTAGCCGCCTACATCATATTCTCCGACCGCACCCTCATCGACATGGCCAACCGCGTGCCCCTCACGAAATGGGACATGGGCGAAGTGCAGGGCGTTGGCGAAGCAAAACTGCAACAATTGGGCGATGTGTTCCTGGCTGAGATCAAGAACTTCGTGCAAGGCAACGAAGACCGTTAACGCAGCCCCTCATCCCCCTTCGGCACCTTCTCCCGTTAGAAGAAACGGGAGAAGGCTATCGTTTCTGCCTTCTCCCGCGCCTTTTCGCGGGAGAAGGTGCCCGAAGGGCGGATGAGGGGCAACACGCTCCGCCCCCCACACCCGGACCAAGTTTTGCAACGTGGATGTTTGACCGCACACCCTGTGCCAAATTGAAACGGAGCGCCACATGTCCTTGTTGAATCCAGCAGCCACCACAACCGATGATCTTCCAGCCCCCCTTCTGGGTCTCGGTAATCCCGGATTTTCGGTGCTGATCAGCGCGGCCACCTTGGCATTTGGAATATCCCGCATCGGCGGCGACGTCATCGTGGAAGACCTCCATACTGGCGGCTTTGGCCTCTACCTGATCGTCGCAAGCTACCTGGCTTTCATCGCAGTCACCCTGTTTGCCGATAACGTGGTGCCACACTCTCTGAAAACCGCCGACATCCACAAATTCACCCGCAACCCCATCCACCTCGCCTTCTTCCTGCCATTGGCGTCGCTTGCGTATTTCTCCCCCTACACCGCAGCAGCCAGCATGGTCATCTACGTCACCATGATGAATCTCACCGTCATCCGCCGCGAAGAACAGGACCTGCAAGACACCCACGGCGACGACTACACCAGCTATCGCAAAATGGTGCCACGCTGGTTTGCGTGAGCCGTCAAATCATCGCCATACCGCCGTTGACGTGTAACGTTTGCCCCGTCACATAACCCGCTTCATCTGACGCCAGAAACACTACGGCAGCCGCAATATCATCACCAGAGCCCATACGGCCTGCAGGTATTTGCGCGAGAATGCCGTCCCTTTGCTTCTCGTTCAAAACATCCGTCATCGGCGTTGCAATAAAACCGGGTGCCACACAATTTACCGTCACATTCCGCGTCGCCAATTCCTGCGCCAGGGATTTCGACATGCCAATGATGGCGGCTTTCGAGGCCGCATAATTCGCCTGCCCCGCATTACCCGTCACACCCACAATTGACGTCACCGAAACAATCCGCCCCCATCGCTTTTTCATCATCAATTTCATGGCCGCCCGCGCCAGACGAAATGACGAAGTGAGATTGACATCCAGCACAGACTGCCAGTCCTCATCCTTCATCCGCATGGCCAAACCATCCCGCGTAATGCCGGCATTGTTGACGAGAATATCCAACCCGCCCATAGCCTCCGCGGCCGCAGGAACCAGCTTCTCAACATCCTCAGGTGTGGTTGCGTACATGGCCACAACCTCACGGACCCGAGGAAAATCCTCAATGAACGTATACAGCCCTTCGATCGCCTTGGCGCGCGTCCGAGTGCGCTCATAAGGAACGATCTCGCCCTCATCAAGCAGCATGAGCGGCTTGATACGCTGCATTGAGCCAAGCACCGAGGTTGCTAGCGACAGCCGGCCACCCTGCTCTAAATATTCAATTGTATCTACAAAAAAGACAATATGGCAATGCTGGATCAAGAGGTTAATCAACTGCGCTGCCTCTACTGGCGTCGCCCCAGCACGCACCGCACGCGCCGCATGAATAGCGACCAGGCCCAGGCCCATGGAGATCAGTTTACTATCGAGGATCTCAAAACGGGTTGCGCTGGCTGGCAGCCGGGCTCGCGCCTGCTGCGCAGTATGATACGTAGGCGACAGCCGACCGGAC
>JANPCL010000090.1:0-2905 GCA_031430915.1 Hyphomicrobiales bacterium
TGGGGAAGCTCCCGAGCGCATGCGAGGGTGATGAGGTCCCTTCATTCCTCACATCCCAAAATAAGCGGCTGAAATCTGGTCTTTGCTGAAGGCCTTAGGCTCTCCCCCCAGCGAAATCCGGCCTTCCTGGATGCAGAGGAACTGATCAGCGCTTGCAAGCGCGCGGGTCACATCCTGTTCCACCAGAATGGCCGTCAAACCATTGCCCACGATTTTTGGCAACATGTCATAGATATCCTTGATGACAATTGGGGCCAGGCCCAGACTGAGTTCATCCAGCAGGATGAGATCTGGGTTAGACATGAGGCCACGCCCTATCGCCACCATCTGTTGTTGCCCGCCTGATAGCGACGTTGAAGGCGCGTTGCGTTTTTCTTTCAGTATGGGAAACAGCGCATAGATCGACGGCAGTGACCAAGGCCCTTTGCGTGAAACCTTGCCGCCAAGCACAAGATTTTCTTCCACCGACAGCGACGGAAACAGGCGGCGTCCCTCAGGCACAAGCGCAATGCCTTTGGCCACAATGTCATTGGCAACAGTAGTTGTAATATCGGTCACCTTGAAAGTGATCGTGCCGGTTTTTTTTTCAAGCAATCCGCAAATGGATTTCAGCAATGTGGTTTTGCCTGCACCATTGGACCCGATGAGCGCGAGCACTTCACCTTGTTTCGCAGTGAATGAGAGTCCTTGCAGCACTTTGGCGTCGCCATACCAGGCTTCGAGATTTTCAACCGTGAGGATGACGTCAGACATGGGCATCCTCGCCGAGATAGACCGACTTCACATCGCGGGAGTTCATCACAGCATCAGGCTTGCCGTCAGCAATCAGTTTGCCGAAGTTCAATACCACGAGACGTTGCGCCACGGACAGCAACGCGTGAACGACGTGTTCAATCCAGACAATTGTGACACCGGATTGATGAACATCACGGATCGCCGACAACAATGACTGGCATTCGCGTTCAGTGAGACCGCCTGCGATTTCGTCGAGCAGCAACAATTCGGGTTCGGTTGCCAAGGCGCGTGCGAGTTCGAGGCGCTTGCGCTCCAACAAGGTGATGGAGCCTGCAAGTTGGTTGGCTTTGGCCTTCATGCCCGTGAGGTCCATCACCTTTAGGGCGTGAACCTCGGGGTCGGCGGCTGCGCGACCGAATGTGGCCCCCACCAAAATATTTTCGAACACGGTCATACCATTGAATGGGTGTGGCACCTGGAATGAACGCGATATGCCGAGCTTGCACCGTGAGGCCGCGTCGCCTTTGGATATGTCCTGACCTTTGAAAATGACGCTGCCAGAGTCAGGCCGCACGGTGCCTGCAACAAGATTGAACAACGTGGTTTTGCCAGCCCCATTCGGGCCGAGAATGCCAACGATCTCACCCTTGGCCACGTCAAAGCTGACACCGTCGGTGACCACCAACGCGCCGTAACGCTTGTTCAGATTTTCAAGAGTGAGGAGCGTCATGGGCTCGCATTGTTTCAATTCACGATACCGTCATTCCTGCTTTCACAGGAATGACGGAGTGTGAGTTACTTCAACAACCTGACTGTCCCACCAACGGGAATGGAGGCTTGCTGCGGGTTGGCTGTAATCACCAGATCGTAGCCCTTTTCACCCTTGGTCCACTGTCCGCCCACGAGCGGTGTCTTGCAGACGTTTTTCACCGGCACATTTGGTCCGGCCATCCAGCTGATTGGACCTGTGATGGTTTGCAGATCAGTTTCAATTATAGCCGCCAAGATTGACTCAGGATCATTCAGGTCTTTGGCACGCTTGATGACATCGAAAGCGACTTCGAAGATTGAATGCGCAAAGCCCAGTGGCTGAGTCCATGGCTTGCCGGATGCTGCCGTATAGGCGTCCGCCAACTCCTTGGCCGACTGACCCGTGAGGCTGGACTTGAACGGATGGTTGGGTGACCACCAGATTTCGGAGGTCAAGCCATCACCGCGGTCGCCCAAGGCTTCGACTGATGCGGGGAAGAGGAGCGCTTTGCCAATGGTTACAACTTTCGGATTGAAGCCCTGCTGTGCGGCTTGCGCCCAGAAGGTTGCAAAGTCTGGCGGGATCATCACGCCAGTGACGATTTCAACGCCTGCTTCCTTGAAGGCTGCGATCTGCGAAGAGAAGTCGTTGTTCAGGGGTTGATAGCGACCGGGATCAACCATCTTGTAGCCTACTGCTGCCAGTGGCTTTGGAAGGCCGCGCTCAGCATCGCCCCAGGCATTGCCGTCTGCGTCGTTGGGGAACAGACCGCCCACAACTTTTGCAGCACCCGATTGATCCCAGATGCCAACGAAATTGGCAATTACATCCTCAAGACCCCAGAAATAATGATAGGTCCATTTGAAACCTTCAGCCGGGTTGCCGTTGCGGCCAAAGAAATAGGGCTGCCATGGGCAGTTGTTGGTGATGCAGGGAACGCCGTTAAGTTCGGCCTGATCGGCGACAGGGTTGGTCGTGTCTGGCGTGTCCTTGCCGAGCAGTAGCTTCACACCGTCTTTTTCGATCAATTCGGTTGCCACTTCGGCAGCGCGGTTCGGGTTGGATTGCGAATCCTTGGCGATGATTTCGATGGGCACGGGCAGTTTTGCCATTGCGTCCTTGAGGCTGGCGATGACCCAATCCTGGGCTTCACCGAAGCCCGCAAGTGGGCCAGTGGTTGGGCTGACAAGACCCACTTTGAAAGTGTCTGCGGCGTAGGCGCGTCGCAACACAGCGGGGGCTGCAACAAGACCTGCACTAGCCTTCAGAAGTGTGCGGCGATTGACGATGAGTTTATTTGGCATGGTTTCCTCCCTGGCTGCCAAGCAGTTCATTTATTGTTTTCAAGTGTTCACGAAGCGTGGCGCGCAATGCGTTCTTCTTCTCCTCCGTCCACGGCTTGAAACCCTGATTGGATTT
>JANPCL010000091.1:0-25492 GCA_031430915.1 Hyphomicrobiales bacterium
TTGTTTCGTCGGGTCTGGTTGGCAATGCCTGGGTAATTTTTACGGGTGAGGCGCCGCGCCTGGGCGATGTGCTTGATCCCAATCCAACTGTGATGACACCGTTTCGCGTACTGGCCGCAGTCTTGAGTGCGCCCACAACAATTCTGCTGGATGGCTTCTGGTGGTTGATTGCACAGCCCTTGTTCGGCATTCCCATTATCGCTGCGGGTCTGGTGTGGAGTTTTCTGCAGGGTGTGTTTATCCTCAACCAGGTGTTTGGTTTCACCTGAGGATGTTTCATGGCTGTTTATGCACTCGATGGCGTTTCTCCCGATCTTCCGGTGGAGGGGACATATTGGATTGCGCCCTCGGCTGATTTGATCGGCAAGGTACGCGTACTGGCTGACGCCAGCGTGTGGTTTGGTGCAGTGCTGCGCGGCGATAATGAATGGATCACCGTTGGGGCCGGCAGCAACGTGCAGGAGGCTTGCGTGCTGCATACTGACATGGGTGCGCCGTTGACCATTGGCCGCAATTGCACGATTGGCCACAAGGCGATTTTGCACGGTTGTGAGATTGGCGACAATTCGCTTATCGGCATGGGGGCGATTGTTTTGAACCATGCCAAGGTTGGACAGAATTGTCTGATCGGAGCGGGGGCGCTGATCCCGGAGGGCAAGGTCATTCCGGATAATTCCTTGGTTGTCGGTCAACCGGGGAAAGTCATCCGGGTGCTGGACGAAGATGCCGTAGCGAAATTGACGGCGTCGGCTTCAGGGTATCAGCGGAACTGGAAACGGTTTGCAGCGGGATTGGAGCGCAGATCATGACGTTATCGCAAGCCCTCGCCACACAGCCGCTATGGGTGCAATACTGGAATTATTTCATGGTGTTCTGCATCGTGCCGGTGCCGCTCAGCCTGCTGATCTGGAAGCAAAGCAGACTCGCCGCAGTGATTATCGTTGCTGCTTCATTGCTCGCCGGATTTGGCGTGTTCAGGATATTTGGCGCTCTGGGCTATGTGAAACTGCTGGGCTTGCCGCATATCATTGTCTGGACGCCGCTGGTGTGGTTCCTGTTCCGGCAGATCAAACGCAATGACATGCCAGTCTGGCCAAGGCGGATCATGCTGGTGGTTCTGGCGGTTTTTGTGGTGTCGTTGGCGTTCGATTATGTTGATGTGGTGCGCTATGTGCTGGGTGAGCGAACACCGCTTGCATAAAAAAGTGGAGCCGACAGCGGGTGGGACGCTGCCGGCTCCGAGAAGCCCGGCGGTTTGGGGGATGGGGGACACCGGCCGGGCCTGTTTCTTACCTTATCGTCTGCGCGCCGTAGCCACTGTGGAGGCAGGCTGTGACTTGCTCAGCAGGGCCACCCAGTTGCGTGGGTTCCAGCCGGACTGGCGCTTGAGGAAGGTGTAATTGGTGTCGTTCCACAACAGGATGTCGTCGCGGCGATTGTCGAGAACATAGTCACCGGTATTTGCAGCAACGGTGAGTACGGCGTGGCCTTCACCGTGCTCGTCCAGCACGACGGTGATTTGCAGGGACTTGGCGGGCAGGCCCGCTTTCTCAAGGGTGCGCTTTTTCAGCAGCACATAGTCTTCGCAGTCACCGGCGTTTTTTGGATAGGCCCAGAGTTCTGGTTGGCCATAGAGGGCCTGGTCGCTGATGGGTTTGATCCGGCCGTTTGCCTCGGTGTTGACATGGTAAAGCAGTTTCCATTGCCCGGGCGTCAGGTTCAGCTTTTGTGGCTTGAGTTTCTCGCCCCAGGAATAGTCCTCGCATTCGGCCTTGTTGCTGGCGCAAAAATTCACAAATCCGATGGGGGGCAAGGTGTCGCCGTATTCGATGGTGAAAATACCGTTGTCGTTTGATTGTGGGATGTTGATGCGACGGGCGACTTTTGTTGGCGCATGGGCGATTTCGGTTTTTGGCAGGGCGAAACTAAAACGCGCGCCAGCGTTTTCAGCTTTGCCGATGTAACCTGCCGCCAAACTTGGCAAACTGTTGAGTGCGGTTGCCAGAAGTGCAGCCCCCACTGCGGTTTTGATCTTCATTTTGACGCCCCATTCAGGTTTCTTGTGCTGATCAAAGTAACAGTGAGGTGTTGCAGCGGGGTTCAGCGGCGTGGTGCAAATCTATGTAAATGCAGTGCATTTCATTAACCACGCGAGGTATGATGTGGCAGGGGTTGCGCTGGGCGGGCGGGCCTGTTAATGGCTGCGCCGCTTGACACAATCAGGCATGCGGCCGTGGCGGAATTGGTAGACGCACTACCTTGAGGTGGTAACGGGGAAACTCGTGAAGGTTCGAGTCCTTTCGGCCGCACCATTCCTGAAATTTCTTGATTGAATTTCGGGGATTGTGCTTCAAGTGATGATCCTCAGATGATTAGAAAACAACCCCCAACCGGGGGCGGGGCGAGCCATGAGCGAGATCGATCACGTCGAAGCTGTACGGGATGAATGGGGCGACATTCTCCCGGAATTCGTGGCGTCGGTTCATGCTGCGCTGGCACGGGATGATGTCAAAACCGTTCGTGCAAAAACCAAAGATCTGCACGCGGCTGACTTGGCCGATCTCATTGAATTCCTGCCGCAGGATGACCGGGTTCGGTTAATTTCAGCGCTTGGCAAATCTTTCGATGTGGAAGCGCTGGCGGAACTTGACGAGAGTGTGCGTGATGAATTGGTGGAGGCGCTGCCTGCCGATGTCATCGCATCGGCTATCAGGAAACTGGATACGGACGATGCCGTTTACCTGATCGAGGAACTGGACCGGGAAGAGCGGGCCGAGATTCTGTCGAAGGTTTCGAAACAGGACCGCGCGACTCTGTCCCGGGCGCTGGATTTTGCCGACGGTGCGGCCGGCCGTTTGATGCAGACTGAATTTGTGGCAGTTGATTCTACCTGGACTGTGCAGAAGGTGATTGACCATGTCCGCGTGGCGCGGGCCCTGCCTGAAAATTTCGTTGAGCTTTATGTGGTGGATGCCGGGTATCATTTGACCGGGGCTGTGCCGCTGAGCCGGTTGCTGCGGGCAGACCGGGACAAGCGCATTTCCACAATCATGGACGAAGAGCAGACGGTGTTCCGCGTCACCGATGACGAACATGATGTGGCGTCGAAGTTCGAGCGCTATAATCTGGTGTCGGCGGCTGTCACGGACGAAGGCGGCAAGCTTGTGGGCATGTTGATGGTGGATGATATTCTGGACGTGATCCAGGAATCCGCTGGCGAAGACATTCTGCATTTGGGCGGTGTTGGGGCCGAGGATAGTGTTGTCGATGGCGTGTGGGAAACGGCGCAGTCCCGCTTCATGTGGTTGTTTGTGAATTTGCTGACAGCCATCGGAGCCTCCTGGGTGATATCGTGGTTTGATGCGACGATTGAGCAGATGGTGGCCTTGGCGATCCTGATGCCGATTGTGGCTTCCATGGGCGGCAATGCTGGGACGCAGACGATGACTGTGGCGGTGCGTGCGCTGGCGACGCGGCAGTTGGGGCCTGTGAATGCCGTCAAGGTGACATTGCGTGAGTGTTCCGTGGGGCTGCTGAACGGCTTGGTGTTTGCCGTGATCATGGGTCTGTTTGCGTGGATGTGGTTTGGATCAGAGGGCTTGGGCGGTGTGATCGCAGCTGCCATGGTGATCAACCTGATGGCGGCGGCGGTGGCCGGGATTTTAGTGCCGTTGACGCTGGATCATTTTGAGATTGATCCGGCCATTGCGTCAGGGGCTTTTGTAACGACAGTGACGGATGTGGTGGGGTTCTTCGCGTTTCTGGGGTTGGCGGCGGTCTGGTTGCTGTAAAGCGCTGACCAGTTATTGTGCGAAGAGTGCTGGTCAGGGAATGCGGTTGGGGCGGTCATTTGGCCTGTCTTGAAGCATGGGGTAACCTTCGCTTGCGTTTCAAAGGCATTGTAGCTAGAAGCGCGCTTAATCCCAACCCTTTCGCAGGAGTACACGCTTCATGGCGCGCGTCACCATCGAAGACTGCATTGACAAGTTGCCGAACCGCTTCGAGCTGGTTCTGCTGGCCGCCCACCGGGCCCGTCTGGTTTCACAAGGTGCCCCTCTCACGGTTGAACGTGACCGCGACAAGGATCCAGTCGTGAGCTTACGCGAAATTGCGGCCGAGACCATCAACAAGGATGATCTGCGCGAGGAGTTCATTCACGCCATGCAGAAGCATGTTGATGTGGATGAGCCTGAGCAGACGGAAATGCCGCTCATTGCCCTGTCTGGCGACATGTCGGTTGTCGATGCTCCGGACGAGACGTTCGAGCAGATGACGGAAGAAGAATTGTTGCGCGGTCTTGAAGGCATGCCGCCAGCGGAAAGCCCCGGTAGCCAACGTAACGGCTACTAAAGGTCGCTATATACACGATATTTCAAGCCGGGGCTGGTCCCCGGCTTTTTTATGCGTAATGTAACGACATGATGCGCCAGTATGAATTGGTGGAGCGGGTCACCAAGTATGACCCCGATGCGAACGAGGACCTGCTGAACCGGGCCTATGTTTACGCCATGAAAGCCCATGGCAACCAGAAACGGGCTTCGGGAGAAGCCTATTTCAATCATCCCCTCGAAGTGGCTGCCATTCTGGCTGACATGAAGCTGGATGATGCGACCATTGTTGCTGCACTTTTGCATGACACGGTGGAAGATACCGAAGCCACACACCAGGAAATTCACGACAAGTTCGGGGCAGAGATTGCTTCGCTGGTGGATGGGCTTACCAAGATCAAGCAGCTGGACCGGGTGACGAAGGAGGCGACGCAAGCCGAGAACTTGCGCAAGTTGCTCATCGCCATGTCGAAGGATGTGCGGGTGCTGCTGGTGAAGCTCGCTGATCGGCTGCATAACATGCGGACATTGCAGCACGTGAAGCCCGAGAAGCGCAAGCGAATCGCGGAAGAGACCATGGACATCTACGCACCGCTGGCGGGCCGCATGGGCATGCAGCTTGTCCGGGACGAGATGGAGGATATTGCGTTTCGTATTCTCAACCCCAATGCCAATACCATCATCCAGGACCGGCTGGACCGCCTGCATGATGAAAGCGGGAATATGCTGCAGGAAATCGAGGAGTCACTGCGCAAGCTGTTTGATTCCCGTGGTCTGGGGGCGGAAGTTTCTGGCCGGGAAAAGCGGCCCTACTCGATCTGGCGCAAGATGGAACGGAAACATCTCTCACTGGATCAGTTGTCTGACATATTCGGCTTTCGCGTGATCGTGACGACGCTGGACGATTGTTACCGTGCTGTGGGGCTGGTGCACCGGACCTGGCGGGCGGTGCCGGGGCGGTTCAAGGATTATATCTCCAACCCCAAGCAGAATGATTATAGGTCGCTACACACAACAATTATCGGACCGCATCATATGCGGGTGGAAATGCAGATCCGTACACGGATCATGCATGAGATTGCCGAACGCGGGGTGGCGGCCCATTCGCTTTACAAGGAAGCGCCCGATGCCAAGCTGGCGGATCAAGGCATGTCGGAGGCGGCGGCGGAATCCAACGCTTATCGTTGGCTGCGGCATCTTATGGAAGTTTTGCAGGAGGGTGACAGCCCGAAGGAGTTTCTGGAGCATACGCGTTTGGAGTTGTTCCATGATCAGGTGTTCTGCTTCACGCCCAAGGGTCAATTGATTGCGCTGCCGCGCGGCGCGACGCCGATTGACTTTGCCTATGCTGTTCACACATCGGTGGGGGACAGTTGCGTGGGCTGCAAGATCAATGGTCGCAATGCCACGCTGGTGACGGAACTCAAGAACGGCGATGAGGTGAGTATCATCCGCTCGGAAGCGCAGGTGCCGCCACCAGCCTGGGAGGCCATTGCGATTACTGGCAAGGCCAAGGCTGCCATACGCCGTGCCACACGTTCCGCCCAGCGCAAACAGTTTGCCGGGCTTGGCCAGGAAATGGTGGTGAAGCTGCTGGATCGCCACAAGATGGAATTTACTGACAAACTTATGGCGAAGGCAGCACCCCGGCTTGGCCAGAAAAATTCGGATGATGTTTTGTCTGCCGTGGGCAAGGGTGAATTGTCGGCGGTTGATGTGTTGAAAGCCATGGGCGTTGATGTGGATGAGGCGGACATCAAGGCGGCGCGACGCAAGATTACGTCGAAGAAATCGGGCGAACTTTCAATTCCTGTGCGTGGTGCCGCGGCAGGATCAATTCTGAAAATCCATTTGCGTACTGGTGCCGTGCCGGGTGAACGGATCGTTGGTATTGTGACGCCCGGTGAAGGCATTACCATCTACCCTATTTTTGCCGAGGCTTTGGAAAAATTTGACTCGGAGCCTGAGCGGTGGGTTGATCTCGCATGGGGCAATGTTGAGGAAGGGCAGCGCTTTCCCGCACGCATCAAGGTGACCCTGATCAACGAGATTGGCGCGCTTGCGAATGTGACACAAGCCATCAGTGACAAGGGTGGCAACATTGACGGCTTGAACCTGCAGGCGCGGGAGGGGGTGCGGGATTTCTTCGAACTTGAAATCCTGCTCGAAGTGTTTGATGTGCGGCACCTGAACCAGATCATTTCCGAGATCAAAACCAAACCAAGCGTGAGCGATGCCTTGCGCATCACAGGATAATCCAATGCTGTCCCATGACGATGTTTTGAACGAATTCCGCGCGGCGGGCGCGCTGCTGGAGGGGCATTTCATATTGTCGTCCGGGCTGCATTCGTCGCGCTATCTACAGTGTGCGCGGGTGCTGATGGACCCGGCGCGGGCGGCGCGGTTGTGCTCTGCCTTGGCCGACCATGTGCGGGCTGCCGGATATGGTGCGATTGACCTTGTGGTATCTCCCGCCATGGGTGGGGTTGTGGTTGGTTACGAAATGGCGCGGCAATTGGAAGTGCCTTCGGTATTTTTTGAGCGGGTTGAGGGCAAGCTGGAATTGCGGCGGGGCTTTGACATTGCACCCGGTGCGCGGGTGTTGATGGTGGAAGATATTGTAACCACGGGTCTGTCGTCGCGCGAATGTATCGAAGGCATTGCAGCGCTGGGTGGGAATACTATTGCGGCGGCTTGTTTGATAAACCGATCCGGTGGGAAGGCCGATGTGGGGGTGCCGTTGTTTGCCTTGACCGAATTGGATGTACCAACTTATGCCGCTGATTCCTTGCCGCCAGAACTCGCGGCTATTCCAGCCTACAAACCTGGAAGTCGGGGCTTGAAGAAATGATTCTCGGCATTGGTAATGACATCATCGACATTCGCAGAATCGAGAAGACGATTGACAAGCATGGCCAGCGATTCATCGAACGGATTTTTACAGAGGTTGAAAAACGCAAGTCCGAGAATCGGGCCCAACGAGTTCCCAGTTATGCGAAGCGCTTTGCGGCGAAGGAAGCTTGTTCCAAGGCTTTGGGCACGGGGCTTAGCAACGGCGTGTTCTGGCGGGATATGGGTGTGGTCAACTTGCCTTCGGGCAAGCCGACGATACAATTGACCAATGGGGCTGCTGCGCAATTGGCACGCATGGTGCCTGAAGGGAAGCAGGCTGTGGTGCATTTGACGATGACAGATGAGTATCCCTATGCGCAGGCGATTGTAATTATTGAAGCGGTGTAGGAGCCATTCCTGTTGCCAAAATGCAACATCAGGACGCACCCCGCCTAGTTTCATTGCAACGCCACAATCGCAAACGCTATATAGTGCCTTGGCAGGCGGTGGCCGACGTGTCTGCAATTCGGAGATGAAATGAGCAAGCAAGATCACGCCATGGCCGCGGCCCGTGCGGTAGGCAAGAAGCCAGACGAAGGTATTTGGGAAACCGCCAAGGTTATCATTCAGGCTTTGGCGATTGCATTTTTTGTGCGGACTTTCTTTTTTCAGCCGTTCAATATTCCGTCCTCTTCAATGTATCCGACATTACAGGTTGGGGATTACCTATTTGTTTCAAAGCTTTCCTACGGGTATGGAAAGTATAGCTTTAACTTTAACTTCGGCTGGTCTGATAAAAACTGGATCAGTTGCTGTTCGTTCGTCGATTTCCCGGGTCGCAAGGTCCTTGCTGATGTTCCGACGCGCGGTGACGTAGCTGTCTTCAAGTATCCGGGTGATTTGAATATTGACTACATCAAGCGCGTCATTGGTTTGCCGGGTGACCGCATCCAGATGAAAGAAGGCGTTCTTTTCATCAATGATGTTGAAGTCAAGAAAGAGCGAATCGAAGACTATGTCGACAATGATCCGCAAGGCGGTGGTGGCACGCCCATCCCACAATATGTTGAAACACTGCCCAATGGCATAACATACCGTGTGCTGGACGCCACTCCGGTTGGTGGTGTCGACAATACTGAAGTCTATACGGTTCCTGCAAACCATTATTTCATGATGGGTGACAACCGGGACAACAGCCAGGACAGCCGCTATCTGGACAAGGTGGGCTATGTGCCAATCGAGAATTTTGTTGGCCGTGCCGATATCCTGTTCTTCTCAATTGGCTCTGACGCAACGCTGAAGAAAATCTGGGAATGGCCGTTCAAGATCCGCTGGTCGCGGTTCTTCAACCTCATCTGACGCAGCGATGGCCAAACGCAAGCCCTTGGGCACCGAAGGGATTGCGGCGCGGATTGGCCATGACTTCTCTAATCTGACCCTGCTTGAGCAGGCGCTCACACACGGCAGTGTGCCCAAGGCTGCTGACAGCTATGAGCGGCTGGAATTTCTGGGTGATCGCGTTCTCGGCCTCGTGATAGCAGAAGCACTTTACCGCCAGCACGGTGGCGAGCGCGAAGGCAAACTGTCTGCCCGACACAGTTCCCTCGTGCGCGGTGAGGTCTGCGCTGATGTAGCGGAAAATCTGGGACTGGCTGATATCGTGAAAGTGGGCGTGGGAGAGATGCGACATGGTGTCAATCGCATGCGCTCCATTCTGGGCGACGTGATGGAAGCTGTAATCGGTGCTGTTTATATGGATGCCGGCATGGATGTGGCGCGGCAATTCGTGTTAATGCATTGGGCGGACCATCTGAAAAAGCCGGAAACAGCGCGCAAAGATGCCAAGACTTTTGTGCAGGAATGGGTTTTGGCGCGGGGCACGTCGCTTCCCGTTTACGAAGTAACAGAACGGTCTGGCCCTGAACATCAGCCGGAATTCACCGTGCGGCTGACGGTTGCGAAATATGGACAGGCTGAGGGCAGGGGGCGCTCCAAGCAGATTGCGGAAATGGCTGCGGCCCAGAATTTTATCGAGTCAGGCAAATTGAGAACATGACAGAAGTTACCCAAACCCACTTCGGTTTTGCCGCCATCATCGGTGCGCCCAATGCTGGCAAGTCCACGCTGGTGAACCAGCTTGTGGGGTCGAAGATTTCCATCGTCTCGCACAAGGTGCAGACGACGCGGGCGCGCATTCGCGCCATTCTGGTTGAAGGCGGTGTACAGGCGGTGCTGGTGGATACGCCTGGTATTTTCGCACCCAAACGCAAGCTTGATGAACATATGGTTCAGAGTGCGTGGGCCGGGGCCTCCGAGGCTGATGCGGTGCTACTGCTGATTGATGCGCGGCGCGGCATGGACGAGCAGGCGGAAAAAATCATTGAGCAATTAAAGGCCAACAAGGCAAAGGCCATGTTGGTTCTCAACAAGGTGGACCTGCTGCGGGCCGAACATTTGTTGCCGCTGTCGCAGCAAATCAACGAAGCGTTTTCGTTCACGTCCACTTATATGGTGAGTGCCTTGAATGGCTCTGGTGTTGACGCGCTGCGCACGAAGATCGTGTCGCTGATGCCGCCGGGGCCGTGGCACTATCCGGGAGACCAGGCGGCAGATGTGAATTTGCGCTTCATCGCGGCTGAGATTACGCGCGAGAAAATCTACGAACGCCTGCATGACGAGCTTCCCTATGCGTCCACGGTGGAAACCGAGGCATGGGAAGAACGGCGCGATGGGTCGGTGAAAATTTCACAGACAATATTTGTCGAGCGGGACAGCCAGAAGGCGATTGTGCTCGGCAAGGGAGGAGCATCTGTCAAATTGCTGGGGCAATTGGCACGCAAGGACATGGAGGATGCGCTGGAGCGCAAGGTGCACCTGTTCCTGTTCGTGAAGGTTAGGGAGAACTGGACGAAAGATCCCGAGCGCCTGCGCATGATGGGGCTTTGATTTGGAGTGGCGCGACGAAGGCGTGATCCTGGCCGTGCGCAGTCATGGCGAAACGTCTGCCATCGCCGAGATTTTCACCGAGAGTCATGGCCGTTGTCTAGGCTTGGTGCGGGGTGGGCGGTCGCGACATATGCGGCCCGTGTTGATGGCGGGCAATCTGGTGTCGATCACGTGGCGGGCGCGGCTTGAGGAGCATCTGGGGAATTTTGCGCTTGAGCCCGTATCGTTACGGGCAGGGTTCATTATCGAGAATGCTCTCCGGTTAACCGGGCTTGGATCGCTGACGGCACTGGCGCAGGTGTTGCCGGAGCGAGAGCCGCATCCTCGTCTCTATGACGCCATGCGCATTGTGCTGGAAGCGATTGACCATGATGAGCTGTGGCCGTCGTTGATGGTGCGCTGGGAAATGGGATTGCTGGATGAATTGGGCTTTGGTCTTGATCTTTCTAAATGTGCCTCGACGGGTGAAGTCGAAGAACTTGTTTATGTTTCGCCCAAGACGGGACGCGCGGTCAGTGCCGTTGCAGGCAAGCCCTATCATGACAGGTTGTTTGCGCTGCCAGCTTTTCTAGGCGGACATGGTGAGGCAACAGTGGATGATGTGATGGCGGGTTTGAAATTGACGGGCTATTTTCTGGAGCGCCATGTTTTTGGCCCGCGCAATATGGTCTTTCCGCAGGCGCGGGCCATGTTGGAGCAAGCGCTTGCAAAAGGGCGCGCGGCATGATCGGACGTCTCAACCATATCGCTATAGCGGTGCCGGATCTTGCGGCGGCCAGCGCTGTCTATTCGGATGTGCTGGGGGCTTTTGTTTCAGCACCGTTACCGCAGCCGGAGCACGGTGTTACAGTCGTTTTCGTGACACTGCCGAATACGAAAGTAGAGTTGCTGGAGCCACTTGGCGAGGCCTCGCCAATTGCCGGATTTCTGGCGAAAAATCCGGCGGGGGGCATGCATCATGTTTGCTTCGAAGTGGATGATATTTTGCTGGCGCGGGATCATCTGCTGGCCAAGGGTGCGCGTATTCTCGGCGATGGTACGCCTAGAACCGGGGCGCATGGCAAGCCCGTGCTGTTCCTGCACCCCAAGGATTTCAACGGCACATTGGTGGAACTGGAACAGGCATGAATTGGACAAGTGCAGTAGCGATCTATTTCGTCATCTGGTGGCTGGTGCTGTTCACGGTGCTGCCGTTCGGGGTGCGGAATGCTGCCGAGGCAGGTGACGCGGTGGAGGAGGGCAATGACGACGGTGCACCTGTGGTGCACGGCCTGAAGTGGAAAGCCGGGGTGACAACGGTAATGGCGACGGTGGTGTTCGCCGTGGTTTATTGGCTTCCGGTGAATGATGTGCTCAGCACGCTGGATTTGCCGTTTGTGCGGGATATGCCGAAGCTGTGATAGGCCCTTGCATTTCTACATCTGCTAGCATACATTGCTAGCATGAACAGTCGGCACCGCAAGACTTTGGCGACGGTTTTCGCTGAACCAACGAAGTCAAATATTCCGTGGACCGACATAGAAGCGCTTCTTTTGGCGATTGGTTGTAAAAGTATTGAAGGATCGGGTTCACGCGTCCGATTTGTTTTCGAGAACAAGTCGTTTGCAGCCCATCGGCCACATCCGCGCAAAGAAGCAAAAGAGTATGTTGTCCGCGCATTGAGGGATTACCTGAACACGATTGGAATTAAACCATGACCGAAACCATGAAATTTAAAGGTTACTACGGCAGCGTAGAGCTTTCGATTGAGGATGATTGCTTGCATGGCCGATTGCTGGGCATTGCTGATATCATCACCTACGAAGGCAATACTGTTCATGAGATCAAGGCTGCTTTCAAAGAGGCGGTGGATGATTATCTCCAACTCTGCAAAGAAATCAGCAAGCGTCCGGAGAAGCCTTATTCCGGCAAAGTGATGTTTCGTATTGATCCTGCGGTACACGCAAAAGCAGCTCTTGCGGCTGAATTGCAGGGCAAGAGCCTTAACCAATGGGCTCAAGAGGTTTTGAGCGACGCGACGAAGTGAAGGACTTTGGTCGTGAAGCCGCCAGCAAGAAATTTTCGTCATTCCAAACGCGCCTGTAGCGAAGCGAGACAAGAGATTTGGAAACGCGCTTTGCCTGCCCAAAGCTGGATTCCAAATCGCTCACTCCGCTTCGCTACGTTTCGCGTTTGGAATGACGGAGGTGCGAAGGTCTATGTTTTTATTTTAAATCCGGCGGTGTCGCTTCGGTCTTCAGCGCTGCCAATGCATCCACCAGACTTATTGCCTTTTGATCCTGTGATCCCAGCCGCCGCATGTTGATGGCGCGGTCTTCCATTTCGCGTTTGCCCACCACCAGGATCACTGGAACTTTCTTCACCGAGTGTTCGCGGACTTTGTAGTTGATCTTTTCGTTTCTGGTATCAACGACAATGCGGTGGCCATGGTCGCGTAACAACTGGCCTATTTCTTCGGCGTAGGTGTCGGCTTCACTTGTGATGGTGGCGACTACGATTTGGGTGGGGGCAATCCACAAGGGGAAATGACCGGCGTAGTTTTCCATGAGAATGCCGAGGAAGCGTTCCATCGATCCGCAGATGGCGCGGTGGATCATGACGGGGACGTGCTTGTTGCCGTCTTCGCCGATGTAGAAAGCACCGAAGCGTTCCGGCAGGTTGAAGTCCACTTGCGTGGTGCCACACTGCCAGTCGCGGCCGATGGCGTCCCGCAGGACATATTCAAACTTGGGACCGTAAAACGCACCCTCACCGGGATTGATCGAGGTTTTGATTTTGCCGTCTGATGCGGCAGCAATTTTTTCCAGCACTGTTGTCATGATAGCTTCGGCGCGGTCCCACGCCTCATCGCTGCCCACACGCTTTTCCGGGCGGGTAGAGAGTTTCACCACGATCTGCTCGAAGCCGAAATCCTTGTAGGTCGAGAGAATGAGATCATTGATCTTGAGGCACTCGTCCTGCATCTGGGCTTCGGTGCAGAAAATATGGGCGTCGTCTTGCGTGAAGCCGCGCACACGCATGAGGCCGTGCAAGGCACCAGACGGTTCGTAGCGATGCACTGCGCCGAACTCGGCGAGGCGCATGGGCAATTCGCGGTAGCTACGCAGGCCATGCTTGAAGATTTGTACGTGGCCGGGGCAGTTCATCGGTTTGATGGCATAGGTGCGTTCGCCATCTTCCACGGCTTCGCCGGCGGGAGTAGCGCCGAACATGGCGTCCTTGTACCAGCCCCAGTGTCCGCTTGTTTCCCACAGCGACTTGTCGAGTAGTTGGGGCGCGTTCACTTCGTCATAGCCCAAGCGGTTCAGCCGGCGGCGCATGTAGGCCACAAGTTGCTGGAACATGGCCCAGCCCTTGGGGTGCCAGAAGACGACGCCGGGGCCTTCTTCCTGGAAATGGAACAGGTCCATTTCGCGACCGAGTTTGCGGTGGTCGCGCTTTTCGGCTTCTTCGAGGGCCGTCACATAGTTTAGCAAATCTTCGGCGGTGTGCCACGCCGTGCCATAGATGCGCGTCAGCATCTGATTGTTTGAATCGCCGCGCCAATAGGCTCCTGCCACCTTCATCAGCTTGAAGGCCGTTCCGATTTTGCCGGTGGAGTTGAAGTGGGGACCACGACACAAGTCGATCCAGCCGCCCTGATCGTAGAATTTGATGTCTTCATTGCCGGGGATTGTGTCGACCAATTCGACTTTGAAGTTCTCGCCCTTGGCACGGAAAAACTCTTTGGCTTCTTCGCGCGTTTTCGTTGACTTTGTAAATGGCTTGTCTCGGGCAATAATCTCGCGCATCTTTTTTTCGATGGGCGCGAAGTCGGCTGTGGTGAAAGGCTCGTTGCGGGCGAAGTCGTAATAGAAACCATTTTCAATCACAGGTCCGATCGTCACCTGGGTTCCGGGGAAGAGTTCCTGCACCGCTTCGGCGAGAACGTGGGCGGCGTCATGGCGGATGAGTTCGAGGGCGCGTGGATCATCACGCGTGATCAATTCCAGTTTCACATCGCGGGTGAGGGGGTCGGACAGGTCTGCAAGTGAACCATCTACAACGGCAGCTGCGGCTTTCTTCTCCAGGGATTTGGAAATGGAGGCGGCAATCTGGGCTGCCGTGGTTCCCGTTTCATATTGGCGCTGGTTGCCATCGGGGAATGTGACGTTGATCATTTTCGGTTCTCCTGCCCACTCCCGCATACGTGCGCGGGTAGGTCAAATCATTGCTTTACAGTGCCGAAATCGCATGGCGGCGGGAGCAGGGTCAAGGGGCGCATAAAAATACTTGCGCAACCCTGTTTCCGTTTTACCACGCATTAACCTTAACAGGTCATTGTCTCACTATTGTCTGTTAACTGTATTGGGTAAAATCACATGCACAAATTTCTTCTGCGTCTTGCCTTGTTTACCGCGGCCTTTGTGCCTGCTGCTTCGGCCCTGGCTGCTGACCTTGATGTTCCGCCGCCACCGCCACCTGTCGAAGAATTGCGTCCAGCGACCTACGACTGGACGGGTGCCTATGTTGGTGCGCTGATTGGAAGCTCTTGTATCGACGGTACGTTGTTCGACAACTCTGGTCCACAGCTTTACGAAATGGCCGGTTGTGGCTTCAAGGGTGGCGCGCTGGTCGGCTACAACCATCAGTTTGACAACTGGGTGATTGGTGCTGAAGCTGACTGGAGCCGCACCAATGATGTGGTCGAGAACAATGACCCGACTGCTGACTTCGCCTTCAGGCTCAACCATGAAATCACCATGCGTGGTCGCGTTGGCTGGGCCGAAGACAATACATTGTTCTTCCTGACGGGCGGTGCCGCATTTGCACAGGGCAATCTTGACGGTATTGTTGCTGCCGATCCAAACAACATCACCGGCAAACATTGGGGCTGGACAATTGGTGGCGGCGTGGAACATGCCTTTACCGACCAGTTCCGTCTGAAACTTGACTATCTATATACCAAATATGCTGGCGACAAATATTACAGCACCAGTTGCGCTGTTACATGCGATGTCGACATTCGCAAGTTCGGCAATCATGAAGTACGCCTCGGCGCAATCTGGGCCTTCTGAGTTCTACCTCATTCAACAACAAATCGCGGGGGGCCAAGGCTCCCCGTTAGTGTTTTGGGGGCACAGGATCAAAACCATCTCCCCCCCAGGGATGGCAGCGGCAAATGCGTTTTGTGGCGAGGATTCCACCGTCCACGGCCCCGTGAATTTCTATTGCCTGCCGCGCATAGTCCGAACATGTCGGAAGGAAGCGGCATTGACGCCCCATGATCGAAGATAGTGTAAGCTGGTAGAATCTGATCAGCAGCAGCAAGACTGTTTTCATGGGGGGACTATAATGGTGGCGCACAAGAAACCCAACATCCTGTTTGTGATGGCTGATCAGTTGGCGGCGCGCTACTTGCCGTTTCATGGCCGCCCCCTTGTGCAAACGCCGAACCTTTCGCGGCTTGCCAAGGAAGGGGTGGTGTTCGAGAACGCCTATTCGTCCAGCCCGCTATGTGCTCCCGCCCGTGCTACTGTCATGAATGGTCTGCTGCCGTCTCGCACCGGGGTCTATGACAATGCGGCGGAGTTTCCATCGGCCATTCCCACGTGGGCACACTATTTGCGCAAGGAGGGATACAAGACGTGCTTGTCTGGCAAGATGCATTTTGTCGGGCCCGACCAATTGCATGGGCTTGAAGAGCGGCTGACCACGGATATCTATCCGGCAGATTTCGGCTGGACGCCGGACTGGCGGCTTCGTCAGGAGCGCATTGACTGGTGGTATCATAACATGACCAGTGTGCTGCAGCCAGGCATTGCCGAGATTTCGAACCAGCTTGAATTTGATGACGACGTGGCCTTTCAAGCGGTGCGCAAGATTTATGACCATGCGCGCTTTGACGCCGACAAGCCGTTGGCGCTGATGGCGTCGTTCACACATCCGCATGACCCTTATGCTGCGCGGAAACAATTCTGGGATCTGTACCGCGACGAAGACATCGACATGCCGCAAACAGCACACAAGGCGAAACATGAACTCGATGCTCATAGCCAGCGGCTCCATGAAATGTCGGCCATGGACGACTATACCGTTTCTGAAGCCGATGTCCGTTCCGCGCGGCATGGCTATTACGCCAATATCTCCTATGTGGATTCACTTGTGGGGCAGTTGCTCAATACGCTTGAGACGACTGGCATGCTGGAGAACACGGTGGTGGTATTCACATCAGATCATGGGGATTTTCTGGGAGAGCGCGGGCTTTGGTACAAGATGTCGTTTCTTGAACCTGCGGCGCATGTGCCGTTTCTTGTTTGGAACCCCTCGCGGTTCAAGCCGCGCCGGGTTTCGGAACCTGTAACCCTGGCAGATATTTTACCGACATTGGCTGAACTCGGGCAGGGCGATGGGCCGGAGCTTGCCCGGCAGGTTGATGGCCGTTCTCTGGTGCCACTGTTGAATGGTGCTGCTGAAAATCCTGAGCATACGGCTTGGGGTGAATATCTGGCCGAGGGTGCGATTGCGCCACTTTACATGCTACGGCGCGGACCTTGGAAATTCATTTATTCACCGGTTGATCCTGACCAGTTGTTCAATCTTTTGGATGATCCGGAGGAGATGGACAATCTTGCTGAAACCCATCCGCTTGTGAAAACCATGCGCGCCGAAGTGATTGCGAAATTCGACATTCCGCGCATTCATGCGGACGTGCTGGAGAGCCAGCAGGCGCGGTTAATGTTGTTTCAGGCCATGAAAAACGGCTCACTGTTTCCGTGGGATTTTCAGCCGTTGCGCAAGGCATCCGAACAATATACGCGCAATCACATGAGTGTGACGGACCGGGATTTGAAGTCTCGTTTTCCAGCAGCTCCGGATATTGAAGGCAAACGGCGGGGGTGAGAGTGTGCGTGCTTCGAGGCCCGCAAGAGGGCGGGCCCTCGCGAGCCTCGAAGGATGCGCGGGAAGTGAACTTTTCAACCTTTCAAGACGTATCGCCAACATGACCAAACACATCATCATCGGAACTTCTGGCATCGGCGGGGCGCTTGCCCGCAACTTGTCCAGGCAAGGGGCGTCCTTGCATCTCATTTCGCGCAATGGCGCAGCCCTTGCCGCTGAACTTGGTGCAACCCATGCGGTGGCGGATGTTCTTGACGCTGCTGCGCTGGAACAGGCTGTGCTTGCGGCAGGGCCGGAGGTGGACGGGCTGGCTTACTGTGTGGGCACCATCAACCTGAAACCCGCGCATCGGACGGCTGATGCTGATGCGCTCAAGGATTTCGAGACCAATGCTTTGGGGGCGCTGCGGGCTGCAAAGGCGGCTTTGCCTGCGCTCAAGGCCAGCAAGATGCAGACGGCTTCGATTGTTCTGTTTTCGACTGTGGCGGTGGGGCAGGGTTTTGCCTCTCATGCGTCTATTGCCATGGCCAAGGGGGCAGTTGAGGGCTTGATGCGGACACTGGCTGCGGAGTGGGCACCCAAAATCCGGGTCAATGCGATTGCGCCGTCGCTGACAAAAACGCCTCTGGCCGCTTTCATGACGGCGAATGAAGCAACTGTTCAGGCCATAGCGAATATGCATCCATTGCAACGATTGGGCGAAGCGGATGAAGTGGCGGCTTTAGCGGCGTTTTTACTCTCAGATCAGGCGGGCTGGATCACGGGCCAAGTGATTGGCGTGGATGGTGGGCGCTCTACCTTGCGGGTCAAGGCTTGAAGAAAAAGAGCGATTTGCCCACAAAGGCCTGCGTCACGTGCGGGCGGCCATTCACATGGCGGAAAAAGTGGGAAAAGGTGTGGGACGAGGTTAAATATTGTTCCGACAAATGCCGTGGCTTGAAAAGTAACAGCAAAAGTTCCAAATAAGCCCTGAAGAGGGATTTTGAGATGGAAATTGGACTTTACACTTTTGCCGATGTGCCTGCGGGCCAACCCGAATTCGCAGGGCAGCGCCTGCGCAATCTTGTTGAAGAAATGGAACTGGCGGATCAGGTTGGGCTCGACGTGTTTGCCGTGGGCGAACATCACCGGGCTGACTATGCGGTGTCATCTCCCGCTGTCGCCTTGGCAGCTGGAGCTTCGCGCACCAAAAACATTCGGCTATCGAGTGCCGTTACCGTTTTGAGTTCAGATGATCCTGTGCGGGTATACCAGCAATTTGCGACGCTCGACGGTTTGTCCAATGGCCGGGCGGAAATCATGGCGGGGCGCGGCAGTTTCATTGAGTCATATCCGCTGTTTGGCTATGAGCTGGATGATTATGATGCGCTGTTTGCAGAGAAGCTGGATCTGTTGTTGAAGCTGCGGGACCAGGAGCGCATCACGTGGCGGGGCAGTTTGCGGCCTTCGCTTGACAATGCCGGAATTTATCCACGGCCGGAGCAGGGGAAAATTCCAGTGTGGATTGCTGTTGGTGGCACGCCACAGTCTGTGGTGCGGGCGGCATCGCTCGATGTGCCCATGGCACTGGCGATTATCGGCGGGGACCCGAAACGGTTTTCGCCGTTCTTTGATCTTTATCGCGATACACTACGCAAGGCCGGCAAGGATGCTTCAAAAGCGGAATTGAGTTTGAACATGCATGGCTTTGTGGGTGAGACCATGGCGAAAGCGAAGGCTGTTTATGGTCCGGCGCAGACGGAAGTCATGAACCGCATTGGCCGCGAACGTGGCTGGCCGCCCCAGGGTTCGGCGCATTTTGAAGCTGCGGCTGGCCCCAACGGCAATTTGCTGATTGGCGATCCGGAACGGGTGGCAGCGCGGATCATTGAATTGCATGAGGTGTTCGGCAATACGCGCATTCTCATCCAGATGGCAATTGGAACTGTTCCGCATACGGAGCAATTGAAGGCGATTGAATTGCTGGGAACCAAGGTGGCACCCATGGTGCGTGCCGGACTCAAGAACAGGAAAGCCGCATGAGCCTGCCCCATGTTGAAGATCCGCTGCCAGGAGACCTTGCTGCGGCTGATGCGATTGAAACCGTCATTGTGCCACGGGCGCGGGACTTGGGTGATTTTGAAGTGCGGCGCGCCTTGCCTTCGGTTGAGCGGCAGATGGTGGGTCCGTTCATTTTCTTTGACCAGTTTGGTCCGGTTTTGCTGAAGGCGGGAAAGGGCATGGATGTACGGCCGCATCCACATATCGGTTTGTCGACGGTGTCCTGGCTGTTTGACGGTGTCATTCAGCACAAGGATAGCCTGGGCTTTGACCAGCCAATCAAGCCCGGTGAACTGAACTGGATGACGGCTGGCAAGGGTATTGTGCATTCGGAGAGATCGCCTTCAGCTGCTCGACTTACTGAATCGCCGCTCTATGGCATTCAAAGTTGGGTGGCCTTGCCGAAGTCCTTTGAGGATACAGCACCCGGTTTTGAACATGTTGCCGATGCGGACTTGCCCATTTTGACTGACGGCAAACGCAGTGTGCGGATTATTGCCGGTTCCATGTTCGGGGCGAAGTCCCCGGTCAAGACCCATTCGGATTTGTTCTACGCTGATGTGGCGTTGCAGGCAGGTGGTCGAATTCCTCTGCCTACGGAGCATGTTGAACGCGGTATCTATGTTGTTGAAGGTTCGGTCGAAGTTGCTGGCGATGTATTCGAAGCTGGTCGACTTTTGGTGTTTCACCCCAAGGACCCGATCGTAATTGCATCGCCACGTGGTGCACGCTTCATGATGCTTGGCGGTGAGCCCATGGATGGGCCGCGCTATATATGGTGGAACTTTGTGTCGTCATCAAAAGAGCGGATTGAAGCTGCAAAAGATGACTGGGCGCGTGCGCGGTTTCAGATTGTGCCGGGAGACGAGAAAGAGTTCATTCCGCTGCCAGCCTAATTTCCCAGCATGATATCGCGTTCTTCGCCTGCAACGATCTTGAATTTTGCTGTCAGGATTTCGCCGTTGACGTGGGCTTCGGCGAGATAGGTGCCCGGTTTTAATGCAAGCTTCTGAGTTATGCCTTGCAGTGATGTGATTTTCACGCCGTCAATCGGGCGTACGTCCCAAGTGACCGCGGCGTCAGGTGCGCCCACGAAATTCAGGCGGGCGAGGCCGGCCTGATGATTGACTTCGACGGCGCTCATCTTGCCGGGGCGAATGCGCACATCGGTCACGGCGGTGGCGTTGCCTTCGCCCATGCGGGTTTCGACCCGGTAGAGGCCTGCGGGTAATTTCAGCAATTCGCCCGATGTTTCCGAGTGGGCGACGAGTTTCCCTTGGTCGAGACCTGCTAGGGCGTAGACCAGAGTTTTTGAAACGATGCCAGCACTGTCCACTCCCTTGACCGAGGGCAGAACACGCAGGCCACCGGCGTTCAGAACGAAATTCACAGAGACGCTGTTACCAGGCACAAGCCGCACGGTTTCACGCAGCGACACCGCACCATATTGTGCTTCGACAATATATTCGCCGGGGGGCAGGGGGCTCTGCAATTCATTTGCCGTGGCGTTCAATACCAATTCGCCTGCATCATTGCGGACCTGCCAGGCCACATCGCGGGCGATGTGCAGGCTCATGGTGGTGAGGCGGGCTGACAGCGCCAGACTTTCAGAGCCAGGTTCCACCATGCTGATGGAGACCTCGTGGGCCGTATCGTTGGCGATGGATTTGGTGATTGCGCCCGGCGCTTCATCAATGACAGGGGCTGCTGTGAGGGCTGGGCTTGTGGCACTGACAAACAAGACCACCGCCAGCATGCAACATGCAGTCTTGCGCTGCTGGCGGTGTTTTTTCGATGGACGGGTGCTGACGCCCATTCGACTGTCCCCTTGTTCAACTCTCCCCCAGCTCTCCGGCCGGTGACTCTAGAAACCACAGCGGTGGGCCTGCCGCAATAAGATGCTTAACTATTGGTTAATGGCGCCCTTGCAATTGTAAGCATTGCCAATCGCAGGGCGGCCCGCCAAATAGTGATCATGACCCAGCTCAATGATCACTCTTCGCTTCTCACATTTTTGAAAACCCGCAAATCCGCTTCCGCCAAAGCCATGGGCGGGCCCGGGCCTGATGCTTTGCAGTTACGGGATGTTCTCGCAATTGCAGTTCGTGTGCCCGACCACGGCAAGTTGAATCCGTGGCGATTTATCGTATTTGAGGGGGATGCGCGCGGTAAGGTGGGGGACAGGTTTGCGGCGCGCTTTGCCGAATTGCATCCGGAATACCAGGCGGAGAATATCGCTTTTCAAAAAGGGCTGTTTTTGCGAGCACCTGTTGTGGTGGCTGTTGTTTCGACGGCTGCTGATCATGCGAAAATTCCGGTGTGGGAGCAACAGATGTCGGCGGCAGCGGTTTGTTACAATCTGGTTCTGGCGGCTCAGGCCTATGGTTTTGATGCCCAGTGGCAGAGTGACTGGGTGGCCTATGATGCGGGTGCGAAGACGGCCATGGGGCTTTTGGCCTCGGAGAATGTAGCCGGGCTGATTTATATCGGGACTTCGTCTGTCCCGCTGGAGGACAGGCCCCGGCCTGATGCGGCGGCTCTCACCACACGCTGGGGCGCATGATGGCGATAAAGGCGGTTTTGTTCGACAAGGATGGCACGCTGATCGACTCTCATGGCACCTGGGTGCCATTTTACAAGGCGATGCTGAAACAGGAGCAGGGATTAACTGCGGCTGCTGTGGAAGCGAAAATGGTGGCCAGTGGACTAGATGCCGTTTCCAATACATTCCGCGCAGGCTCTACGCTGGCTGGTGGCACGACCCGGCAGCTGGTGGAGCAGTGGTGGCCAGACGCTGCCGCGGAGGAGCATGCAGTTATCACCCGTCGCCTCAATCATGATTATGGCGATCTGGCGCTGACTCACATGACGCCATTGATGCCGCTGGGACCGGTTTTGAGCGCATTGCAATCGCTGGACTTCAGATTGGGAGTGGCCACAAACGACGGGGAGGCCTCGGCAAAGCGACACATGCGGGCCATGAAGGTGGATCACTTTTTCGATGCGATTCTGGGTGCTGACTCCGTTGCCATTCCGAAACCTTCTGGCCAGATGGTGCGGCTGTTTGCGGAGCATACGGGTTTGAAAACCTCTGAAATCGCCATGGTGGGCGATAATATGCATGACCTCGAAGAAGGGCGGAACGGCGGAGCCGGCTTGGCCATCGGGGTTTTGACGGGAAATGCGGAGCGGCATCATCTTGAGCATGAGGCGGATGTGGTGCTGGACAGTATTGCGGATCTTGCTGATTTTTTCAGGGGACGCTGATGTTTTATGATGCTGTTAAAAATAATCACGGGCTGCCGCTCGACCCTTTCAAGGCTTTGATGGTGCCCCGGCCGATTGGCTGGATATCGACTTTGTCGGATCAGGGCGTAGCCAATCTGGCGCCCTATAGTTTTTTCAATGCCTTCTCCGATGGGCCAATTTATGTAGCTTTCGGTTCTGGCGGGCGGAAAGATACGATCCGCAATGTGGAGGCCAGCGGCGAATTTGCCTTCAATATGGCGACTTTCGATTTGCGCGAGGCGATGAATGTTTCATCGGCAACTGTTGCTTCGCATGTGGATGAATTTGAATTGGCGGGGCTTTCGAAAGCGCCGTGCCAATTCATCAAGGCACCCCGCGTGGGGGAAAGTCCGGTATGCTTTGAGTGCAAGCATTTTCAAACGGTACCTTTGCCCGCCGATGATGGCCATGTGAACGACTGGATGGTAATCGGGCGGGTGATTGGCATTCATATCGATGACCGCTTTATCAAAGGGGGCCGGGTGGATACGGCGGGTATGCGGCCTATCGCGCGGCTGGGCTATTCGGAATATGCCACGGTGGAAGAGGTCTGGAAAATGCGGCGGCCCGGATAATTCCCATATAAGATTAAAAAGTTTCAAAATATGAAAAAACTGCTTGACACCGCGCGGTCATTACGCTAGATATTGATACATTCCAGAAATCGGTCAAAAGAAAACACCCGCCAGCAAGTCTCGGGCAAATGTTGCGTATTATGCGCAACGTCCCAGGGAGACGACGTGGGGGTGGTACGATAAGGGTGGAGTGGTTTGCCCCTCATCCGGCCTTCGGCCACCTTCTCCCGCCAAGAGGGGCTGGAGAAGGCATTGTTGCAGGCACTTCCCAGGCTGATCACTGGGGGATGACGGTTTCAACTTTGAGTTTTACTGATCTCCCACCTGAGTCGCGGTGCGAGTCGTGAACGGGGTGGGAACGCCACAATTTTGCCATTGTGGATATGTCTGGGGATAACCTGTTTTTACCTATTTATTTCATGGCTTTAGCTTGTGAAATATAGCTGTGGATAAGCTGTTTAATAAGTCGTTAACCATCCGGGCGCAGGACTCGCTTAACGGGAGGCCAGTTGCCTCGCTGAAAGTGTAGGACCTGATGGTTTCTTGTCTGTTGATCGGTGGAAATGAACTTGAAAGCGGCCATATTGCCGGTTTGATGGAGCAGCTTGGGGTGGTGTGCCAGAGGCTTGACGAGATTGAGCCTGCCATTCGGTATTGCCATGAGAACAAACCTGATGTGGTGATGCTGGATGCCACCAGTTTGCTGGAGGCCAAGGAATTTTTGCGGCTGGTGCGCTACCAGAACCGCGCTACCGGGCGGCCCGTTGTCATTGTCTATGCAACGGAGGCCAATGTGACCCAGATGGCCGATAGCATTCTCAATGGTGCTTCGGAATTCATGATTGTGCCGTTTGATTTGGACCTGCTGCGCTTCAAGCTCACACAATCCGGGGTTTTGTTGGCGGCGGCGGCCTGATTTTAAGATTTCTTCAATCGTGGAAAACGATTTGTTAACGGCTGGCTTTCTAGTGTCAGATGTCATGAAATCGCTGGAAGTTAAAATGCGCGCGGAGACAGAGACTGGTCTGGATGTCAGCGTTTTTGAGGCCGTGTTGCAATGTGACAAGGCCGAAGCGCGACAGGTGCTGGCCAGGCAATTGGCGGGGCTTGCGGCTGACCCTGATACATCGGTACTTGAGCAGGAACAAATCCTTCCCATTTTGTTGAAACTGTCGGCTGACAAGGACCGCAGGGTGCGCGCCGCACTGGTCAGCGAAGTTGTTCATGCTGACAAGTTGCCGGATGACCTGATTTTCGCAATCATTGCCGATGAAGACCGCCATGCGCTGGCGTTTCTGGCTGTATCGCCCGCACTGAATGCCTGGCATATGCAGGCGATCTTGCGGGTGGGAGATGACGGGCGGCAGAAGACGATTGCGGGCCGGGCTGATCTTTCGCCCGAAGCGGTTCTTTATATTGTGCGGGCTGGAACGGCGGCGGCGGTGGCGGCTTTGCTGGGCAATGTGCATGTCGATGTGAAGCCGCAGGATTTGCATTTGATTTATGGGCGGTTGCCGCAGGCTCCTGAAGTGGTGGAGCGCTTGCTGGCGCGGGCGGATTTGCCTTTGGATATTCGCATTACGCAAGCGCGGCGTGCGGCGGTTCGCATGCGGCAGATGATGGCGGAGCGGGGCTGGATGCCGGCCAATGACGCCAGTGAACTGGTGGCCGATGCGGAGGAGAATGCTGTTCTGGCCGTATTGCGCGGTGGCAGCGATGACGAGCGCAGTTTTGCCATGCAGTTTCTGGCGTCACAAAATATGTTGACGCCGTCGCTGATTGTGAGGGCGGCGTGTCTGGGAGACATGCCCGTTGTAGCATCGGCGCTGGGGCATCTTGGCGGGCAAAAGGCAGACAAGGTTTTGGGCGTGATGGTAGCGCGGGGTGGTGCTGCGATGAAGTCGCTGCTCAACCGCTCCATGCTGCCGACGGGGTGTCACGCGATTATCGCTTGCGCGAGCGACGTTGCGGCGCAGGCGCGTCTCGAAGATGTTGAGCTCGATGCGGATGGCTTTGGGCGGCGTCTGCTTGAAGTGTTGATGATGCAGTTTGGGGCGCTGGGAGCGCGGGACCAGGCGAAGTTGATGGACTATGTCGGCCGTTTTGCCGACGACAAGGTGCGCAAGATTGCGAAGAAGTTGAAGGCAGATATGCTGCGGGCGGCTTGAGACAGAGCCGACGATGTGCTATCGATATTGTGACCAGCTATCCACATGACCGTCATCCCAGCGAAGGCTGGGATCCCGCTTCCCCTCAGGCACGGTGCTTGTGGCTAGCGGGATCCCAGCCTTCGCTGGGATGACGGGGTGGATGGGTTGGAGCTAAAAATCTGGCGCTTCAAAACCTGAACTGTTCATTCAACACCCGCTCCGCCAGACTGTGGCCGGGGTCGAAGAGGATTTTTACGATCTTCTTTTTGTCTTCCTGGATTTCCACTGTTTGTACGTAGCGGACTTCGAGGTGGTCGGCGACGGCGGCGACGGGGCGTTTTGTGGCGTCTCTTATTGTCAGTGTGACTTTGGCGTTCCTGGGAAGGATCGCTCCGCGCCAGCGTCTGGGGCGGAAGGCGCTGATGGGGGTGAGCGCCAGAAGCGGTGAGCC
>JANPCL010000092.1:0-3614 GCA_031430915.1 Hyphomicrobiales bacterium
GCCCTTCCAGGTTCTGCGCCATGTCTGGCTGCCACGTGCCATCCGCAATGCCTTGCCGGCCCTTGGCGGCGAAACCATTCTCACGTTGAAGGCAACGCCGCTTGCGGCCCTCGTCACAGTGACTGATATTTTCAGCGTCGCCGATAAAGTCCGTCAGGAAACCTACATCATCTATCCACCACTCATCATGGTCATGGTGGTTTACATGTTGCTGACCTTCATCATCACCCGCATCTTCACCTATTCCGAAATGCAAGTTCCCGTTCGCCGCTGATGGACCAGATCGCCCGACATATCGCGTCCTTCCAGGACTATCTCATTGCCATTCGTCATGACCTGCATGAGAACCCGGAACTCTGCTTCGAGGAACACCGAACTTCCGCCATTGTCGCCCACGAACTGAGCCGCTTGGGCTACATCGTCACCACTGGCATAGCAGGCACAGGCGTTGTCGGATCTTTGACAGCAGGGCAGGGCAACCGCGCCATCGCCATCCGCGCTGATATGGATGCACTGCCGATCCCGGAAACCACGGGCCTGCCTTATGCGTCTCGCACTTCTGGCAAAATGCACGCTTGCGGCCACGACGGCCACACAACCATGCTGGTCGGTGCCGCCCGCTATCTCGCGGAAACCAAGGCATTCAACGGCACCATCCACCTTATCTTCCAGCCCGCCGAAGAAGACATCAGCGGCGCCCGTCGTATGATTGACGAAGGTCTGTTCAAGCGCTTTCCTGTTGATCAGGTTTTTGCCCTGCACAACATGCCGGGCACACCCCTGGGGCAGGTCATCCTCCGCCCCGGCGCCATCACCGCCGCTGTGGACATCATCAACATCACCGTTAAAGGCATTGCAGGCCATGGCGCACTGCCGCACCTCGCCGCAGACCCAATCGTTGCCGCAGCCGCCCTTGTCATGGCCCTGCAAACCGCCATCTCCCGCAACAACGACGCACTGGACCCCGCAGTGTTGACCGTAGGCTCAATCCACGCGGGCCAACTCGCCACAGCCATTCCCGAAACCGTCGAACTGAAATGCGGCCTGCGCACAACGGCCACAGCATCTCGTGAAAAACTGCTGGCCCGCATTGTCGAGATCAGCAACAGCACCAGTCAAGCCCATGGCTGCACCGCCCACTTCGACTACGGCGATTGCATCGTCTATCCCGTCGGAATCAATGACCCCACTGCCACCACCTTGGTTCGCGACGTCGCCATCGCAGCGGGTCAGAAACCTGGAGATATAGACCTCCGCGGCCCCATCATGTTCTCCGAAGACTTCGCCTTCATGTTGCAGGAAGTCCCCGGCTGCTTCTTCGGAATAGGCAACGGCCCAAGCAAAAGCCTGCATGACGCAGGTTATGATTTCAACGACGGATTGCTCCAAAAGGGAACTGAAATTCTAGCGAGAATCGCCACAAAAGCGCTGGAAAGCTGATTACCCCGGGCCATGCCGCCCCAGCGGTTAACCCCAAAGTCCTGATGCTGTTGTCTTTTACAGCTTGATCTTTACAATTTGCTTACAATTCGACATGGTAGAAGTTTAGGCAATCGGGGTGGCAGCATAGCGCAGCCATTCAGATTGGCCATATGGGACGACGGAAGTGAACATGCGGTCGGCGCTGCAAAAGAAGTTTATACTCATCATTGTTTTGGCGGGCGGCACCTTGGCTGGTGCAATGTCGACGTTTGCCGTGGCTGTGCCACTTGAAACGCAACCCAGTCATCCTTTCGACAAGTTGACACTTGCCTATCCAAAGGCGCAACAAAATGCTCTGGCCACTTACAAGGCACCAGACAACAAACCGGTTTTCATTCACGGCCCGACCAACATCACCATGGGCTATATCACCGCCCAGGCCGGAGACGGCTGCGGTACAGCAGGCACCGGCCAGACCTTTGTTCACGGCCCAACCGATGTCTCCATGGGCTACGTAGCAATTTCCAGTGGCACTGATTGCATGTACTCGGGTTCAACCGATACAGTAGAACAAGCTCTGATCCTCGAAACTGCCAAGCGTCAAAAGTTCATAACCAGAGCCTTCCTTGCCAAGGGCACCAACACACCTGGAGCTAGAGCTGCGGCTGACGACGGCAGTGGCGGCGGCACCAGCAGCTCCGGTGGAGGCGGTGGAGGCGGCGGTGGAGGCGGTGGCGGTGGTGGGGGCGGAAACGGCTTCACCTCGGGCGGTGGTGTCGGAACAGGCTCGAAAAGCACACCCTTGGTCGTTTCGGACAGTGGCGTCGGAACAGGTTCCAAAGGAACGCCCTCGGTCGTCCCTTTGCCAGCAAGTCTACCGCTGCTTGCCTTTGGTTTGGCAGGCCTCGCAGCTGCGGCCCGACGGAAAAAACCGCAGTCGTCGCGATAGTTTGTAGTTTCAACAGATGGAAAAAACGGGGACGCTTCCCATTGTTTTGTATGGACACATTAGTGCTCCTCTTTGGTCTTAAAATTGAGAGGCCACACCTCATGCGGGGGCGATTCACTTTGCTTCGGGCCTGAACAACACTTTGACTTCATCAGCATTGCGAGAGACAATCCGATGATATCTGCCCGGTAGCCCGCGAACCGAAGGGATTGGCATGTGACACAGGAACAAGCGCAAACCGAGGGTGGTTATCCGACGCCGGGCAAGTTGGAAATGATTTGGGGTGAGGGGTTCTTGTCGCCGGGTGGCCCTGATGAAGTTGTGCGGATCATTGCGGATCATGACATCTCTGGCTGTTCTGTTCTGGATGTGGGATCAGGACTTGGCGGGGCGGCCATTGTGCTTCATCAGCGTTGCGGTGCCGCATCGGTCACGGGTTTCGACGTCCAGGCGCTTCTGGTTGACAGTGCCCGGGGCAGGGCGCGGGAACTTGACCTTGCTGGTCATCTGAGCTTTGTTCTTGGCGCACCGGGTCCCCTGCCGTTCGGAAATGCGAGCTTTGATGTTGTGTTCAGCAAGGATGCCATTATCCATGTCGCTGACAAGGCAGCGATTTATGGCGAAATCGCGCGGGTGCTGCATCCGGGCGGTCGCATCCTCATCGGCGATTGGTTGACGTCAGATGGCCACAGCCACGGACCACTCATGGATCGGTTTCTGGAACTGGCTGGCCATGATTTCCATTTGGTCTCACTTGCGGAAGTGGGCGCGATTGTGCGTGCTGCGGGGTTTATCGATGTGGAACTGGTTGATCGCGGTGGCTGGTATCTGCTGGAAGCAACTTCTGAACGGGACCGGCTGCGCGGCGACTTGGGTAGAGCATTCGCGGATCAGTGGGGCGATGAGGCTTACAGGGATGAGCTGAAGTTTTGGGAAGTTCTTGTCGAGGCGGTCGCGGAGGGCGTCGTCTGTCCCGGCCATGTTCGCGCACGTAAGGCCTAGACCATGGTCAGGTATTGGTTATGTCGTTGTGGCGGTCCCCACCCCCGGCCCCTTGCTTTGAAGAATGGGGAGGGGTGAAGAGGGAGTGATTCCGCATTGCAGCATTGTTGTGTTGTGTTCAAAGCGGTTTTATGTGATGAAAAGCCAATGAAACGGGCTTTTTATGGTGTTGCATTTAAGGGTTGACGACTGTCCACTCCTTGAGTAGAAACCCGACAACTTCCGGCACTGCAGGCCGTCG
>JANPCL010000093.1:0-39003 GCA_031430915.1 Hyphomicrobiales bacterium
GCGCCAGACTCGGCGGATGGACAGGCTATTACGGAAAACCCGGCCCCATCGTCATGCTTCAGGGATGGTTCGAGTTCATGGCCGCAAAACGAGGTATCAAAGCCATGAAGGCAAAACCAGATGTGTGAATCTGGTAGCCCAGCTGGGGAGGGTGCCCGAAGGGCGGGAGAGGTTCCTTGCTTACCGTTTCGCCTGCTCCAGGGCATCGCGCAATTTACGCACCAACACCGCCTTTCCCTTGGCGTCAGCGACCGTTTTAAGCTGGTCCTCGATGTCGAGGACGAGGGATTGCAGGTCGTTGTTCCAGTCGAGTTTGGCCACAGATGTGGGATCGATGCGGGGTTTCGTATCTTCGACGATGACGGCGCATTTCTCGGCGTTCAGATCAAACACGTCGTCGAGACGGGGGCGGATGATGCAGTCATCGGGTACGAGGCCGCGGAGGTTTTCGGCGAAGGCGATCTGTGGGTCTTCTTCGCCATGCGTCAGGAAAATGGTTTTAGCGACGGGCAGGCGTTCCTTGACCCATTGCACCAGTTCCGGACCATCGGCGTGGCCGGAGTAGTCGTCGAGTTTGCGGATGGCGGCAGCAACCGTCACGTCCTCACCCATGATTTTGACGCGCTTTGCGCCTTCCTGCAACATGTTGCCCAACGAGCCTCTGGCCTGATAGCCCACGAACAATACTGTCGTGGTTTTTTGCCACAGGCGGTTTCTGAGATGGTGGCGGATGCGGCCTGCTTCCGCCATGCCTGAGGCTGAGATCACGATGTGAAAGCCCTTGAACATGTTAAGTGTCTTCGACTCGTCCACGGTCTCCGTGGCGCGAACGAGAGGTGACGCGAAGGCCTTGGCAAGATCTTCGCCATTCTCAAGTTCCTTGGCGTGCTTCCTGAAGATTGCTGAGGCTTTGTTGGCCAGCGGCGAGTCGATGAAGATGTTGGCCTTGGGTGCCTTGCCGTGATCCATGAGGTAGACTAGGTCCGTGACGACTTCCTGGGTGCGCTCCACCGCGAAAGACGGGATCAGAAGCACGCCGCCACGGGCAGCGGCGGCGTTCAGTTCACCTGCCATCTGGTCGCGGCGTTCCTCAACGCCTCGTTCAAAACGGTCCTTGTTGCCGTAGGTTGATTCACACACCACGAAGTCCCAGGTGGTTGGACCTTCTGGGTCAGCTTCCAGCATTTTATTGTCGGGGCCAATGTCGCCGGAGAAGAGGAGACGAATGGTTTTTTTGCCAGCCTGTTCGATTTCGGTTTCGATGGAGGCGGAGCCCAACAAGTGACCAGCATTCCAATACCGCATGCGTATGCCCGGGGCTGGTTCGAACCATTGTTCGTAGTCCTTGCCTTGCATCAGGGTTACGGCCATTTCGGCGTCGATGACGCCATACATGGGTTCCACTTCGGGCAGGCCTTTTCTGGCGTTGCGTTCATTCAGCTTCTTGACTTCGGTTTCCTGGATGAAGCCTGAGTCCGGCAGCATGATGGTGCAGAGGTCTTTTGTGCCGTTTGTGCAGTGGATGGTTTTGTCGAAACCCTGCTTTACCAATTTGGGCACGAGGCCCGTGTGGTCGATGTGGGCGTGAGTCAACACCAAAGCGGTGATGGTTTTAGGATCAAACGGAAAGGCGCGGTAGTTCAGCTCCGATTCTGTGCGGGATCCCTGAAACATTCCGCAGTCCACAAGCACCTTTGCTGTGTCGGTTTCGATCATGTAACAGGAACCGGTGACAGTGCGGGACGCGCCGTGAAAATGAAGTTTTGCCGTCATGCTGTTTATTCCTTTGGAATGTGGAGGCCCGACCGTTTCAGAATATCCCAAGTTTGCTGTGGCGTATCGGCCATTGAAAACATGTTGAGATCATGGGCGCTGATCAGCTTGGTGTCGACAAAGTTCTGGAAGTTTATGGTGTTGTTCCAGAACTTTGAATCATAAAGCACGACGGGCATGGGCTTGGTCATTTTGCCGGTTTGACGCAGGGTCAGCAGTTCAAACAACTCATCCATGGTGCCAAAGCCACCCGGAAAAACCACGAGGGCAGCGGCGCGCATGGCAAAATGCATCTTGCGCATGGCGAAATAGTGAAAGCGGAACGTGAGGTCGGGGGTGGAATAGGAATTGGGTTCCTGCTCCATGGGAAGTGTGATGTTGTAGCCGATGGTGGGCGCTTCCACGTCGTAGGCACCCCGATTGGCGGCTTCCATGATGCCGGGACCGCCGCCCGTTGCGATGACGTTATAGAGTGGCTTGGCTTTATGTTTGGCACCACCTTCCAATGAACAGATTTTTGCGAAGGCGCGGGCACCCTCGTACCAGCCGGTACCTTCGTCTTCTTTCACACGGGCTGAACCGAATACGACTACAGTGGTTTCAACGCCCCAGTTGCGCAGGCATTCCTCGGCCTTCTGATACTCGAGTTGAAAGCGAATGCCACGGGTGGAGTCCCCCAAAATAAAGTCAGGGTCAGCGGCGGGCAGACGGAAGGCGTGGGCGGCCATTTGCGGTTTGTTGGAAGGGTGTATCGTCACAGTTGATTCCTGTCAGCATTGGTTGCGCAACGACAGCATTGAAGTAAAGTCATTCACGTCGCAAGTTATTGCCAGTCACAAAAAGGTTTGCCGTCAATGTCGAAATCGTTTGCCGAAACGTTCCAGGTGTCCAACTCGAAGAGTTTCAAGCTCGCCGATTGTGACCCGCGCGATAAGTGCGGGCTTGAGGACAAGGACAAGGTGAAGGCCAAAACGGCAGAAGACTCGGTGAAAATCGATGAGCTGCAAAACTGTCTGTATGCGGAGGGCAAGCGCAGCTTGCTGGTGATCCTGCAAGGCATTGATTGCTCGGGCAAGGATGGAACGGTGAAGGCCGTGTTTAACAGCAGTGGTCCGATTGGCGTACAGATTGCGTCTTTCAAGGCTCCGGTCGGGGAGGAACTGGCGCATGACTATCTCTGGCGCATTCACAAGGTGGTGCCGGCCAAGGGCTATATCGGCGTTTTTAACCGCTCGCATTATGAGGACGTGGTCGTCGTCAAGGTGAAGGGGTATGCCAGCCCCGAAGCTATCGAGCGGCGTTATGACGAGATCAACCAGTTTGAGAAAACCCTGTCCCAGAACGGCGTGACCGTTTTGAAATTCATGCTCAATATTTCAAAGGATGAACAAGCTGTTCGCCTGAAGGAGCGCGTTGAAGATCCGACCAAGCGCTGGAAGTTCAATCCCGCTGATCTCGAAGACCGCAAGCGCTGGGATGAGTTCATGGCGGCCTATGAGATTGCCTTGAAGCGCTGCTCCACCGAACATGCGCCGTGGCATGTGGTCCCGGCGGACCGGAATTGGGTGCGCAATTATGTGATTGGCAGAATTGTGCGGGAGAAGCTTGAAGCCATAAATCCGCAGTTTCCAGAAGCCAAGGGTTGGGATCCGAAAACGGTGGTGATTGAGTAGCGGTTTGTTAACCATAAACTGTCAAATCTCCAAGTGGATTAGACGGACGGATCAAGAGCGACATGCGATATTCAGCTATAGTGTGGGCGGTGTTTCTGGGGTTATCGGCAACTTCTGCCTTGGCCACGGATAACGGACTGAAACTCGAAAATGTGCAGGGCCGGGTTTCTGTGCAAATGCCGGTCGGCTATTTGCCAGCCGAAGATGGTTTGGCCGTACATGTGGGCCAAAAAATCGTGGTGCGCGCCAACAGCAGCGCAATCATTTCATCCAGGGAAGGCTCTTGTTTTGTGTCGTTGCGAAAGCCCGGCATTTTTACGGTGCCACACATGGATAATTGCACGGCGGGGCAGGTCATGGTGTTCGATGGCACTTTTCAGATCACTCCCGTCAATGGCGGAGTTGAGCCGATGATGTCCGGAGCAACAGGAGGCACTGGTCCGATGGTGGCCGCAGGAGCCTTTGTTGCCGCCAGCTTTGGATCAGCGCTGTGGTCAACGTTTACCCAGAAAGAGAATCAGACTCCAGTAACCGCGCCTTGAATTTAAAGTTGTTTTCTGTATTAATTTTCGTCTATAGGTTGTTTTTTTAGCGGTTGAATGGATTTTTCCTGCAGAATTCGCCGCTTTGACTGATGTGGTAACACTTTGTGCCCTTGGTGTTTCACTCTGATACCAGCTTTTTCCAGTGAGCATGAAATCCTGAAAAGCAACGTTTCTCTGCCAATTCCTGTGGCGATATCGCAACAGACTCTTGATTTTAGGGCGGCAGCAGGCCCTATTTTCGAATTCATGGGCATTAGCATTTGACATAGCGGGCTTGAATTGCCTAAACGTGGCATGAAACCTTGGATGTGGTCTCGGGCAAAGGGGATTTTTATATGAAACGTATTATTTCGGGTGCTTTGGCAGTGTTGATGATGTCGGCTTCGGTTGCTGCTGCAGCCCAGTCAGTAGCTGTTGTGCAGAATGTTGGCGGCAAGGTGCTGGTCAACAAGGGCAAGGGCTTCGTTCCTGTGACATCTTCGATGAAGTTGGGCGCTGGTGACACATTGATGATTGGCAACAAGAGCAGCGCTACGCTGACTTATGCTGATTGTTCGATTGATCTGAGCAAGCCAGCAGTTGTGACTGTGTCGACAAAGGCCTGTGACGGAGTGCAGAAATCTGCTGATGGTGTGTTCGTAACCCCAACAGCTGACGTGCCTGATGCTGAAGTGGCTGCGTTTCCTTGGCCAATCCTGCTGATTGGTGGCGGTGTTCTTGTGACCACTGCAATTATCGTCGGCACCAAGGGCAACAAGAACCCGCCTGCCCCAGTGACCCCCTGATTGGTCCTGCGAATGACTGCGTCATTCGTTGTCTAAGCAATTCTAAAGAGAGCTGCAGCTGGTCTGCGGCTCTTTTTTATGTCCACTTTTTATGTTATTTGGTTGTTGATGAAGTCTGGACACAGGCATGACCGCGTTTGCGCTCTCGGATAGGTTTTGGAGCCTGACATTGGCGGCCTGGTTGCTGCTGATGGTTGTCATTGGCGGCGTATCAAATCCGTCACCACCGATGGTGGGGGTGCAGGCTGTTGCGTCAATTGTCATGCTGGCGGCGGCCTTGTGGCGCCTGCGCCTGGGTTTCCCGGGTCGGCTTGCAGCGGCTGGAGCGGTGCTCGCCATATTGTGTGTCGCGCTGGTCGCCCTGCAACTCGTACCCTTGCCGCCTGCTATCTGGCAGAACTTGCCCGGACGGGCCATGGTGGTAGAAACAGCCAGACTTGCTGGCGGTTCGGTAGACAGTTGGAGGCCAATGAGCCTGACACCCGATGTTACCAAGCTCTGTCTCATCGCCCTGTTGCCTGGATTTGCAACTTTCCTTGCGGTCTTTACACTGGATCGCAGGGACGCACCCGTCATCGGGCTTGCGCTGGTTTTCGCCGCTATTGCCGGAGTCATGGTGGGTCTGTTGCAACGCAATGCACCGGTTGACAGCTGGCTGCATTTTTACGGTTACAGGGCGGGTCCAAGCCGGGTCAGTGGCAGTTTCGGCAATCCCAACTATTTCGCAGCCCAACTCTTCACCAGCATTCCTTTCCTCGCCGCACTTGCCATGTCCATGCAGGACCGGATGCGCATGCGGGGCTGGCTGGTGTTCATGTTTGTGGGGGTTTATGCGGGGATTATTCTGGCAGGCTTGGCGGTTGTTGGATCGCGTGGCGGTGTGCTGTTGGCCATGGTCAGCGTGTTGTTGTCAGTTGCACTTGTCTATCGGCCAAGGGCGACGGGGCAACACCGCAAGCGCAGTATTTTGCCCGTGGCGGTCATTGGAAGCCTGTTGATTTTTGGCCAGTTGGGCATGGCCGGAATTCTGCAACTCGCCAGCACGGATCCGCTGGCGGATTACCGCACCACCATTTTCCGCGTGTCGCTGGAAACCATGCGCTCGGTGTTTCCGTGGGGTGGTGGGTTTGGCAGTTTTGTGCCGCTGTATCAGATGTTTGAGACGCCGGGCACGATGATTTCAAACTATGTGAATCACGCCCACAATGACTGGCTTGAAATTGTCATTGAAGGTGGCTTGCCGGGTGCAGCACTGCTGGTGATGTTCCTCATTCTGGTGTTGGCCGGTGTGGTGACCGTTTTGCAGCTGGCCATGGACAACAGCTCCAACGGCTATTACCGGGCTGCTGCTGTGGCTCTGCTGCTGTTCATGATGCATGCCGTCATTGACTTTGGCCTTCGCACCCCCGCCTTGGGGGCAATTGCTGCGGCGTGTTTCGGCATGTTGCTCAGTGCCCGAGGACGGTCGCGTGAGGTTGATTCGCCGCGTCGTAACGCGGGTCCATCTACGCCCGGATCACCTGCGCCAATTCGCCCGTTTTCGCGGCCCGTGCGCGGTTTTACGCCCCGGTCAGCGCAGGGGTCTGAACCGTCATGATTGCAAGACTTGTCTCACTTTCAGCACAGTTTCCTGCTAGGCCGCAAACACAGCCTGATAGCGGCTGTATTCCGGGGGCAAGAAAAGCTGTTAAATGATTGATTTACATAGCCATATACTTCCTGGTGTCGACGACGGAGCGGCATCACTTGAAGACTCACTCGAGATGGCCCGGATGGCCGTTGACGACGGTATTGAGGTGATGGCCTGTACGCCACATTTCATGCCCGGCATGTACGACAATACATCGACAGACATATTGCGCCGCGTTGACCGGTTAAACCAGCAGGTAGCAGATGCCGGGATTGACCTTGCACTGGTGTCGGGGGCCGATGCCCACATCCGCCCGGATTTTGTAAGCTGCCTCAGGGCTGGTGAAATTTTGACGGTTCACAACAGCCGCTATGTGTTGTTTGAACCCCCGCACGCCTCACTTCCAAAGCGCATGGATGACCTGCTGTTTGAGATTTCCGTGGCAGGCTATGTGCCGGTGCTGACACATCCTGAACGGTTGAAATGGATCGAGCAAAACTATCCTCTGGTGGTGAAGCTCGCGCAGTCCGGGGTGTGGATGCAGATTACGGCTGGCTCACTGACGGGGCGTTTTGGCAAGCGGCCGCAATATTGGGCGCAGCGCATGCTGGCGGAAGGGCTGATCAGCATTCTGGCCTCTGATGCGCATAATGTACGCTCGCGCCCCCCCATCATGTCAAAGGCCTATGAGATTGCAGCGCAGGAACTGGGGGCTGCCGAGGCAGATAACCTTGTGCGGAACCGACCACTGTGCATGCTGGAAAACCAGTCTCCGGAGCAAGCCCCTGGTTTGCCACAACCCGTTGTGAAAAACCTCAGTTTTGGCTCGACATTACGTCGGCTTTTTGGAATGCAGCAGTGATGACACGCTTTATCCGTTCAGCCTTTGGATTGTTTGCCCTGCTTCTGGTTTCGCTGGTGTTGGCGGGCTGCCCCGGCTCCTCCGGTTTGCCGGAAGGCGAGAGCGGAAAGTTCATGGCTGCTGATGGCAGCGGCCAAACGCCAGTGGGTGGTGCGGCGGCTGCCAGTGCGCAACGCGTATTTGCAGAAAACTCGTCCCTCGGAACAGCCGATCAAGGCAAGGACTACCGTATTGCCGGATTGGATGTGCTGGACGTGTCGGTGTTTGGCGTGGCTGACCTCACCCGCACGGTGCAGGTGTCTTCAAGCGGCATGATCACGCTGCCTTTGATCAATAACGTCAAAGCCGCAGGCCGCACGCAGGGCGAACTGGAACGCGATATCGCCAAGAAGCTGCAAGCGGGCTATCTGCAATCGCCGCAGGTTTCGGTCTACATCAAGGAATACAACAGTCAGCGTATCACTGTTGATGGCGCTGTCAAAAAACCTGGTATCTATCCCATAAAGGGCCAGACATCGCTGTTGCAGGCGATTGCACTGGGTGAAGGGTTGAGCGACCTTGCCGACCCTTCAGGCATTCTGCTGTTCCGCATTGTGGACAACAAGCGCATGGCAGCGCGCTTTGACCTTAAACAGATCCGGGCCGGCAAGATGGATGATCCGACGTTGAAGGCCGGAGACATTGTCATGGTCGACGAAAGCCAGACCCGGACCATGTTGCGTGATGTGAAATCTGCCCTGCCGATTTCAGGACTCTTCCAGTTGCTGCTGTTGTGATATGACATGAACGCCATGGATCACAACGGACACTACAATATGCCTGTCCCCGCAGGCGGGCCCGGCGCACCGCAGGGTGGCGTGCCGGATTTCTATCGTGGCGGCAATGGCAACTACCCCTATTATCCGCAGTTCGATCCGCCTGAAGCGCCTGCTGCAAAGTTTGACTTTTACAAGTACCTCAGAATCCTCACCAAATATCGCTGGCTGATTGTCGGTGTTGTTCTTACCTGCATGGTGCTGGCGGCCATTCTCACCTACCTCATGACGCCGATCTATCGTTCAACCGTCAGTGTACAGATTGATCGTGAGGCGATGAGCATTGTCAAAGTCGACGGCATCCAGCCGGATGAATCGGGCAGTGGCGGTTTCGAATTCTACCAGACGCAATATGAATTGCTGGCCAGCAAGACACTGGCAGAGCGCGTAGCCACCACACTGGGCCTTGTCGATGACAAGGTGTTCAATGCCGAAGAAGCAGGATTGCTGGATTTTGCCAAGGCGCTAGTCGGGCTTGGAAAACCGGTGACCGCAAATGAAAGCGTCGAGGATCAGGAAGCCCGCGTGCGCAAAACCGTGGAGCGTATTGGCCGCACACTCACCATTGCGCCCGTGCGTGGATCGCGGATCGTCAAGGTGAGTATTGACCATTCCACCCCGGAACTGGCGCAACGCGTGGCCAATGGTTTTGCGGAAGTTTTCATAGCCGACAATCTGGATCGCCGCTTTGATGCAACAGCCTATGCCCGCAAGTTCCTCGAGGAGCGTTTGCAGCAGCTGAAAATCAAGCTTGAGGATTCAGAAAAGCAACTGGTCAAATATGCTGAAGACCAGGGTATCATCAAACTCGATGACAACAAGAACCTGTCGGGTTCCGACCTTGAGGCCGTCAATGTGAAGCTGTCGGCGGCCAAGGGTGAACGTACCAAAAAAGAGTTGCTGTGGAAGCGTGCGCAAGAGACCAATGGTCTGGGCTTGAAGGAAATTCTTGATAGTCCCGCAATTCAGGAAAACCGGAAAATCAGGGCCCAGCTTGCGGCCGAATACCAGCAAAAACTCGCCGTTTTCAAACCGGCGTTTCCCGAGATGATCCAGCTGCGTAACCAGATCAAGGAACTGGACCGTCAGGTGCAGACCGAAGTTGCGTCCATCAAGGATTCGATTGAGTCGCAATATGTTGCGGCCAAGCAGGAAGAAGAAGACCTGGCTGCCCAATTGACCAGCGTCAAATCGGAAGTGGTGGACCAGCGCAATCGCAGCATCCAGTACAACATCCTGCAACGCGAAGTGGATACCAACCGTTCGCTCTATGATGGCCTGTTGCAGCGCTACAAGGAGATTGGTATTGCGGGTGGAGTTGGCACCAACAATATCTCGATTGTTGACCGGGCTGCCTTCCCGACATTTCCGCGTTCACCCAACCTGCTGTTGAACCTCGCCCTGTCACTGGCGGGCGGTCTGCTGCTTGGACTGTTGCTGGCCATCGGCCTCGACTTCCTCGACGACTCGTTCAAGACACCGGAAGACGTGGAGCGCGAAATCGGCATGACGGTGATCGGAATCGTGCCGTTGCCAAAACCCGGGGCCAATGTTGAAGAAGAACTTGCTGACGCGCGCTCGGCCATGGCGGAAGCCTATCGCTCGTTGCGCACGGGCCTGCAATTTGCCACCAGTGACGGTCTGCCAAAGACGCTGCTTGTCACAAGCAGCAAGCCGTCGGAAGGCAAGACGACGACCACGATTTCGCTGGCGCGCTCGCTCGCCCAGATCGGGATGCAGGTGTTGTTGATTGACGGCGATTTGCGCAATGCCTCGGTTCACAAGCGGCTGCGCTGCAGCAATGAAGTGGGCCTCAGCAATTATTTGTCGGGGTCGAAGCATCCGGATGAAGTTGTGCAGTCAACCGATACCGATGGTTTGGTGCTGATTTCTTCAGGGCCATTGCCGCCCAATCCTGCTGAATTGTTGACGGGTCCACGCCTGCCGTCACTGCTGGCCCTTGCGTCACAGTCCTTTGATATTGTACTGATTGACGGACCACCTGTCATGGGCCTTGCTGACGCGCCTTTGCTGTCGACAACAACGCAGGGCACGTTGCTGGTTGTGGCTGCAAATGAAACCCGCAAGAACACTGTCAAGGTGGCCTTGAAGCGGCTGCAATACGCGCGCGCCAATATTCTCGGTATCCTTCTGAACAAGTTTGATGCGAAGGAAACCGGCTACGGTTACGGTTATGGCTATGGTGACTATGAATATCACAGTTATGGCGCTTCCAATAATCTGCAATTGCCCGGGACGTCCAAAAGCTGATGCGTGAGACCGATGCCATTGACATGGCCTTGCGCCTGACCCGGCAGCCGGGTGGCCAACGCAAAATGGCGGAGGCTACCCTTCCCGCCAATATGATCGAACTTTTGAAAGTCGCTGCTGAAGATGCGGACATCACGGCGCGGCAGAGTTTCTCAAGGGGTGTTGCACCCTCGGTGCTGATTGATTCCGCGCGCTTTGCCTTGCAGAAAATCATACTGGAAAGCGGCGGTGATCATCACCGGGCACTTGGTCTGGCGCGAGGGGCAAGCGCGATTGAAGTGCGGGACCACAAGCGGCTGTTGTTGAAATGGCTACACCCTGACCGGAACCACAATGCCTGGGAGTCCACACTTTTTCTGCGGGTGCAAGAGGCTGTGGAGAAACTCGAAACGGGTGCCAAGGAGCCGGTGGCTTCGCCATCCCTTGCAAAGGACACACTGAAAAAATCAAAACGGGACGAGCGCAAAAAGGTCAGGTCTGTGACGGGATTTCGCCCGGCAGAATCGCGCGGGCGGGTTTTGCTTCGCAATGCCGGCATTCCCGCCCTGACCATCGCTGCTGCTGCGGCCAGCATTTATCTTGCCAGCATTTATGGTCCATCAGGGTCGGTGGCGAAGGATTCGCTGTTCAGTCTGTTGCAGTGGCAAAAGCCATGATACTTTTCCGTTTTTTTGTTTCGTCAGGTTGGTAGGTCCGTGCCTGTTTCCCGTTTGCTGTTGCTCCTGTTGTGCGGTCTTGCCGGTGTGGTGGCCGCAGCCCAGTTGCCTGCCGTCTTCAGCCCGTCACAGGAAGCGCCCCTGATAGAAGGAGGCGAAAACCTGACCCCCCAGGAGGTGTCTGATCGCCTGGCAGCCTTCACCAAAGACGATATTGCGGTGATGACGCAAAAAGCGCTTCGCAGACTCAGGGAGAGCCCGCTTGATGCCCAGGCGCTGCAGTCCCTCGCGGTGTTGCTGGCACTACAGGGCGAACCAGACAAAACCGAAAAGCTGCATCTGTTGTTGGCGCGCTATTCGCTGCGCAATACGGCGGCGCAAATTGTCGCCGTCAACATTTTGTCGGCGAAGGGGAATTATGAAGAGGCGTTGGTGCGTCTGGATGCCGTGATCCGCTCAGACCCGGCGCAGCAGGAGCCTTTTTTTGGTTCGATCATGAAGCTGGCCGAAATCCCCACCGCACTGCCAGCGATTGCCCGCACACTTGCGGCTGAACCGCCATGGCGCAAGGCGCTGATGACCTATGTTGCGACACATGATCCAAGTGGATTGTTGACGTACAAATTGCTGAAGTCGCTGCGCGATTCGGGCGCAGTGATACAGGGTGCCGAACTTCGCAATATTCTTGCCGCCTGGGTGAAAGGTGGCGACTATGAGCGCGCCTACTTCGTCTGGCTTGATCTGTTGTCGGACGAGGAACTGAAGTCGCTGAAGCTTGTCTATGACGGACAATTCAGCCGCGAAGCGCGCAACCAGTTTTTTGATTGGAACTTTAACAGCGCTCCCAATGTGCGCATCGGCATTGTGCGGCGGCCGGGCAGCGCGGTAGAGCTGAGCCTGCTGCTGGACTTTGCTGGTTTCAAAGGCAATTTTTCGCACGTGAGCCAAACGTTGCGGCTGTCGCCTGGTGTCTATGATGTCTCGTTTGACCAAATGGCGCAGGCTTTCAAAACTCCGGGGGGCCTCGCATGGCGGGTCAAATGCCTGGGCACGTCGGCATTGCTCGGGCAGAGCAGCACCATTCTGCAGGCCGTGCCGTGGGGGCGGTCAGAATTTTCGATCACTGTTCCGGAAGATGGCTGCGAAACGCAAATCCTGCGGCTTGAATCGGCGTCTACCGCCAAGCTTGATACGGCTGTAACAGGGCAGGTTTATTTTGATGACATGCGGATCGAGCGCCGTGAAACGGTGACACCGCAATGATGTTCGCGCTGCTGTGAAAATCCCATGATCGAAAGTCTCACATTGTGGCTGCAAACCCGGCAGACGGGTTTCAAAGTGGTTGTCGTTGCCCTGTGTGATCTCGCCTGGTTTTTGATCGCGGTTTTCCTGGCCTACGCACTTCGCCTGTCTTCGCTTGATGTTCCGGCCTATGACAAGCTGCCGCTTTATCTTGCAGCGCCAATCCTCAGTCTGCTGTCTGCTTTCGTCCTCAAAATCTATTGGGCGGTGGCGCGCAGTTATTCGGCTGTGATCGAGCGCCGCATTGTGATGTCGCAATTGTGGGCGGCTCTTGCGTGGATACTGTTGTTGTTTGTCTTGGGAAGCTATGGTTTCGCGCGCACAGTTGTTGTGATCTACACGTTGCTGGCCGTCAGCGGCATGATCCTGCTGCGGCGGGGTGCGGCGTTCCTGTTCAACCATGAACGCCGTTTGGCGCATGCCAAGGTGCTGATACCCTGTCTCATCTACGGGGCGGGGGCAGAGGGCCAGCAGCTTGTCGCGGCCATGCAGCGCCAGCAAAAATACAAGCCGCTTGCCTTCATTGATACGGACTACACGCTTGTGGGTCGGGTGGTGTCGGGGTTGATGGTTTTCACCTCCGAGAATCTGGATCATGTGATTGAGCGGTTCCGGCCACGGGAAATCATCATCGCCAAGGCGGGCATGTCGCGCGCGGGCCTGCGCGAGCTGTTTCATCTGGTGGCCGAGAAAGACCTTGCCGCAAAAATCGTCCCCAACCTTGCTGACCTGATTGACGGCTCACAGAAGCTGGGTGAGTTGCGCGACATTCGGGTGGAAGATCTGTTGGGCCGGGACCCCGTGCCACCCGACAAGCTGCTGCTCAACAAGGCAACGAAAGACCTTGTGGTGATGGTGACAGGGGCAGGCGGCTCCATTGGATCCGAGTTGGTGCGTCAAGCCGCATTGTGCCAGCCCAGGAAATTGGTGTTGGTGGATCACGACGAATTTGCACTGTTTGAAATCCATCGTGAAATTGAAAACCTTGTTGTGAGTGGAAAGCCGTTGGAGATGCCGCTTGTGGCGGTGCTGGCGGATGTCAAAGACAAGGCGGTGATGCGCGACGTGATGGCGTCCCATGCCGTTGACGTGGTGTTCCATGCCGCTGCCTACAAGCATGTGCGCATGGTGCAGGAGAATGTACGCTCCGGTATTATGAACAATGTGTTTGGCACGCGCAGTGTGGCCGAAGCGGCGCTGGAGCAGGGGGTGAAGCGTTTCATTCTCGTGTCCACCGACAAGGCGGTCCGTCCCACCAGCGTGATGGGGGCATCAAAGCGTGTCGCTGAAATGATCGTGCAGGCTTTGGCCGCAAAACCGGGGCACAACACCATTTTCTCCATGGTGCGGTTTGGCAATGTGTTGGGGTCCACAGGATCGGTGGTACCACTGTTTCGAGAACAGATTGCAGCGGGCGGGCCGTTGTTGGTGACACACGAGGATGTGACACGCTATTTCATGCTGATCCCTGAGGCTGCACAGCTCGTGATCCAGGCGGGAGCCATGGCCGAGGGTGGCGAAGTGTTTGTGCTTGATATGGGAGAGCCTATCAAGATCATGAAACTGGCGCAAACCATGATTGAACTTGCAGGCCTGACAGAGAAAACCCCGTCTGAGCCGGAAGGCGACATCGAAATCCGCATCGTTGGTCTGCGGGATGGCGAGAAGCTCTATGAGGAATTACAGATCGGAGCGGACGTATCCTCCACGCAGCATGAACGCATCCTGCGCAGCCGAGAATACTTCATGCCGCTTGCGCAAATCGTGAAAGAGTTGAAAATATTTGAAACTGGCAAGGAAGAGGCGGCGCGCAAAACACTGTTTGAGCTTGCGCTTTGGGACCACTAAGGTTGTCGATGAATTCAAGTTTATGACGAGGCTTCCTGAAGCATGATTTCGATCCTGCCAGAATCATTTGACGATGCCCTGAAGTGCCTCATGATTTTTGTTGTGGGAGCGCTGATTTCCTGGGGCGTTGGGCAACGGCTCAAACTGGGGGCGGCAATCTCGCTGTTGCTCTACAGCTGGCACACGCTGTTCTGCTTTGTCTATATTTCTGTGATCGCATCGCGGGGCGGTGATTCCATCGGCTATTTCATGCGGTCCTATGACCGCTTCCTCGCCTTTGATCTTGGAACTGCGGCTGTTGTGTCGGCGACAAGCTTTCTGACAGTTGATTTGCAACTCTCCTTCCTCGCCTGTAACCTTGTTTACAATTGTTTTGGTGCGGCGGGATTGCTGTTTCTGGCAGCGGCACTGCGGGGGCAAGCTGGTGTGTGGAAATGGCAGCATTGGGCCATCCTGTTGTTGCCATCTGTGAGTTTTTGGTCGTCGGCAATTGGTAAAGACCCCATTTCATTTTTTGCCGTCAGTTTGTTTGCCTGGGGCATTACCATGGAGCGGGCGAAGCTTTGGCCTGCTCTGGTGTCGGTCGTGTTGATGGGGCTGGTGCGACCGCATATTGCCGTGATCATGGCGGGCACAGTGATGGGGGCTTCGATCCTCAACATCCGGCAAGCGCCGTTGCGCGGCATCTTGGCGGCCATTTTTGGCGTTGTGGGTGCAGCTGTTCTTGTTCCTATCGTCATGCAAACCATGTCACTTGAAACGCTGGGGCTGGATGATCTTGGCACCGTCATCGAGGGCCGTGAAAATCAAAACCAGCAAGGCGGATCGTCGATTGATATCAGGTCGATGTCGTTTCCCATGAAGCTGTTCAGCTACATCTTCCGACCGCTTCCCAATGAGGCCGGTGATATCATCCAGCTCATCAACAGTTTTGAAAACGTGTTCCTGTTGCTGATTTTCGTGGCCGGTTTCTATGCGCTTTTTGTACGCTTCAGGGCGCGGAATTTCTTTGCCGCCTTGCCATTGTTGATGCTCGGGCTTGGCGTACTTGTACTGTTGGCCCTTACGACCGCAAACATGGGCATTGCTGTCCGACAGAAGTGGATGGCGCTGGTGCCCTTGCTGGTGTTCATCTCAGCGTTTTTGGAAACGCGGCTGCTTGCGAGAAGGCCTCAGTTTCGGAGTATGTCAGGTCCACAACCCTACAGGCCGCCGCAGCGGTTGCGATGAGGACCTCGTCAGCCCTTCAGTGTCCGCTCATAGAGCGCCACATGCTTTGCAATTACTTTCTCCATACTGAAATCCTGCGCAATCTCACGTGATCGCTCTGAAAATCTGCGGCACAATTCCGGGCTTTCGAAGAGTTTGAGAATGTTGCCGGCACCTGCTTCGACGTCTTTCGGTTTGAAGATAAAACCGTTTTCGTTGTGGCGCACGATTTCGGCACAACCGCCGACGTCGGTTGCGATCATCGGCAGGCCCGCATGTGTCGCTTCGATCAGGGATATGGGCATGCCTTCGTAGATTGATGACATGAGCAGGATGTCCGCGGCGGCGAGGCGTTCTGGAATGTCAGTCACCAAACCCTTGAAGTGGAGAATGTCGTCCACAGACTTTTCGCGGGCGAGTTCACGCAATTCTTCGATGCCGTCACCGTCGCCATAAATCAGAAATTCCAGGGGGCGGTGTTGTGCGGGCAGGAGTTGCTTGACCCGGGCAGCAATGGCGACGCTTGTGGGATAGTCCTTGGCTTCACGGATGCTGCCGACGGAAATGATCTTGAAACTGCCAGTGCCGCGTGCGGGATTTGGTTTCGCGATACGGCGACTGGAGATACCATTGCGGATATCGACAATAGGCCGTGCCGTCTTCTGTTCCAGCATGGTGTGGCACTTGTCGCAGATCGCCACATAGGTTTGCACGAAGCGATCGAACCACCAGGTCATCAATTTTCCGAAACGGAACATGATGCTGTGATGGGTGTAGATTGTCGGCACCGGATAGAAGGCGAAAGACTTGAAGAGAATGCCGAGGCCGAGATGGATGTGGAGTATGTCCGGCTTTAGCTGTTGCAGGATCGCACGTAGGCGAAGCCCGCCCTTCAGCGGATTGCGCCGACAGGCCCGGCCAATTTCAAAAAAAGCAATGTCACCTTGGGCAAGTTCAGACTTGAATCTATTTTCAAATCCGACGTCACTGCCCTGATCCTGTGCACTGTCAACATAGGCAATTAAGACATTGTGTCCCTGTTGCTTCAAGGCAAGGCTGAGGTCCTTCACAAAGACTTCGGCACCACCGCTGCCCAGTGCCGATATGACGTGCAGGATTTTCATTCAGGCTGTCTTGTTAATGATCAGATGTTTATGGCGGCTGGTGACCTTATAGTTTTCATGAGCCGCCAGAAATTCGTCTGTGGCTGACTTGGCACCGGGATAGGCGAAGTAGTCGTCGATCACCACGGCTCCACCGACGCTCAACTTGGCGTCGCTGGCTTCAAGGCAATATTTGACGGGTTCGTACCAGTCACAATCAATGTGGACGAGAGCGAGTTTGGAAATGGCTTTTCCTGCATCCGGCCATGTGTCTTCAAACAGACCGCGATAGAGGCTGACGTTGGAGTCCGCTTTCACAGGTTTCTCGAAGCGGGCGAAGCTATCCACGACGGCTTCGTAGAGGTCCTTGCGGTAGCCGTAGTATTCCTCGCCATTGATACCGGTGCTTTTGCCGTCTTTGATCTTTTCGTAGCGCTCGACACTCTTGTCGCCGTCTTTTGCACGATCAGGCGGGGGGATCATGGCGAAAACGTCGAAGCCGTGGAAGCGGCGAGGTGGTGTCATGCTTTTCGCCAGCAGGATGGCGCTGCCACCGAGGGCTATACCGAATTCGGCGAAGTCACCCTGCACTTTGGTGGCCTTGATGCGTTTCAATTCTTTTTCAATCTGGTAGAGCTTCACCGGCGAGAGGTAGGTGAGGCCTTCACGCCGGATGCGGCGTGCCAGCGGGGACACCTGCAAAAAGCGCAGGGAGGAATCGAGTTTTGATAAGATGGAGTTCAGATTCATCAGAAGCGTCTCAGCTGTTCTTGGCGCGGCGCATGGTGATGCGGTCGTAGTTTGGCACACTGTAGTCACAGTGAATTTCATCATGGGGAAACGCTGACAACAGGGCTGCCACACGCCCGCGCGGCGGATAGGGGTGACCGATCTTGATATGCAGATTGTCGTTAAGCCAGCCGCGGATTTTTGTGCGGGTTGATGTCTGTTCACTTCCCCACTGGGATGTTGCGGTATCAATGTAAATAATGCCACCGGGTTTGACGAGGCGATAAACAGCACGAGCGAAGGCAACATCGGTCGTGCCGTAATTCCAGCAGATGCGATTAAAGACCACATCAAACTGCTTGTTCAGAATATCAGGCGCTTCATCCATATAGCCGAGCGAGAGTTCAAGTTTCACACCATTCTCGCTGGCCTTCTCCTTTGCATAGTCCCGGTATGTCGCGGAAATATCATGCCAGGTCACATTGGCACCGCGCTTTGCAAAAGCCACGGAATATTGTGCGGGGCCGCCTCCCACATCAATGACGGATTTGCCCTTTAGCCCGCCCAACCACTTGTCAATATGGTCGAGCATTTTTTCGTCAATGGGAGTGTTCCATTGTCCGGCGCCATAGCTTGCCACATGGGACTTCGGTACAGGATCCCAGCCCTTTTCAGGACGTTTCAGCTTGGCATGCAGGGCGTTGATCATGAAATTTTCCTTTGAAGCACCCCTTAGCCTTTGGTCAGCGACGGAGCAAGACTTTGACCATGCCAGACATGGAAATGCCGGTTCGGCGATAGAGCACATAACTGTAGATCAGATTCTGCGTGACGACGGCAAGAGCCACGCCAAAGCTGAAGGCGAGAACACCGCCCAGTTTTGCGAGAATGATCCCCAGAATGATAGAGGCCACGAAAATCACCCAGGAGGTTTTCGCCATGAAGGACTTGTTGCCCGCCATCAGCAGGGCGGGGCCTATGGGTCCGGTCAGGCCATTCACAAATTGCCCGATCGACAACACGATGAGAATGATGATCATGGTGTCAATCTTCACGCCCCCGATGCTGGGGTTGAAGACATAGAGCAACACCAGTGCGACGAGATAAACAAGCTGGAAGGCCAGTGTAACCAGAATGACTTTGGCCATTACAGCCTCGGTGGCTTTTTTGTTGCCCTCTTTGAAGTTGATGGCGAATTGCGGCATCAGATAGGCGCCCACGGCATTGGACGGCATGGATTGCAGGGCGGAAATGCGGGTTGCGAGATTGAGCAGAACAATGTCGCCCGCAGACAGCAACAGATGCAGGTAGGTGAAAGGTGCCCATGCGCCGACGAAGTGGTTGATGTCGAGTATATAAAAATGCCAGCTGTCTTTCATCCAGCGCAGGCTGAACAGGCGCGGCACGAAGGGCAGCATGTGCATACTCAAGAGCAAGCCAAGCGCCATCGGACCTGCAAAGGCGGCGGGCAGTGTCGCGAGGGTCTGGGTTGGTGCCACGACTGCCGTAACGCCCAAAATTACATGCGGCAATAGAGGAAAAATCAGAATGGGCGTTACAGTCATGCCTTTGGCTTGCAGCATGGTGGCGATGGATTGTCCGGCTGCGAATACCATGGCCGTCACGGCAATGGTGAAGATGCTAACCTGTGGGGCAGACACTGGAGAAATCCAGCTGACGCCTATATGCACCAGCACAGCGATGATGGGCACCAATACCAGGCCGATGAGGAGGCAGACGTAAAACAGCGATGCGGCCTTGACCGGATACTTGCGCCGCAAGAGATCGGCGTTGGCGGATATCTGCTGGTCAGAGCCGATACGGCCAAGTGCGGAACTGACGAAGCAGATGGCGATGACATAGACAAATGCGGCTGCGTCGTTGGACGAGGCGTTGCGGTTGACGAGAAAGACCGTCAGCACATACATGGCCGACGCCAGGATTCGGGTGGCCATGGCGAGCAGCAAAAGCAGGGTGTGTTGCGAAAACGCAGACAGCTTCACACCAGCGTCTGAAGATAGGTTGTAAATTTCCGCATCACAACATCCGCGTTCTGTGCCTGCTTGCGCACGATTTCAAAATCGAAATCGAGATAGCTGTCAATTTTTGCACCGTCGCACAGCGGGAACCCCAGATATTCGGAGAAACCTGCCATGCGTTCATCCACTGAAACGAGGAATGATTTTTTGTTCCAGCTCAGCATCAGCAAATGGGCGTGCAGGCGGCTGCCAAAATGCATGTCCACGGTGGTGCGATAAAACGCGAGCGCTTCGTCGGCGGTTTTGGGCATATAGACTTCGTATCCCAGTTTGCGGGCAAGGGTGCGGGCGGCCAGCACGTTGCCAACAAGTTTACGCGGCAAGCCCAGGTGTTCAATGCGCGACTTTGTGACGAAGGGCATGGCGTAGTCATTGTGCAAAACCAGCACGCGACGGGATTTTGGAAAGCGCTCCGCGAGGCGGTGCAGCATGGGCATTTCACGGTCCCAGAAATCATCCCGGTCGGTGATGGTGACGACAATGGTCCTGTCACCTTCAATGAATTTTTTGCCTTCCATCAACGGTGTGTCGAGGGCCACAGGGCAGCAGGTCATCAGGAAGCGGCCCTTCAATTCGGGCAGGTGCCGCTCCAATGCGGCCACGGTGCGGGGGCAACGCCAGGAGGAGAATTCAATTTTTTCGTGAATAGCCCGCAGCACATCCTTTGCATCGTCGGTCAAATCAAGTCCGCCGCCGGGCTTTCCAGAAATGCCAACACCGAATGGCACAAAGCGCAAATTATCTCTGCGAATTTGATCCGCCTTCAAGCCAGCCCAGGGGGTGAAATTGTCCTGCAGCTGGTTTGCTCCCGCCAGCACCGTGAAGCGGGATTTTTTCAGACGCTCATATTGGTCTGTCGGCGGATCGACATGGGCGGGGAACAGCAGGTCTGGGGTTACAGTGCCGATTTTCCGTTCGATGGCCCTGAGAATGAAACCATCACCCACATTGACGCGATAGGCGCGGGGGTCAAAGGGCTTGTAGAGATAGGGCGTGAGGGCGGAGTAGCCAGAAATCATCATGTCTCTTTTTTCGGAAAATTGGTCAGGCTCACGCCTCGGTCTTGGGCCTCTTAGAGGAATTTGCCAGCGCCCTCAATTTGAGATTTGCGGCTTCTGCAAGGTGCTGCAAACGCCCACGAAAGGACAATTTGCGAACGGCGTCATAGGGCAGGATGTTGCCTTTCTGGCGTTTGATGAAGGCTTCGTAGGCGGCAAGGCCGTCATCGGTTGTTGTGTTGGCGTGGATGGCGATGGTGACTACGCCAAATGGAAACTCCCGTGGCCGGCCGGACTGGCAAGGCACAAAGTTCAAACCATTCTTGCAATAGGGGTAAAAGGAATAGCCATCGGTGACGGTTTTGAAGCCGGTATCAACGAGGGCTTTCAGGGTCACGCGGTCATAGGAATGGGAGGGGGCCATGAAAATATCCGTGGCGAGGCGCTGGTCTTTCAGAATGGCAGCGCCATGTTGCAACTTGCCGCGCTGCACGTCATAGGGCAGGCCTGCGAATTCGCTGTTGGCATTAATGTTGAGCAGACCGCCGTCGCGGGTTTCGTACACGTGGGTGTCACCATGTTGTGAAACACTCCAGCCATGATCTTTCACCAGGCTGCGCATGTCGCTCCAGAAATTCGGATTGGCAGAGTCAATGTCGAGGTTGGCGTCACGATTATCGGGGACAATACCGATCAAGGGGCGAATGTCGTTGGCCTTGAACAAGGATGCAAATCTGGCGAAACGCTCGTTCGACATGGTCGGGCAGATGTCATCCATGCGGAATAGGTATTTGGTCACGATGGTTCCGATTTTTGATCCAGCTTCAGAGCCTTCAACATCTGTGCATTGACTTTCTCGACATCGAAGGTTGACAGCGCAAAATCTTTTGATGCATTACCCATTTTACGCCAATCTGCCCTGCCATCCAAAAATTTCTGCATGGCATCTCTGAGGTCCTGCCAGTCTCGGGGTTTCACCAGAAAACCAGTTTTGCCCTCGATCACAGTTTGTCTGCAGCCATTGACGCGTGTTGTTATCACAGGGCGTCCACTTGCCATCGCCTCAAGTACGGTCCGTGGCAGACCCTCACCATATGACGGTAGCACATAAACGTGACTTTGGGTCATGAGATCTTTGACATCATCACTTTTTCCCAGATATTCAACTGCTGTTTGAATGAATTGCCACTGCTCGTCGCTATAGGCGGAGGGGCTTTTGTCATGATAACCGGCAAGCCGAAAGCGCGCTTTTGGGAATTGTTTTTTTAGTTCAACGGCGGCCTGTGCATATTCCAGAATTCCTTTGTACTTAACGATCCGGGCAACCAGCAGAAATGTGATTTCGCCATTTGGGAAATCGGGAAAAGGTTGCTTGGGAAACAAACTCAAGTCGACACCAGAACCGTTGACGACTGTGGTTCTTTCTGCCGTCGACAACAAGCCTTGCTGCAAGAAAAACGCCAAATCGTCTTCGTTGTGGAAAATGATTCGGTGGCACATTCTTCCGGCCAGCCTGAACAACATTTTTACAACGAAATTAACCGCACGATTTTTGAGAGTCGCAACCTCAAAACCAGACCCCAAGCCTGTAACCATCATGGTGGTGTGAGGCGTGCCCAGAAGGCGGCCCGCAATTGCAGTATAGATCGCTGGCTTATGGGTGTACCCCAGAACGACATCAGCCTTAACTGCTTTGATGGCACGAAATATTTGCGCGGTGGCTTTTAGATCTGCTGCTATGTCGGTTGATTGATTGTCGAGGTCAATGTGTTGGGTCTGAACGCCGCGGCTTTGGCACCAACGCAATGTGCGCTCGTCGAAATCGGGGGCCAAAGCGAGCGCGCTGTGACCATTGGCCACTATTTGCTCTAGCAAACGACCTCTGAAGTTTACCAGAGACGGTGCAAACGCGCAAACAATGACGAACTTCATTGTCAGGCGTAACCGGTGTTTGTTGGCCGAAGTGAACCTACGGTGGATATGTGATAGTTGTCCATGAGGCGGCATAATTTATTGCGCATGGCTTGACCGCGTCCATATGACTGCATTGAATTCATTTTATTCAAGCGTTTTCGCATCAGCGGGTCAATCTCCAAAAGCTCTTGAGGTTGCATCTCCACTTTCTTGTTCTCAAACTCATAGGGGTGAAAATAACATACTGGGGTGCGGCCTTCACTATGAAGCTGGCGAGCGCAATACTGTGTGTAGTAAAATGGAAAATAGCGCACGTAGCCTCCGCCCATACAAGCAAAAGTCCGGCCAAAAATATTGACGACCGAGAGCGGTATTTCATACAGCCCTCGATCAGTCATCATTGGTAGTTTGGGCCAGTCTGCGATTCCATAACGGCGACCCGCCATAGGCATGATTGATGAATCGTATTCGATTCCAGCGTCGCGCAACACGTCAAGTGCCCAGAGATTTGATTTGTTTATTGAAAATGCGGGCGCTCTATGGCCACTGACTTTAGCGGCACCTGCGCACTTTATTTTTGCTATGGCAGATTCAATCTCTGTTTGAAATTCGTTTCGATTTAAATTGTGAATGTACTCATGATTGTCACCGTGCACGCCTATTTCATGACCGTCATTGACCGCCGTGCGGACAAGTTCCGGGAATCGTTCCGCAACATTTCCTAGAAAATAAAATGTTGCCTTGATGTCACGGGATCTCAGTTCATCCAGAATCCAAACTGTATTTTCGAGTACCTCCACAGTTGGCGGAGTGGACAGACCTAGAAAGTCCTTCCGAATAATTTGGTAGTAACACTCAACATCAAATGAAAGACATATGCTTGGCTTTGAATGCGGTTGAGTCATACTTCTATCTCTCAAATTGCCGTCGGGATCAGCGGCGCTTGCAATTGACCCAGAATCCCGCGCCACCAAGAGGCTTGATTTCGGAAATTATACCTCCCGCGTTTGTCACCAAGCGTTCGACATCATCGCGCTTGAAGTAAAACACCGGACAGTTCTGCATACGATAACGCAGGGTACGCAGCTGTGATCTTGGAAATGTAGGGGCGGGCAACGAGATTAGAACCGTATCAGAAACTTTGAGCATGAGTGACAGCGTTTTTTCTGGGTTCGTCAAATAATCGAACACGCCCATTGCCAAAGATGCATCAAAACGTTCCGTCGTATTTTCCATCCATTCATTGATGTCTGTTTTCACATAGTTTATATTCGACGACTGGCCAGATTCCCTCGTATACTTTTCAGCCAAAACAAGCATTGCGTCACTAAAATCCAATGCGGTGACTTTTGCCCCCAGTTGCGCCAACGCAACCGAATAACGACCGGAACCGCAGCCGAGATCAAGATATTTTTTGTTTTTTCCCGCAGCCAACTCTTCGACAGTGAAGACATATCGATCAAACATTGGCCGTCGGAATGTTTTGTCAAACAAACGGGTTGCCATATTGTCGCCGCCGTATAATCCGTTGAATCGGGTTGCATGGCGGACAAAATAATCCTGAACATCTGCTTGAGGTTTGTTATCGGGCATGTTTAGTCTCGCTCATTGTGAAATTTGGTGATAATATTTGTTAGGGAAATACTCGAAGTAAGTGATTGCAGCAAGCCATTTGCGAGTTATTGTAGCATTGCATTGTGGTCCGGAATAATGACGGAAGTCACGGCACACAAACTTGACATCAAGGTAAGCTTGGCTTTTTCGACTATTGAACGAAATAAATGATACTGAATCACAAAAAAAAGACAACTTTGTCAAGAAACTTGAAACGTTGCTTTGACATTGTCGTTTCGGCTGTGGTTTTGCTGGTGGCGAGCCCGGTGCTGCTGGTGCTTGCGCTGCTTGTACGTCTCAATATGGGGTCGCCAGTGTTGTTCCGGCAGACGCGTCCAGGGCTTCATGCCTTGTCTTTCGAAATGATCAAGTTCCGCACCATGCGCAATGCGGTGGATGGGCAGGGAAAGCCGCTTGATGATGCGCAACGCCTGACAGCGCTTGGCAAATTCTTGCGGGCGTCGAGTCTGGATGAATTGCCGGAGCTCTGGAATGTGCTGAAGGGTGACATGAGTCTGGTGGGGCCGCGTCCGCTGTTGATGGAGTATCTGCCGCTTTATACTGCACGGCAGGCGCGGCGGCATGAGGTCCGTCCAGGTGTCACAGGTTGGGCGCAGGTCAATGGCCGCAATGCCCTGTCGTGGGCCGAGAAGTTTGAGCATGATGTCTGGTATGTGGAGCATCAGTATTTTCTGCTCGATCTCAAAATCCTGTGGCTCACGGTGGCGGCTGTGTTTGGACGCAAGGGCATCAGCAGCGATGGCCATGCCACCATGCCACCGTTTCGTGGCTCGGCGGAGGGTTAGATGGCGCGCTCACTTTTGATCATCCGGGCGGGCGGGCATGGCCGTGTGGTGGCCGATGTGGCGGAATTATTGGGCTATGCCGATATCCGGTTTCTGGATGATGCGTGGCCTGCGAAAACCTCCACCTTGGATTGGCCTGTAGTGGGGCGTGACTTGCCTGATCCTCATCCGGACCTGGATGTGTTTGTTGGCAACGGCGTCAATGCAGAACGTCTCGCGGAGGTGAGGGCCCTGTTGGCGAGGGGCTTTGGATTGCCCAGCCTCATTCACCCCAAGGCTTATGTCTCGTCGCGGGCGCGGATAGGTGCTGGCAGTCTTGTCGCGGCCATGGCGGTTGTTGGGGTGGGGGCTACACTGGGGCAGGCGTTGATCGTCAATACTGGTGCCACTGTTGATCATGACTGTGTTCTGGGTGATGGAATTCATGTATCGCCGGGGGCTCATTTGGCCGGCACCGTGCATGTGGGCGATGAAAGCTGGATCGGCATTGGCGCTGTGGTGCGCGAAGGTATTCGCATCGGGGCACATGTCATGGTAGGGGCGGGGGCTGTTGTTGTGTCGGATATCAAAGATGGCGTGAAAGTCATGGGCAACCCCGCGCGTGTGAAAACCTGAATGCTGAACACTTCCTTTTCCCCCTGGCCGAACTTCACCGCTGAAGAGGCGGAGGCTGTTTCTTCCACTTTGCTCTCCAACAAGGTGAACTATTGGACGGGCAGCGCCTGCCGGGACTTTGAAAAGGCTTTCGCTGCTTACGTGGGAACGCCATATGCAATTGCGCTGTCGAATGGTACGCTGGCGCTTGATCTGGCGCTGCATGGGCTTGGCATTGGTGCGGCCAATGGTGGTTCTGCCGATGATGAAGTAATTGTGACGCCGCGCACCTTTATTGCGTCGGTGTCATGCGTGGTGAATGCAGGGGCGGTGCCTGTGTTTGCGGATGTGGACCGGAACAGCGGCAACATTTCAGCGGCAACAATTGCGCTGATGATCAGTGCACGGACGAAAGCTGTTCTGCCCGTGCATCTCGCAGGATGGCCTTGCGACATGGACCCTATCATGGCGCTGGCCGATGCGCATGGTTTGAAAGTAATCGAGGATTGTGCACAGGCCCATGGGGCGCGTTACAAGGGCCGCTCTGTGGGTTCGATCGGTCATGTGGGGGCGTGGTCCTTCTGTCAGGACAAGATCATGACCACGGGTGGCGAGGGCGGCATGGTCACCTGCAAGGACGAAGCCCTGTGGGCGCGCATGTGGGCCTTCAAGGACCATGGCAAGAGTTTTGACGCTGTCTACAACAGGCAACACCCACCCGGCTTTCGCTGGCTGCAAGAGAGTTTCGGCACCAACTGGCGTATGCTGGAAATGCAGGCGGTGATTGGATTGATCCAGTTGAAGCGCATGCCGGAATGGCAGGCAAAACGCAGTGCCAATGCGGCAGTGCTGGCAGACGCGGTGGCACCCTTCACCTGCGTGCGTCATCCGCATTTCAAGTGCGCCACTTGCCCCGGCTGTGACACGTCAAACGGCTGCAGCCATGCCAACTATAAATTTTATTTCTATGTGGACCCGGATAAACTTTCCAAAGGTTGGTCACGAGACCTCATCATCGAAACCATTCAGGCAGGCAAGGTTCCTGCTTTTCAAGGCTCCTGTTCAGAAGTTTACCGCGAGAAGGCTTTTGAGGGCACAAACTTTCGCCCGGCCCAGCGCTTGCCCCATGCCCTGGAACTTGGCGAGACCAGCGTGATGATGTTGGTGCACCCCACATTGACGGATGCCGAGATGGGCCTTAGCAGGGATGTTCTCCGGCAGGTTCTGGCCGAAGCACAGGGTTAGGAAGCCAGGTTTTGCAGTCACATTATCTATATAGCGGCGGCCTCTGGCTGGTCACGGGGGCGGCGGGCTTCATTGGTTCGAACATCGTGGAAACACTGTTGCGCGATGGACAACGGGTTCGGGCACTGGATAATTTTTCCACAGGCTTTGCCCACAACATCGAAGCTGTGAGGACAGCTGTCGGCAGTGAACATGCGGTGCTACTGGAGTTTGTCGAAGGCGATATCCGGGACCGGGCTACCTGTGTTCGTGCCATGCAAGGGGTCGATCATGTGTTGCATCAGGCGGGGCTTGGGTCGGTGCCGCGTTCGCTGACGGACCCTGTGGCCACGAATGAAGTCAACATTTCAGGCTTTCTCAATGTGCTGGATGCAGCGCGCCTCGCGCAAACCAAGAGCTTCGTTTATGCCGCTTCCAGCAGTACCTATGGCAATGAACCCAATTTGCCGAAAATCGAAAATCGGATCGGTGAGCCGTTGTCGCCCTATGCGGTGACGAAACTGGTGAACGAGCTTTATGCCAAGAATTATCTCCGCTGCTTTGGTTTTCGCGCCACAGGGCTTCGCTATTTCAACGTGTTTGGTCCAAGGCAGGATCCCGGTGGGGCTTATGCAGCCGTCATTCCTAAATGGACGGCAGCCATGATCGAGGATCAGGACATCGTCATCAATGGCGATGGCAAGACCAGCCGGGATTTTTGCTTTGTCGCCAATGCCGTGCAGGCCAATATCCGGGCTTCGTTGGCGCCCACGGACTCGCAAGGTGAAGTCTACAATGTAGCGGTGGGGCATCGCACAACTTTGCTGGAATTGTTTGGCATGTTGCGGGATGAACTTGCGCAATTGCAAATCCATTATCGCCGCCAGCCTGTGCATGCGGATTTTCGCAAGGGCGATGTGCGGCATTCGCAGGCCGACATCACAAAAGCGCAACAGTTGTTGGGCTACGACCCCGGAATTACCGTGCGGCAGGGCGTCAAAATAGCAATGCCCTGGTATGTGAACCAGCATGCCGCCCTTGAAAGGAATTGAAGATGACTGAAAAAATTGCGGTGATTGGTTTGGGTTATGTGGGCTTGCCCGTGGCCGTTGCTTTGGCGCAGGCTTTTCCGGGCACCGTTGGTTTCGACATATCAAAACGCCGGGTTAGCAGTCTGCAAGCCGACGAGGACTGGACCGGAGAAATCGATGCCGCCACTTTGAAGGCGAGCGGCCTCGCGGTGACGGATATCGCGTCAGATCTGACAGGTGCCACGTTCTTTATCGTCACTGTGCCCACACCGATTGATGACAGCCGTCGCCCGGATTTGTCGCCGCTTGAGAGTGCCTGCCGCATCATCGGCCCGGTCTTGCAGAGGGGCGCTGTGGTGGTGTTTGAGTCCACGGTTTATCCCGGTGTTTCGGAAGATGTGTGCGGCCCGTGGCTGGAGCAGTACTCGGGTTTGAAGCGTGGTGTTGATTTCAAGCTGGGCTATTCGCCAGAGCGCATCAACCCCGGTGACAAGCAGCACCGGCTTGAAACCATCACCAAGATTATTTCTGCAGAAGATTCAGAAAGTCTGTCGCGGTTGCGTGCGGTTTACGGGCGCATCATTACAGCAGGGCTGCATGAAGCCCCCACAATCAAAGTCGCAGAAGCGGCGAAGGTTCTGGAAAATACGCAGCGTGACATCAACATCGCGCTGATGAATGAACTCGCCATCATTCTCGACCGCATGAATGTGCGGACCAAAGATGTGCTGGACGCAGCGGGCACCAAGTGGAATTTCCTGCGCTTTACGCCGGGTCTGGTGGGAGGGCATTGCATCGGGGTAGATCCTTATTATCTCACCTCGTGTGCCGAGGCGCTTGGCTATCACCCAGAGGTCATTCTGGCGGGGCGGCGTCTCAATGATGACATGGGCCGCTTCATTGCGTCGAAGCTGATCAAGTTGTTGGTGAAGGCGGGAAAGCCGCTGAGCGGAGCAAAGGTTGGTGTGCTGGGTCTCACCTTCAAGGAAGACGTGCCGGACTTACGCAATTCAAAGGTACCGGATATCATCCGTGAACTGAATGAATTTGGCATTCAACCGCTGGTGCATGATCCCATGGCCAATGCCGAAGGCGCGCAGCATGAATATGGGTTGACGCTGACTGGTCTTGACGCTTTCCAGAATCTGGATGCGCTCGTGCTGGCCGTCAGTCATCGCAGTTACGTCAGCGCATTGCCTGATCTGCTAGGACGACTTGTGCCGAGGGGCATAGTGATTGACATCAAGTCGGTAGTTCCAGCGGGGTTGGTGCCCGACGGTGCGACTTATTGGAGTTTGTAAGGGGGACGAACCTTTACTCACACAAAAATGAAATCACCTGCATCAAGGGTAAATGCCACATCGCTGTGGATGACGATTGTGCCGGAGGTATTGAAGCCTCGGACGATCACATCCTTGGTGCCGTTTCCGGTTATGCTGAGGCCTGCGAAGCTGGTTTCGAGCGCGAGAGCTATACTGATGTGGTCGGTGCCATCTTGCCAGTCAGTGATGGTGTCTGCACCAAAGCTGGCATCGGCGAAGCGGAACACGTCGGCGTCTAAACCACCGGTGAGATAGTCACTGCCGGTGCCACCATCGAGTGTATCCAATCCAGCGCCTCCGACGAGGCGATTGCTCACGTAGTTGCCATGCAGGGAATCGTCATTGCCGGAACCGGTGACGTTCTCGAAGAAAAACAGGCTGTCGCCATTGGCGTCGCCGCCACTCACCTGGGTCGTGATATTGAGATCAACCGTCACGCCGGTGCCAGAGTTTTCATAGGTGGCGGTATCAATTCCGGCTCCGGCATTGAGGCTGTCTGCACCAGCGCCACCGTCAATCGTGTCATTGCCGCCTTCACCGCGAATGGAATCCACGCCGCCATTTCCGACGATGATGTTCGCCACGTCATTTCCAATGAGAATATCGCGCAAGGTGAGTGAACCCTCGAGGTTCTCGATGAAGAACAGGGTGTCGCCTGTAGCGTCGCCGCCGGAATAGGTATTGGCCAAAAGATTGATATTGACGGATCCCGATATGTTGTCGCGGTAACCCGCCCAGTCCTGGGAGCCAGCGCCACCGTTGATGGCATCGGCCCCGGCACCACCCACCAGATAGTCATTGCCGTCTTCACCACGCAGCGAGTCAGTGCCGCCAAATCCGTTGATGATGTTGGCGTTGTTGTCGCCAATCAGGATGTCGCGCTGGGTCAGCGAGCCATACAGGTTCTCAATGCTGATGAGTTGGTCGCCCTGGGCATCGCCGCCAGAGGCCGTGTTGGCAAGCAGACTGATCGAGACGTTGCTGCCTGTGGAGTTACGATAGTCAGCGGTGTCATTCTCGCTGCCGCCGTCCAGAATGTCAGCACCTGCACTGCCGCCCAACAGATCGTTGCCGGCCATGCCAAACATGTGATCGATACCAGCGGTTCCGGGCAGGCTGTTGCTGCGGTCATCTCCATTGACGATATTGGGTCCGGCCACATCGTCATTCAGGATGGTGGCGGTGGCTGTCGCCGTGCCAAGTGTCAGGCCCGATGTTTGTCCTGAGAGTGTGACAGTGAATGTTTCGTCCTGTTCTACTGTCGTGTCGCCGAGACCGTTTATACTTACGGTCTTTGACGTCTCGCCAACCAGGAAGGTCAGGGTGCCGGACAGCAGGCCACTCAGATCATTGCCGTTTGCAGCATTGACGCCTGAGCCTGCGATTGCGAAATTGACTGTCTGGGTGCTGAAGGCCGAGCCTGTCAGGCTGACGGTAAAGCTGTAGGTTATGCTGCCCGCATTGCCTTCGGTCTGTTGTGCATTGTCGGCTGTGATCGATACATCACGGGTGGGTGCTCCGCCTGAGAGCGGCAGTTGTGCCGCTGTGCGCGTGCCATCAGAAAACTGGAAGGACTCAACGCCCGTCACCGTGTCGACGTTGCCGTCATTGCCATAGAGCGTATAGGTCAGGGTCTGGGCATTATAGGTGATGACGTAGTTGGCGAGCGTGTTTGTGAATACCGCCTTGTCGCCAGAACCTGCGCCGCCATTCAGTGCGTCGTTGCCAATCCCGCCTGTCAGTGTGTCGTCGCCTTCGCCGCCCAGAAGTGTATCGTTGCCTCCGGCGCCGTCCAAGGCATTGTTGCCTTTGTTGCCGGTAATGATATTGGCGACTTCGTTGCCAGTCCCTGACACATTGTCGATGGACAGCAGTTTCAGATTCTCGGTTGCGCGGGTGAGAGTTGCCGAAACGTTGGTCTCGATGGTGTTGCCATCGGTCAGGTCAAATTTCACATTCAAGGTGCCGAGTGTAAAGTTTGCCGCTTTCGCACTGGTGAGATCAGCGCCGGAAAACACGATTTCAACAGCGCCTGCATTGTTGGCCATCTGCAACTGGTAACCACCAGCATTGGCTGTTGCTGTGGTGCCAAGCACTGTAACACCGCGCAACAACTGCACTGTGCGGCCCGCTGCGGATTCGCCGATGGAATAGAAATCATCGCCGTCGCGGTCAGTGTAGTTTACGCCTGTAACAAAGACGCCAGCGCTGGGACGAAAGCCATAATTGTGAGTGGTGAGCAGGGCGTTGTAACCTTGGTAGCCACTTGCGGTGATAGCGGACACGCCAAGTTCTTCGTAGGACGGATCGAGGATGTTGCTACGGTGATCATTGCTGCGGAACAGGTCCCGGTGTTCGTTGTAGACTTCGGCATTGGCATTGAGTACGCCTGAGCTACCGCGCCAGGCGAGGTTTTCGCCCCAGCCGAAGGTCAAGGCTCCTCCGGCGGTCTTTGGGCCATAGCCTGCGGTGAACATGCGCCCGCCAGCGTCCGATCCGTCGCTGCCGGGGTGATCAAAATAATTATTACGGATCATGTCCTGGTTGTGGACCGTGGACGACTGATAGAGTGCAGCATTATAAGCCAGGACTTGCAGGGCAGCGCCCGTGACAACCATGCCAGTGCCCGCGCTGAGATCGGCTACACCTTGCAACCGTCCTTCTGCCAACGGATCGAGGCGGGCGCGGTTGATGAGTTCCAGAAACAGTTGTTCACGGTCTTCTTGCAGCGTCATATCCCAATCCCCTTAGCCACACCTGAGGCCAATGCTGATAGCGCCGTTACCTTGCTGATCAGTTTTAAATCTGTCGCGAGTTTGTATAGATTTTGCGGGGTTGCGTAAACAAAAGGTTGACCAAGCGGTTTACGCCCAGGTGAGCTTACCGCCATGCTGTTTCACCACTTCCGCGAGCATGTCCCTGACGCCCGGTCCCAGGGCTTCGTGTTCGAGCGCAAAGACCATATTCGCGGTGAGGAAGCCAAGCTTGTCGCCGCAGTCATAGGTGGTGCCCTTGTATTGCAGGCCGTAGAAGGGCTGTGCAGACATCAGGCGGATCATGGCGTCAGTGATCTGGATTTCGCCGCCAGCACCAGGCTCCTGCTTCTCGATCTCGGCGAAGATTTCAGGTTGCAGGATATAACGGCCGGAGATGATGAGATTAGAGGGCGCTTCTTCGCGCTTTGGCTTTTCCACCATGGCGTCAATCATGAAGTGGTTATCGTGCCAATCCCTGGGGGAGACGATGCCGTAACGGTTGACGTATTCCCAAGGCGTTTCCTCCACTGCAAGCACATTGCCGCCGCCGCGTTGGTTGTAAACATCGACCATCTGCTTGAGGCATCCGGTTTCGGCTTTCATGATCATGTCGGGAAGAAGCACGGCGAAAGGCTCGTTGCCGACGAGATTGCGCGCGCACCAGATGGCGTGACCGAGCCCCAAGGGTTCCTGCTGGCGGGTGAAACTGGTTTGGCCAGCACCCGGCAAATCCTGCTCCAGAAGATCAAGTTCAATCGACTTGCCGCGCTTGCGCAGGGTGGACTCGAGCTCATATTGCTTGTCGAAATGGTCTTCGATTACCGACTTGTTGCGTCCCGTCACGAAGATGAGATGTTCGATACCGGCTTCACGGGCTTCATCCACAACGATCTGGATGAGCGGTCGGTCCACCACCGTCAGCATTTCTTTGGGCATGGCCTTGGTGGCGGGGAGAAAGCGGGTGCCGAGCCCCGCCACTGGGAATACGGCTTTGCGGATAGGTCGATTCAGTGTCATTTTGCGTTTTGTACTTTCACACCACCCAGCAACAGGTCCGTCACGGCAGTTTTCACTTTGGCCGCATTGGGCTTTGTGCCCAATACGGCTTCTACCTGAACGCCAAAGTCAGCATAATGTTGCGTCACGGACCAAATAGCGAAGATCAGGTGTTCGGGCTCCACGTCCCTGATCTTGCCTTGGCTGACCCAATTTCTGATCACCTTGCTCTTTGCCGTCACCAGCTCCTTGAGGGGGCCAATCAAGAACGGGGCCACATGGGGCGCTCCGTGCAAAATTTCGTTGGCGAAAAGTTTTGAGGCTTCTGGACGCGCGAATGTGAGATCGAGCTTGGCTGAAATGTAGCGCGTCAGCTCGTCAATTGGATCCTTATCAGGGTCCAGTGCCTGTAAAGGGGCAAGCCAAAGGGCGAGGGTGCGTTCCAGAACCGCGGTGTAAATGTCTTCTTTGCGCTTGAAATAATAGAGCAGGTTGGGTTTGGAAAGGCCACATTTTGTGGCAATCTGGTCAACCGTTGCGCCACGATAGCCATAGGCCGAAAACACCTCGAGGGCGGCATCCAAGATCAACGCCTCGTTGTGGCTTTGGATGCGTGTCTTCTGGACCTTGGTTGCTTGTCTTTTGGGCATTGCCCATCCTCTTAATTCTTGATCAAATGGTCAAGAGTCGTTAGCGTTTCACAAAAGCAAGAAACCAAACAGGGGGTTGGCATTGACTGCCGTGATTGATGCCAAGGATTTGAGCCTGACCTTCAGCACGGCTGACGGTCCGGTTTACGCGCTTTCCGGGGTAGACCTCAAGGTTGAAGATGGGGACTTCGTGTCTTTTATCGGCCCCTCCGGCTGCGGCAAGACCACCTTGTTGCGGGTGATCGCAGATTTGGAGCAGGCGACCGGTGGAAATATCACGGTTAACGGGTTGTCGCCAGCAGCCGCACGGCTGGCGCGGGCCTATGGCTATGTGTTTCAAGCACCTGGGTTGTTTCCGTGGCGTACGGTGGAGCGCAATGTGGCGCTGCCACTCGAAATCATGGGCATTGCCGATGCCGCGGCCCGCGTGAAGCGTAATCTGGAGCTTGTGAACCTCAACGGCTTTGAGAAAAAGTTTCCTTGGCAATTGTCAGGGGGAATGCAGCAGCGGGTGTCGATTGCGCGGGCGCTGGCGTTTGATCCGAAGTTGCTCTTGATGGACGAACCTTTCGGCGCGCTTGACGAGATCGTGCGTGACAAGCTGAACCAGCAATTGCTGGAGCTGTGGGACCGCACCAAGAAGACGGTGGTATTTGTGACCCACTCTATTCCAGAGGCTGTTTTTTTATCGACGAAAATTGTTGTCATGTCCCCCCGGCCTGGGCGTATCATTGACGTGATCGAAACAAACTTCCCGCGTGAACGCACGCTGGATATTCGTGAAACGCCGGAATTCCTCAAAATTGCACAGCGTGTGCGCGAGGGTTTGCGGGCGGGACACAGTTATGAGGATTGAATGAGCATTACCGTTTCCATGCGCTCGGCGCGAAGTCAGGACATGGCGGTCTGCGCCGGGATATTCAATGACTGGATTGACCAGACGGAGTGGATGCCGCGCGTACACCCGCGTGATGACGTGGTGAAGCATTATGAAGAAGATGAGAAAATGAAGCGCAATACCATTGTGGCGGTTGACGGTGCGCGTGTACGCGGTTTCATGACCCTGTCGCGCGACGGCTTTTTGACGGCGCTCTATGTCGAGGAGGCTTCGCGCAATCAGGGCATCGGTGGCTTGTTGTTGGCGCGGGCGAAACGCGAACTTTCGCCGGAGGTCAATCTCTATACATTTCAGGCCAATGAAGGTGCCCAGAATTTCTACAAGCGCCACGGCTTTGTTGAGATAAATCGTACAACCGGCGACAATGAAGAAAACCTGCCGGATATTATGATGGAATGGCGTGAATGACAGCACAGGCCACAACAGGCAAAGGCTCGGCGGTTCCCGTTCTCACGGTGTGTCTGGTGCTGCTTGTGGTTTGGTATCTCGCCTGTATTCCATTGAATGCTGTGGTGGCTGAAACCAAAATCAAGGCGGCTGGTGGAGGGTTGTTTGCGACTTTGCATGAGTCATGGAATCATACACGGCCTGTAATTCCGGCACCGCACCAGATCGTCACTGAACTGTGGAATACCGTGTTCACAATTGCGCCTTGGAAGGTAAAGTCGCTGCTTTATCATTGCTGGGTGACGCTGTCTTCCACACTGCTCGGATTCGCACTCGGCGTTTTCCTCGGTGTCATATTGGCGATTTTGATTGTGCATTCCAAACTGCTCTCCAAAGCGCTGATGCCGTGGATCATTGCATCGCAGACGATTCCCATTCTCGCCATCGCGCCGATGATCATCGTGGTGCTGGGGTCATTGGGGTTGACGGGGTTGTTTCCGAAGTCGCTGATCTCGATGTATCTTTGCTTTTTTCCTGTCACCATTGGCATGGTGAAGGGATTGACGTCACCTGATGTCATTCACCGGGATCTGATGCGCACCTACAATGCCAGCACGTCAGAGGTGTTGTGGAAGCTCAGGCTTCCGGCGTCGGTGCCTTATCTTTTCACGTCTCTCAAGATTGCCATCGCAATTGCTCTCACAGGTGCCATTGTGGGTGAGCTGCCTACTGGAGCCGTGTCCGGTATTGGTGCCCGCTTGTTGGTGGGGTCTTATAATGGACTGACATTGATGATCTGGGGCGCACTCGTGGCAGCATCAGTCATGGCCGCGCTGCTGGTTTGGCTGGTTGGTTTTGCAGAGCGCAGGACTCTTGTTCACATGGGAGTGAAGCCGGCATGATGAAGCTGCGTGATCTTCTGGCTCCAACTATTTTGGGTCTGGCGGTCCTCTTGCTGTGGGAGGTGGCGTGCCACGTTGTTCCGATCTCGCCCATTCTTTTGCCAGCACCGTCGTTGATTGCGGATCGCTTTGCGCACGAATTACCGACGCTGCGGTTTGATTTTTTCATGACCGTCATCCAAGCCGTGATACCGGGCTGGTTGATCGGTTGTAGTGCCGGCCTCATCGTGGCCTTGCTGTGTGACCGCTTTGATTTTTTGAAACGTGGGCTGCTTCCCGTCGGAAATTTCTTTTCGGTTTTGCCACTTGTTGGCGTCGCTCCCATTATGGTGATGTGGTTTGGCGTGGGAGTTGCCCCCAACATCGCTGTCGTGGTGATCATGACCTTTTTCCCGATGCTGATCAACGCACTTGCGGGGCTTGAGGCTTCGTCACATCTGGAACGTGACCTCATGCGTTCTTATGGCGCTTCCTGGGGGCAAGCCCTGACATCCTTGCGACTTCCTGCCGCCATGCCTTTCATCTTCAATGCCCTCAAGATCAACTCGACGCTGGCGATGATCGGTGCCATCGTGGCTGAGTTTTTTGGAACACGGATCGCTGGCATGGGATTTCGCATTCAGACGGGGTCAGGCAGTCAAAGCCTGGATTTGGTCTGGGCGGAAATTGTTGTTGCCGCTGTCACGGGGTCGCTGTTCTATGGATTGCTCGTATTGGCCGAGCGCAAAACAACATTCTGGCATCCGTCTTACCGAACGTGAGACGTGTATTCGTAAACTTCAACAGGGAGACTACACATGAAAAAATATCTGATGGTTGCAGCCGCAGCTACAGCCTTGCTCGCCTCTGCGAATGCAGCGATGGCCGAAAAAGTCACACTGCAATTGAAGTGGGTGACACAGGCGCAGTTTGCAGGCTACCTCGTGGCGCAGGCCAAGGGCTTCTACAAGGAAGCTGGCCTCGAAGTTGAGATCAAGCCGGGTGGACCAGACATCAATCCGCAGCAGGTTCTCGCCGGTGGTGGTGCTGATGTTGTGGTAGACTGGATGCCATCGGCCTTGGCCACCCGTGAAAAGGGTCAGGCCGTCGTCAACATTGCCCAGCCGTTCAAGAAGTCCGGCATGATGCTGACCTGTCGCGCCGAAACCGGAATCAAGGCCCCCGCAGATTTCAAGGACAAAACGCTGGGTGTGTGGTTCTTCGGCAATGAATATCCCTTCATGAGCTGGATGTCGAAACTCGGTTACAAGACCGATGGTTCGGCTGGTGGCGTGAAGGTCATCAAGCAGGGCTTCAACGTAGACCCGCTGATTCAAAAGCAGGCCGACTGTGTGTCCACCATGACCTACAATGAATATTGGCAGGTGATTGATGCAGGCATTGCCGCCGACCAACTCGTGACCTTCAAATACGAAGACCAGGGTGTGGCCACGCTGGAAGACGGCCTCTATGTGATGGAAGACAAGTTGAAGGATCCGGCTTTCGTTCACACCATGTCGATGTTCGTGAAGGCGTCAATGAAGGGCTGGGACTATGCCCGCGCCAATAATGACGAAGCCGCGCAAATTGTGGTGGATGCGGATGCGACGGGCGCTGCGGCCATTGATCACCAAAAGCGCATGATGGGCGAAATCTCGAAGCTGACAGAAGGCTCCGACGGCACGCTTGATGTCGCCTCGGCTGATCGCACAGTTGCCACATTGCTGGCATCGGGTGGTGATGCGCCAGTGATCACAAAGGCACCTGCGGGTGCCTGGTCGTCGGTGGTCACTGATATGGCGAAGGGCATGTAACGTACACGTTCAGCCCCTTTCCGCACTGCGGGAAGGGGCTACTGACGTTTGACATCGGATCAGATGGCCCCTAAATAGTGAACTCACTACTTATGGAGAATGTCAATGAAAACGGTTACCATGACGGAAGCCAATCGTAGTTTTGCAAAAATTGCACACCGTGCCGCAAAGGGTGAAGTCATCGGGCTGACTGTCCGGGGCAAAGTCATTGCAAGGCTTGTGCCTGAGGGTGACTATAATGACCTGGCAGTTGCGATCCGCCGTCGTGAGCACATGGAGCGGCTGCGCCAACAATCTGCCATGAACTTGCCTAAAGTGACGAGAGATGAAATGTACGAATAGCAATGCGCTTTGCCCTGGACAGTAACTTCATTCTTTATTGCGAGGGTATGCACGCTGACGTGCGGAGCAAAATTGCACAGGATTTGGTAGTCGCCATGGGTGGCATGCCTGTCATCATTCCCCACCAGGTTCTAGGTGAAACACTCAATGTGATGCTGCGCAAAATGAAACTGGAAAAGTTGGTGGCCTTGGCCAAAATTGATGAATGGCGCGGCGACTGCATTTTGCAAGACACCAACACGACGGTGCTTTTGGAGAGCATGGCGATTATGCGCGTGCATAATTTTCAGGTGTGGGATGCAATTATTCTCGCCGCTGCCTCGATCAGTGGTGCTGACTATCTCTTGTCGGAAGACATGCAAGATGGCTTCCGTTGGCAATATACTGAAGTTGTGAACCCTTTTGCAAAAACGCCACATCCGATCATCCCTGCCTTATTGAATAGAACGGAAGGATAAACCCATGACCACCACTCTCATCCGCGGCGGAACTGTTGTGAATGCTGATCTGTCGGAGCGTGCAGATGTTCTGATCAAGGATGGTAAGATTGTTGCCGTGGGGCTGGGCCTCAACGGCGATACCGTCATTGATGCGGGCGGCTGTTACATCATGCCCGGCGGCATTGATCCGCACACCCATATGGACATGCCGTTCATGGGCACGACGACGGCGGATGATTTTGAATCAGGTACACAGGCGGCCCTGTCCGGTGGCACCACGATGACGGTGGATTTCTGTTTGCCGGCTCCGGGTGAATCCATGCTCAAAGCCTATCAGGCCTGGCGGCACAAGGGCGAGAAAGCGGCGGCGGATTATTCCTTTCACATGGCTGTCACGCAATGGTCGCCGATGATCCATGATGAAATGGAGACGGTTGTCAAAACCTATGGCATCAACACCTTCAAACACTTCATGGCCTATAAGGGCGCGTTGATGGTGAACGATGACGAACTGTATAATTCGTTCAAGCGCTGTGCGCAGTTGGGAGCACTTCCACTGGTGCATGCCGAGAATGGTGATGTGGTTGCGCGCCTGCAGCAGGACTTGCTGGCGCGTGGGGTGACGGGGCCTGAGGGGCATTCCTATTCGCGTCCGCCGGAAGTTGAGGGTGAAGCTGCAAATCGCGCCATCATGATTGCTGATATGGCGGGTGTGCCTTTGTACATCGTGCATGTGAGTTGCGAACAAACCCACGACGCCATTCGGTGCGCCAAGATGGCGGGGCAACGGGTCTATGGCGAACCGCTGATCCAGTTTCTGGTGCTGGATGATTCAGAATATCAAAACAAGGATTGGGATCATGCGGCAACGCGCGTGATGTCACCGCCATTCCGCAACAAGAAGCATCAGGATTCGCTGTGGGCTGGTTTGCAGTCGGGAACACTCAGCGTGGTGGCGACTGACCATTGCGCCTTCAAACTGGCGCAGAAGCGCATGGGATTGAAGAATTTCACGCAGATACCAAACGGCACAGGCGGGTTGGAAGACCGCTTGCCCGTGCTGTGGACGGCGGGGGTGAATACCGGGCGCCTGACG
>JANPCL010000094.1:0-2996 GCA_031430915.1 Hyphomicrobiales bacterium
ATGCTGGTCCAATCCGCTCTTTGAAACCTCAACCCCGCCCTTGAAGCCGATCGACATCATCAGGTAGAGAGCCAAGGTTTTCGCGACTGCTTCCGGAATTGCAAGCTCTGACTTCGCAAGTGCTGCAACAACCCCAAGTGCAAAAAACAAAACCACTGGGGACAGAAGATTGCTCAGGGCAAGGTCAAACAGCGAGATCATGCGCTGGTTCTAGCCAAGACCGTTGCCGAAGCAAAGTTAACTCTGCGGCTTGCCCAGTGACCCTATCATGCATTCCCGCGTGAAGAACGCCCGGTTCATGATGAAGGTCCCGTCGGACCCGTCAGACTCACTGGCAAGTGTGACCCGGCCAAGAAAATCATCCGCCCGTTCATTCTTGCCAAGACTGCCATCCCCGTTGCGATCCACACTGCGGAACCAACTGTTGCAGGCTTGTGCGCTGTAATTGTTTTTGGCAGCTTCTGCAGTCGCATTGATGGCAATTGCCGCCACAATGACGGCCATTCGGACAATAGTTTTCATGCATTGACTCCATTTGGGGCGATTAATTCAATGTTTCTGATACGCTGCTTGGTCCCACTGGTTCACTGCAAGGCGTGCTGCATTTCAATCGCCGCCGCAGCCGCCACCGTCTCCTCCGTCTCCGCCTCCATCACCGTCACCAAAGCCCTCGGTTCCGCCATCAACCGATGAACTGGAGAAATCGCCACCGCATTGGCCGCCATAACTTCCGTTCCAGCGCAACTCCTCGCAATCGGGCGCATAGACATACCCATTGGCAATTTTGAATTTCGTGTCGAGGGCAAACAGTAGTGGCAAGCGCGAGACGGTCAGCCTTTCATTTGCACAACATCAGATTAGCGAAGGCAGTGCAGGTGATCAATTCATTGTGTCGGAACGTAAGGTGTTTTAACCCATGCACAGCAAATTGGAGAAGACATGCAATACGTTGAATTGGTAGCCATTCTGGCCGTAGCACAATATTTGACCTTCGGTGTTCTGGCCGGACAAGCCCGCAGGACCTCTGGTTTGAAAGCGCCGGCCGTGATCGGCCACCCAGGCTTTGAACGCATGTACCGCGTCCAAATGAACACGCTTGAAACCCTCGTGGCCTTCCTTCCAGCACTGTACATAGCGGCTCAATACTGGCCAGCTTACATCGTCGCAGGGCTTGGCGTGGTTTACCTGATCGGACGCTTGCTGTACTGGCGCGCCTATGTCAGCGATCCTGCAAAACGCGCGTTGGGTTTTATGCTGTCGATGTTTCCAACAATCGCGCTGTGTGTGCTGGCAATGGTGGGAATTGTGATGAAGCTGCTATAGGAGCAACGGTTAAAACACCGCCCGCAACCCTTCCAACGCATCAACCTGCGTCAAATTCATGTGTAGTGGCGTGACGGATATCCGCTTGTTGAAAACAGCAGCTAAATCAGTTCCAGCAGTTGGTGTGCCGCGTTCCCGCGCAAAGCCCAGCCAGAAATAATTGCGGCCCCTTGCATCTATGCGCTCATCCACGGTCAGGAAATTCTGGTCGCGCTTGCCTTGCATGGTGACATCAATTCCCGTCACGTCATCCGGGCGGCAGTCGGGGAAATTGACGTTGACCAAAGTGCCGGGGCCAAAGGTGAAGCCCATGAGCTTTTTGACGACATCAACACCATGGGCCTCAGCCACAGCAAAACTGTCGCCATTGCCGTGAATGCCGCTGACTTGTGAAAGCGCTATCGACTTGATGCCCAATGACGTGCCTTCCATGGCAGCAGCAATGGTGCCGGAATAAGTCACGTCATCGGCAATATTCTGGCCCCGGTTGACGCCCGACAAAATCAAATCTGGCATACCCGGCATGATTTTGCGTACCGCCATGATGACGCAATCCGTCGGCGTGCCTGAAACCTCGAAACGCCGTTCGCCAAGTTTGTGATAGCGCAGTGGGTTCGACAGCGTAAGCGAGTGCCCTGCCCCGGAGCGTTCCTCATCCGGTGCCACCACCCACACATCATCGGAGATGGCGCGCGCAATATTTTCGAGCGCCACAAGACCCGGTCCGTGAATGCCATCATCGTTGGTCACGAGTATCCGCATCACTTCACCTCAATGCGGGTCATGCCGCCCATGTAGCCGCGCAAGACATCGGGGATGGTGACGCTGCCATCGGCGTTTTGATAATTCTCCAACACCGCCACCAATGTGCGGCCCACAGCGAGACCCGAGCCATTCAGTGTGTGCACAAAACGCGTGCCCTTGCCCTCCGCCGGCTTGTAACGAGCATCCATGCGCCGGGCCTGGAAATCTCCGCACACGGAGCAAGAGGAAATTTCCCGGAAAGCATTTTGACCCGGTAGCCACACTTCAAGGTCATAGGTCATGCGCGCACCAAAACCCATGTCTCCGGCGCAGAGACGCATAACACGGTAATGCAGTCCCAGGCCCTGCAGAATACTTTCGGCCGATGCCGTCATACGCTCCAACTCTTCTCGCGACTGTTCGGGCGTGGTGATCGAAACGAGTTCGACTTTGGTGAACTGATGTTGACGGATCATGCCGCGGGTATCTCTGCCTGCTGATCCAGCCTCAGCCCGGAAACATGGCGTGCAAGCGGTAAGGCGCATCGGCAGCTGTGCTTCATCAAGAATGGATTCACGGACAAGATTGGTGAGTGAGACTTCAGCCGTGGGGATGAGCCAGCGGCCATCGGTGGTACGAAACTGATCATCGACGAATTTTGGTAACTGTGCGGTGCCAAACATGGTTTTGTCGTTTACGAGCATGGGCACGTTATGTTCAATGTAGCCGTTCTTGTCCGTCTGCGTGTCAAGCATGTATTGCGCGAGGGCTCGTTCGAGTTTCGCAAGCGGCCCTTTGGTCACAACGAAGCGTGCGCCAGAAATTTTTGCCGCCGTTTCAAAGTCCATCATCTTGAGGGTTTCGCCCACGTCGAAATGTTGACGCGGTTCGAAATTGTGACCGGGCGGAGTGCCCCAGCGCCGCACCTC
>JANPCL010000095.1:0-9420 GCA_031430915.1 Hyphomicrobiales bacterium
CACCTTCCCTGCCAAACCGGACAGCAACGAATGATCGTCGACAATCTCAACCTGACAAACTCCAACCTCAGGCACCGCTGCAACGCCAACCGATCCGCCTAGCGAATCCGCCAACAATTGGTGCCCCAGACATATGCCGAAATAGGGCCTGGCGCGCGTCGCCACCCATTCCCGGATCGCCTGCTTTTCCTCGCGCAAGTAGGGATGATCAACTTCTTCCCAGGTATTCTGCGCGCCGCCCAGAACAAACATCAAATCAAAACCGGCAAGCGACGGCAAAGCCTCTCCCATGAAGGGCCTGACGGTGGTGGGCAAAATGCCATCTTCGGCAAAATACTCCGCAAACCGCCCCACATGGTCATGTTCCATGTGTTGTATCACCAGCGCTTTTCTCATGGCCGCACCAACCCACTATTCAATCTGCAACTCGGTCGCCTGTGGGCCACGCCCGCGCGAATCATCCAGCACGCCGAAGGACAACGTCATGCCCTCCTCAAGCCAGGGGATGCCGCCACGCTGCACTGCGGAAATGTGCACAAACACGTCCTTGCCCCCGTCCTCAGGTGCAATAAAGCCGAAGCCCTTGTCCTTGTTGAAAAATTTGACTGTACCCTTGCGTCGCATGTGCCTGTCGCCCCAAGCGCCAAGCGTTATCACCCCTTGGGGCCATCGCCAAGACTGTGTCTTTTCGGGCAGCCAGCGGGCATTTCAACCAATACTGCACAAGCCCTCTTGTGGTCACCCCGGATATTCCACTAGCATCCCATGCAGAAGCAGGGGGACAGCGATGCGAAATGTTGTTGGATTGGCTTTGGCGACCTTCGCCATGATGTCTGTTGCAGAGGCCGCAACGATCAGAAAAACCGACTATCGCTTTTATCCGGTGTCCGGCGTCACACCCTATGACATCAATCAATCCATCTTGCGCCATGGACCGAAATACGGTGGCCTTAGCGCCTATGGTGTAACTACCTACGACTACCACCCCTCAGCCACTTGCGCCTCGATACCGGGCCTTGACGCGCGAGTTGGCAGTTTCAAGATGGAACTCGAATTTCTCATCAAACTGCCAAGACTTTCATCAGAAGGACGCTTGAAATCTGACGTAAAATCCAGTTGGGGCAAGTTTGCAAGCTTTGTCAAAACCCATGAAGAAACCCATCGTCGCATTTGGATGGGCTGCGCCAAGTCAGCTGAAGCGCAAATTCAGGCCATGCGGGCAAAGTCATGTTCTGCCCTTAGCAAGCAAATTGACAAAGCACTTTTCAGCATGACCAAGACCTGCAACAAGCAGCACCAAGCTTTTGATGCAGCGGAACAAATACGCCTCGCGCGTCACCCATTCATGCAGAAAGTGAAAAACACTGCGAATCGGAGCGTACAGGCTCTGAAAGCCCACTGAAGACTATAGAACGCGCCCTGCCACCGCAGACAATCGGGCCAAAATCACCGCATCGCGCTTCTCTGGAGCCGTCATGATGGCAAAATTCAAAGCCCTGTCAGACTTGATCGGACACGTTGGATGTTCCCTGGGAAACGCCGCCGCCAGCCGCAACACAAACTTTTTCGCCAACTCCGAATTGCCTTTCATTGTTGCAACCACTTGTGCCACATCAACCGCTTCGTGATTGGGGTGCCAGGCATCAAAATCCGTGACCATTGCTACGGTGGCGTAACAAAGCTCAGCCTCCCGCGCCAGTTTCGCCTCCGGCATATTGGTCATGCCAATCACCGAAGCTCCCCAGGAGCGGTGCAGTTCTGACTCTGCAAGTGTCGAAAACTGCGGACCCTCCATCACCACATAGGTGCCACCAACGTGGTGGGAAATCCCTTCCTCCGCCAACGCCCGCGCGGCCGCCGCGGCAAGCAAGGGAGAAACCGGATGCGCAAAAGGCACATGTCCGACACAGCCCGTGCCAAAAAAACTTTTCTCGCGCGCATAAGTCCGGTCGATGAACTGGTCGACAACAACAAATGTCCCCGGTGGCAAATCCTCCCGCAGCGACCCCACTGCAGACAAGGAAATCACATCCGTAACACCCACCCGCTTCAAGGCATCGATATTGGCGCGGTAATTGATCGACGTGGGGGAGTAGACATGCCCACGCCCATGCCGTGGCAGAAACACCACTGGCAGCCCCGCAATCTCACCTCGCCTTAACTGATCAGACGGCGCACCAAAACTGCTGTGTACAGTTTCCCAGCGTGCGTTTTCCATGGGAAGGTCATAAAGGCCCGAGCCGCCGATGATGCCGAGAACGCATTGTTGCATAGTTCCGCCTCCTAAAGGGTGGGGTGGGGGTGGGGTTGACAAATCTGGTTTCCAGTCATACCTTAAATATGCCCATACGGAGGCCCATGCTATGGCAACTTTGCTGAATAACGATGATTCAATTTGGTTGAAACACATTAGTGCAGATGCCAACGCTTTGGCTCTGCTAAGCCAGATACCAGCTGGAACACAGCTCAAATTTGAAGTTGAGGGAGTTGTAGGCGATTGGGAACGCATGAAAGACGGCAAGGACGGTCGGCGGGTGCTGGGGTTTAAGCCAGTTGGAAAAACATTGGAGTTCTGGAAGTCCATGAAATCACGTCGTGGAGAATATCTCGAATTCAAAGTTGTCGACCCAAGGGACACCTATTTGTCAGACGTACAAAAGACACTGAGCGAATGGGAATCCCCTGAGGACGAGGAAGCCTTCAATGATCTGTGATCATTGGGACATAGCACTCGTTCCATTCCCATTTATGGACATTCCCGTATCCAAAAAGCGACCAGCGCTGGTCATATCCTCAAAGGAGTTCAACAGCAAAAACGATCACAGCGTTTTTGCGATGATCACTACAGCCAAAGCATCAAGCTGGCCGAGTGACTATTTGTTGCTTGCACCCGAAAAAAGCGGCCTCAAGCAGAAATGCTATGTCCGATGGAAAACCTTCACTCTTCCTAACGACATGATAGTCCGCCGAATGGGACGACTGTGCAATGTGGATGAAAAGCATCTAAAAGCTCAGGCAAAGACAATCTTTGTCTTTGCTTGATGTCTTCTCAATGCAAGTCAGCCCAGACGCGCTTCTTCACGAAATACATGAGCACTGCCAAGGCCGCCAGATAGATCATCACCATGAAACCCGTACTCTTGCGCGACTCCATGTTGGGATCAGCCGCAAAAGCGAGGAATGCCGAAACATCCTTGGCCATATCGTTCACACCGTTCGGCGCACCATCATCAAACACCACTTGGCCCTCGGCCAATGGAGGTGGCATGCCAATCCAGTGGCCAGAACCAAAGTAGGGATTGTAGTATTTGCCTTCCGGCTGCTCTTTGGCCAGTTCGCCTTCAGGCTCTTCATAGCCTGTAACCACCGAATAGATGTACTGCGGTCCACCAATGCCATTCCAGAACTGGTTCACAGTGCCGTACCAGCCCGGACGAGATTTTGCCAGCAATGACATGTCAGGCGGAACGACCCCGCCATTGGCTGCTTTTGCCGCTTCCACATTGTCATAAACCGACGGGAAACGGTCCGAGGGCCGTGCTGCCCTGTCTTTTATTTCTCCATTGGCATCCGGTTCGTCTTTCACACTATAGGTTGCGGCAAGAGCCTTCACCTGTTCTTCCGTGAAAATCTTGCCTTCAGCCAGATTGCGAAACGACAACAGTTTCATCGAATGGCAGTTCGAGCAAACTTCCTTGTAAACCTTGAAACCGCGCTGCAACTGCGCCCGGTCAAACGTACCGAAGGCACCGTCAAAGGCGAACGACACATCCTTGGCGGTCTTCTGTCCTTCTGCTGCAACGCCGAGCGTAGGCAAGGTGCCAAGTGTCAGGGCGGCAACAGCGATTGCTTTGAGTATAGTCATGAAATCAGTCTCCGCAATCATTCAGCCGGTTGCAAACCGTAAGTCTTGTTTTTTCCGAGCACATCATCAGCAATCGACCTCGGCAGCGGCTTTGGATTTTCCAAAAGACCCAGCAACGGCAGAATAACAATAAAGTGGATGAAGTAATAAGCTGTCAGGATGCGACCCCAGATCAGGTAAGAGCCTTCAGCGGGCTTCGACCCGATGTAACCCAAGGCCACACACACAATGGCAAACACCACAAAGAAGCCCTTGAAGATTGGCCGATAGTTACCCGAGCGCACCCGTGACGTGTCAAGCCATGGCAGAACGAACAGGATGAGAATTGAACCAAACATTGCAATCACACCACCCAGCTTGTCCGGGATCGAGCGCAGGATGGCGTAGAACGGCAGATAATACCATTCCGGCACAATGTGCGCGGGCGTTACCAGCGGATTGGCTGGTTCATAGTTGATCGCATGGCCCAGATAGTCAGGGCGAAAGAACACCCAGAAGGCAAAGAACAGGAAGAACACTACAATCACGAAACCATCCTTTATTGTGTAGTAGGGATGGAACGGAATGGTGTCCTGACCTGATTTCACAGTAACGCCGGTTGGGTTGTTGTTGCCGGGCACATGCAGCGCCCAGATATGCAGGCCAACCACGCCAGCCAATACGAACGGCAATAGATAATGCAATGAGAAGAAGCGGTTCAGTGTCGGGTTATCGACCGAATAACCACCCCACAGCCATGTCGTTACTGAGTCACCCACAAACGGAATCGCCGAAAACAGGTTGGTAATGACCTTGGCACCCCAGAAGCTCATCTGGCCCCAAGGCAAAACGTAACCCATGAAAGCCGTCGCCATCATGATGAGATATATGATGACGCCAATCATCCACAATACTTCGCGCGGTGCCTTGTAGGAGCCGTAATACATGCCACGGAACATGTGGATATACACGGCGATGAAGAACATCGAAGCACCCACTTCATGGAACTTCTGAATCATCCAGCCATAGTTCACGTCACGAATAATATGTTCCTTCGACGCGAAGGCCATGTCCACATGCGGTGTGTAATGCATGACCAAAATAATACCGGTGAGGATTTGCACCACCAGCATGACGGCGAGAATGCCACCAAAGGTCCAGAAATAGTTGAGGTTCTTCGGCGTTGGAAAATCCAAAACCGATTCTTTCACAAGGGCATAAATCGGCAGACGCTCATGCATCCACTTCCCGAAAGCGCTTGTTGGCGTATATGTCGATGGTCCACTCATGATCTATATCCTGCTCAACCGATCTGGATTTTTGTGTCGGAGAGAAATTTGTAAGGCGGTACGGGCAGGTTCTGCGGTGCAGGACCTTTGCGGATACGGCCGGCGGTATCGTAGTGCGAACCATGACAAGGGCAGAACCATCCGCCCACCTTCAGGTTGCCTTCTACAACAGCAAATTCCTTGGCTGAATTGTCACCCTGCGGCACACAACCGAGATGCGTGCAAACACCCATCATGACAAGAAACGCCTCGTGGTCCTTGACCGTCCTGTTTTCGTCCGTAGCCGGGTCGCTGTCTTTCACCAGCTCGCTGCGCGCCACTGGATCCTTCAGCTCTTCCATTGGAACAGCTTTTGCGGCCTCAATTTCTTTCGCCGTGCGGTTCCGGATAATGACCGGATTGCCACGCCACTTGATAGTCACTTCCTGGCCCTCGGCAATAGGAGCCAAATCCATTTCAATCGCGGCCAAAGCCTTCACTGAAGCATCCGGATTCATCTGGCTGATCAGTGGCCACACTGTCAGCGCCGCGCCGACAGCTCCCACGGCACCGGTGGCGATAAACAGAAAATCGCGCTTTGACTCGTCTACATGGTCTGCGGTTGACACCTGATGCACCCTCGCTTTTGTCTTTTCCCCAGCCAATGGCTGTGTGAAAAAGCCTTCTGAAATCTCGTCGTATTTGGCACTGGCCATGCCACTTGTCCAGCCATAGGATGTCGCAGTCCCGCGCCCTCACCCGCACCACCTTGCAAGGCCTAAGTCCCTGATTTATGATTGAAATAGCCCTCTACCAGCCAGACATCGCAGCCAATACCGGAACCCTCGCAAGGCTTTGTGCCTGCCTTGGCCTGAAATTAACGATCATTGAACCTGCAGGTTTTGCGTGGGATGATTCCAAATTGCGGAGAGCCGGCATGGACTACCTCGATCTCGCCAGCATTCGCCGCTCCGCATCATGGGAGCATTTCCAGACTGAAAGCAAAGGCCGCCGACTCTTGCTGCTGACAACAAAATCTGCCGTCCCCTACACCAGCTTCCAGTTCCGTTCAGACGACATTCTGTTACTCGGGCGCGAATCGTCCGGAGTGCCGGAACATGTCCACGCGGCAGCAACAGATCGCCTGACAATTCCCATGCAACCCGGCGCGCGCTCCCTCAACGTGGCTCTGGCCTGCGCCATGGTAACAGGCGAAGCAATGCGCCAACTGCTCTGATTATTTACTGATCCGCATTGCCGTGAGCGACGCGCCAACGTCTTTGAAAGCTTCCGCCAACTCAGCGGCGTTGTCTGCTGTAAAGGCCTTGGAGGGATCACTGGCACAACTCGCCATCAAGCTCTTAGACGCAGGGTCAGTGACCATGAAAGCCACGGTATAGACCGTGATGTCGTCACTTTTGATGTTTCCGCAAAGTGTTGCCATCTTCGCATCGCCCTTGGCCCAGTCAGACACACCCGCTCCACCCCAATGATAGGGCGAATATGGCGCAAGCGTATTTTGCCCGTCGGTCATCAACACAATGGCCTTGGTCCCACCCATGGACTGGATTGCAGCAGCAGACTTCGCAGAACTCAACGGTTCCTGGGAGTCGAGCATGTGCCAACCCCAAAGCAAGCCTGCTGGAATATAAGTCTCACCCGTAGCGACCAGCCCGTCAATTTTGCTTTTCAACGTGGTCTCGCTATCCGTCAACTCCAGCAGTTCGCTGGTGCAGCCAGTGTTCGACAAACCTTTGTACTGTGAGGATACCGTCCCAATCGACTCGTCCATGGGATCAGCACGGGAACCCACGCAACCATACCAGGTGGTTGTGTTTGTGACGTTGCCACACTGCTTCACCGCTGCACCATAGTTCCAGTCGCAGGCCTCATGTGTCGAACCCATATTGACACCATCCACGATGTCGGGTTCCTGGCGGCAATTATACTTGGTTGCGCTTGGGTAAGTATCCCAGCACGTATGGCTCGTGGTCGATGTATCCATGTCGACATCAATCCACGGTTTGTTTCTACGTGAAAGTCCAACATTCACGTAGTTTGAGAAGGGTACGACTCCAATTTTCACATAGGCGCCCGTGTCTTTGACCTTGATCACTTCGTCAACGAGCAACTTCGCAGCAGACTTTAACGCGGGCAGTCGACCACCTGCGTTCATTGAGTCCGTGTTGTCCAATACCAGCGCAATTTCGAGCCCGCCGCCGCCCAGGTTCACCTCGGAATAGGCCTGCATGTCCATTGTATCGATGCCCGCCAGCTTCATCAGCGACGTCTTGCGTTTGCCCGTGATTTTCACCGAGAATGTGCGAGACGCCTTGTCGAGCTTGGACTCAATCTTGTCGACTGAATCAAGTGCAGAAACGGCGTTGTTGGCAGTCAAATAATCTTCGACAACTTTCTGCAGGTCGCTGTCCTTGGTGAGGTTCGAGCTGCCCCCGGCAATTGCCGCAGCATCGGAGGCACCCTGCAGAACTGTCAATGTCTGATTGGTTTGCACCATGTCAATGGCGGCACCAGCAGCCAGCAGCAGTGGAACAGCTGCCAAGCCAAACATGACAGCCACATTACCTTGGCAATTGGCTTTGAACTGCTTGAATGTGGCCATGACTGTTTTCCCGCCCTTATATAAGACGTGCAGTGTCGTCGAAAATGACAAAAAATCCGTGAGGGTCTATCCTGAATCAAGTCTTTCCCGGATGATTCAAATTGGACACACAACCGGCAAATGGGGGCTTTGACGCCACGCAAAACGCGCCCTATAGCCGAAGTTCATTTTCTAACCGGATTATTCATGTCTGACCTTGAGCACCAAAAAACCGCCGCCGAAGCCTGGTTCCAGTCTTTGCAGGGCAAAATCATAAATGATCTCGAAACCATAGAAACAGAAAACGGCTCAGACTCCCGCTTTGTCCGCACGCCATGGAAGCGTGGCGACCATGAGGGCGGCGGCACCATGGCGCTGCTGCACGGCAAGGTATTTGAAAAAGCCGGCGTGCATTGCTCCACCGTTTTTGGTGAATTCTCACCCGAATTCCGCAAGCAAATGCCGGGGGCCGACGTGGACCCGCGCTTCTGGGCCTCGGGCATTTCGCTGATCATTCACCCCTGGTCACCCAATGTGCCAGCCGTCCACATGAACACACGCTTTGTCGTCACAACCAAGGCCTGGTTTGGCGGCGGCGCTGACTTGACCCCTGTTCTGATGCGCAGACGCACCCAGGAAGATCAAGACAGTGTCGACTTCCATGCCACCATGAAAACGACTTGCGATACACATAAAGTTGCCGACTATGACCGCTACAAGAAATGGTGCGAAGATTATTTCTATCTTCCCCATCGCAAGGAACAGCGCGGCATCGGCGGTATATTCTACGACAACCTTGCATCGGATGATTGGAATGCGGATTTCGCATTCACAAAAGACGTGGGCGAGGCTTGGCGAAAAACTTACCCCGCCCTCGTGCGCCGCAATCTTCCCCTGCCCTACACAGAGACAGACCGCGAAGAACAACTGATCCGACGGGGTCGCTATGTCGAGTTCAACCTGCTCTATGATCGTGGAACAATTTTCGGCTTGAAAACCGGTGGCAACGTGGACTCAATCCTGTCCTCAATGCCCCCGCTTGTCAAATGGCCATAACGGATTGATACAATGGACCTGCGCAACGGCTTCGACATCAAACGCTACATCCGCACCATTCCGGACTATCCCAAGCCCGGCATCTTGTTTCGAGACATCACCACACTTTTGTCCAACATGCACGGCTTCCGCGCTGCTGTAGATGAGTTGGCCTGGCCTTTCCTGAAAGGCGAGATTGACTACGTCGCAGGCATCGAAGCCAGAGGCTTCATCCTTGGCGGCGCTGTGGCACACACCCTGGGACGCGGCTTCATTCCCATCCGCAAAAAAGGCAAACTGCCGTCACGCGTCATCGGCCAAGAGTATGCGTTGGAATATGGCGTAGACACCATCGAAATCCACGCCGACGCCATTGCAAAAGGCGACCGTATATTATTGATTGATGACCTGGTCGCCACCGGAGGTACAGCAGGAGCCGCGATAGACCTCATCCGCAAATCCGGTGGTGAAGTTGTGGCAGCAGCTTTCGTTATTGATCTTCCGGATTTGGGGGGAGCTGCAAAGTTGAAAGCCAAGGGCGTGAAAGTGCATAGGCTGGTGGAGTTCGAAGGGCACTGAACGCGCTGCCCCTCATCCGGCCTTCGGCCACCTTCTCCCGCAAAAAGGGCGGGAGAAGGCGAGAATCATTTAGGCCTTCTCCCGTTTCTTCC
>JANPCL010000096.1:0-6629 GCA_031430915.1 Hyphomicrobiales bacterium
GGGGGAAGAAGTGATGAGAATTGATAGAGATGTACGCAGGCTCCCTCATCCGGCCTTCGGCCACCTTCTCCCGTTGGGAGAAACGGGAGAAGGCAAAACGTCTCCGCCTTCTCCCGCGCCTCTTCGCGGGAGAAGGTGCCCGACAGGGCGGATGAGGGACCGCACACACGGTTTTCACAGGTAACGCCATGGAATATTTTCTGACCATGCTTGGCATTGTGATGGCGGCGGCAACGCCGCTATTGCTGGCGGCCCTTGGTGAAACAGTAACAGAGCGGTCCGGCGTTCTCAACCTCGGTGTCGAGGGCATGATGGTGATGGGGGCGGTGGCTGGTTTTGGCGGGGCTTTCCTGACGGGAAATCCCTGGGTTGGTATAGTCACAGCCATTCTCGCGGGCATGGCCATGGCCCTGCTTTTTGCAGCACTGACCTTGACGCTGCTGGCCAACCAGGTGGCAACGGGCCTGGCCCTTACTTTGCTCGGGCTTGGACTTTCGGCTCTCATGGGTGAAGGCTTTGTCGGGCAACCTGGTGTCAAGCTGCCTGTGATCAGGGGTTTTGATCCTTTGATGCCGATATCGTTGATCATGGTTGGCGTGGTGAGCTGGCTGTTGTTTCGCACCAGGGCGGGCTTGATCATCCGCGCTGTGGGCACCAGTCACGCCTCGGCCCATGCACTGGGTTACCGCGTGGTGGTGGTGCGCTATCTTTGCGTGCTGTTCGGCGGCGGCATGAGTGGCCTTGCGGGTGGCTATCTCTCGCTGGTCTATACGCCACAATGGGTGGAGAACATGACAGCGGGGCGGGGATGGATTGCCTTGGCTTTGGTGGTGTTTGCTTCCTGGCTGCCGCTCAGGGTTCTGGCAGGTGCCTATCTGTTTGGCACGATATCCATACTTTCGTTCGTTTTTCAGGCAATGGGGCTTGGAATCCCCTCGCAATTGCTGTCGAGTTTGCCCTATCTTGGCACCATCCTGGCTCTGGTGGTCATCTCGGGTAACAAGGCTTTGATGCGTCGCAATACGCCAGCCTGCCTCGGGCAGCCCTTTGTGCCGGATCGCTAAAAAGACTTTTGACAAAAACAACATCAGACACAAAAAGACAGGGACTGTTCCATGAAGAAATTTTTGATGACGGCGGCTGCAGCTGCCATGATGCTGGGTGCGGCTTCCGCCTCAGCCTCTGCCGAAGCCTTGAAAGCCTGCTGGGTGTATATCGGTCCGATTGGTGATTTCGGCTGGACCTATCAGCACCACCAGGGCCTTGAAGCCGTGAAGAAGGAATTCGGCGACAAGGTTGAAACCGCCTACGCTGAAAACATTCCAGAAGCTGATTCCGAAAAGACCTTTGAGCGTTTCGCGCGTGAAGGCTGCAAGATCGTTTATGGCACGTCGTTCGGCTATATGGAGCCCATGTTGAAGGTGGCCAAGAAATTTCCTGATGTGAAGTTTGAACATGCCACGGGCTATAAGACTTCTGACAATCTCGGAACATACAATGCCAAGTTCCATGAAGGACGTTATGTGATTGGCCAGATCGCCGCCAAGATGTCGAAAACCGGCACGGCTGGCTACATTGTTTCCTTCCCGATTCCGGAAGTCGTTGCCGGCATCAATGCCTTCATGCTGGGCGCACAGTCGGTCAATCCTGATTTCAAGATCAAGATTGTCTGGGCCAACACATGGTTCGATCCTGCCAAAGAAGCTGATGCAGCCAAGGTGCTGTTGAGCCAGGGTGCTGACATCATGGTGCAGCACACGGATTCTGCCGCACCACTGCAAGTGGCACAGGAACAGGGCAAGCTCGGCTTTGGCCAAGCGTCTGACCAGTTCAAGTTTGCTGAGAAGGCACAGTTGACTGCCATCGTTGACAACTGGGCACCACATTACATTCGCTCGGTAAAAGCCGTGATGGATGGATCATGGAAGCCGAACCAGGTCTGGGACGGCATGGCCGAAGGTACCGTTTCGATGGCTGCCTACACCAATATGCCAGATGACGTGGCGAAGGCTGCCGCCGCAACTGCCGCCGACATTGCGTCTGGCAAGCTGTTGCCGTTTGGCGGCAAGATCACCAAGCAGGATGGCACGGTTGTTGATGCCGTTGATGACGGCATGATCCTTGGCATGAACTGGTATGTGAAGGGTGTGGACGACAAGCTGCCTCAATAAGGCTTGACGATTGAGAATGGAGCCGGGCACCTGTGGAGGTGCCCGGTTTTTTGTTTCGAATAGGGTTCGGTTGCTCCGACGCTCAGCGGCTCACAACCCCAATTCCTGGCTCTTTGCAGCCGCACACAGTGCAACAGAATTACATTGTCACCACAATGCGTAGACAACTTAATTTAAGGTAAAATTGCAACAGTAGAGTCGGCCGTACTTCTTACCAGTGGTTCTGAGTCTCTCGGTCGTGCGCGGCGACGTTGGTTATCCAATCGATGAACGTGAGCGCATTCGGATGCAACTCTCTTCTGACGGGCTCGATGAGATAAAAGGCTTCGTTGATGGGGACTTCCAGACCGAAGGGTGCTATCAATCGCCCTGATGACCTTTCGCGCTGTGCCAACGACGTGCGGCCCAGTGCTACGCCTCCACCCTGTGCGGCGACTTCGAAGGCGGTGAGAGAGGTATCAAACAGCAATCCCTGCCCGGGATTGACGGCACCTGCCCCTGCGGCTTGCAGCCAAGTGCCCCAGCCCTCCTGATATCCCAGCACGTGCAACAATCGCTGTGACCGCAAATCGTCGGGGTGCTTCAATTGGCTTGCAAGCGACGGCGCGCAGAGTGGTGTGATTGTCTCATGAGTCAGGCGATGGCTGCGAACGCCACTCCAATCGCCAGTGCCATATTGAATGTCGAGATCATGGGAGTCGGCATCAAAAGCATCGCTCCAGACGCTGGACAAAATGCTGATGTCTTGGCCGGGGTACATGCTCAAAAATTGTGGTAACCGCGGAGCGAGCCAGTTCACGGCGAAAGAAACGGCACAGCGCAGGGTCAGGCCTTTCGAACGGCGTCTGCCAAAGACCTCCTGGGTGCCATGGGCAAGGCGCTCAAAAGCGTCACGGACCTTTGGTACATAGGCTTCGCCCAACTTGGTCAATTGCAAGCTGCGGGTGCGCCGAATGAAAAGCGGGTGCCGGAGATGCTGTTCCAGTGATTTCACATGCTTGGAAACGGCGGCCTGTGTCAGGTTCAGTTCACTTGCTGCATCGGTGAAACTCAAGCGCCGGGCAGCGGCTTCAAAAGTGCGCAGCCAAATCAGGGGCGGGAGATCGGGTCGCATGGTATGTCCAACTTATGCATAACCAAAGCCATGTCAACGTCCCTGAAACGGTTGTTTGACGCAAGGGGGGCGGGGGAACATCACGGGTAATTGTTATTTCTTGCCCGGAGGTTTTGATGTTTTCGTTTTCCCCAACAGCGCGTGTGCGTCCGTCACCGTTTTTTGAGTCTGCAGTGGCCGAGGGTATGGTGGCAGCGAATGTTTATAACCGCATGATCATGCCAACGTCCTATGGCAATCCGGAGGCTGAATATTGGCGGCTGATCAATGGCGTGTCGCAGTGGGATGTCGGGGTTGAGCGGCAGGTGCAATTGAAGGGGCCGGATGCGGGGCGTCTTGCGCAAATTCTCAGCCCGCGGGATTTGTCGACCTGCAAATTTGGACAGGGCAAATACGTGCCACTATGCAATCATCGCGGCACAGTGATCAATGATCCCATTTTGTTGAAACATGCGGATGATCTGTACTGGCTGTCGATTGCTGACAGCGATATATGGCTTTGGGCCAGCGCCATTGCGGCGGAGCGTGGTTTGAATGTGGAGATCAGCGAACCGGATGTCTCGCCCATGGCATTGCAGGGCCCCAAGGCCGAAGATGTGGTGGCGCATGTGGTGGGGGACTGGGTGCGAGGTTTGAAATATTTCTGGTTCAAGGAGACCGAGATCGACGGCATTCCCGTTGCAGTGCAACGCTCTGGTTGGTCGAAGCAGGGTGGTTTCGAGATTTATTTGAAAGACGGAACGAAAGGCACCAGACTTTGGAACATCTTCAAGGAGGCCGGCAAGCCTTGGCATATCGGGCCGGGAGCGCCTGCCACGCCAGAGCGGGTTGAAAGCGGACTCGTCTCAGTGGGTGGCGATACGGACGATGACACAAATCCGTTTGAGGTGCGGTTCGGCAAATATGTTGATCTTGATGTGCCGGATGAAGTTGTGGGGATCAAGGCGTTGCGTCGTATCAAGGCTGAAGGTGTGAAGCGGCATCAGCTTGGATTGGTCCTTGAAGGAGACAAGCCTGCTCCAATGGGCTTCAGGCTTGAAGAGATTGCGTATGGTGGCAAGGTTGTAGGCAGGATGACGAATTGTGTCTGGTCGCCGCGCATGAAAGCCAATATCGGATTTGGTCTTATCGCTTCGTATGTAACGGCTGGAGAAGCAGTCTCAGTCAAGCGTGCGACCGGAGAGGTGGCTGCAAGGCTTGTGGAGCTGCCGTTTTTATGAGTGATGCGGATTCGGATTGGAGCGTATATGTTGAGCGAAATTCCGGAGACTGTTTGACCATGACACCGACCTACCTGACCATTGAAACCGAAGGCCCTGTCACCATAGTCACGCTGGCGCGCGAAAACGTACGCAACGCCATCAATGAAGCCATGCTGGCAGAAATCGAGCATTCGTTCCGCGCACCACCTGCGGGTACACGGTGCTTTGTGCTGGCGGCCAAGGGCGCACATTTTTGTGCGGGGCTTGACCTGCGTGAACACGTCGAGAAGGACCGTTCTGCGCTGGAGTTCATGGCGCTGTCACAGGCTTGGCACCGGTGTTTTGATGCGATTCAGTTCGGTGGCATTCCGGTGATCGCGGCCTTGCAAGGGGCCGTCGTGGGTGGCGGGTTGGAGCTTGCTTCAGCGACGCATGTTCGCATTGCCGAGGAAAGTACGTTCTTTGCATTGCCCGAGGGCCAGCGCGGCATTTTCACAGGTGGCGGTGCCACGGTGCGGGTTGCGCGGATTGTGACCGCGGCGCGGATGGTGGACATGATGTTGTCGGCGCGGACCTATGACGCGAAGCGCGGCCTCGATTTTGGGCTGTGCCATGAAGTTGTGGGTGCGGGTGAAGCTCTGTCCAAAGCCAAGACTCTTGCGGCGCAAGTTGCCACGCACCCTGCCACCACGAATTTTGCCATTGTCACGGGTATTGCGCGGATCAACGACATGTCGACGACGGAGGGATTGTTTGCCGAGAGTCTGCTTGCAATGGCGGTGCAGACCAACCCCGATATCAAGGAACGATTGGGAGATTTCTTTGCCAAGAAAACCAAGCGGCTGGAGCCCGGCACATGAGTTACATTCCGCCAGTTTCACAGATTATTCTGGCCATGCAGAGTGCGGGCGGGTTGGGCGTTTCTGCTGATCTTTCGGTTGAGGATACCAGAGCCATATTGACGGAGGCGGGACGGTTTGCGGCGGAGCGTATTGCGCCATTGAACCAGGTGGGTGACAAGCAGCCTGCTGTGCTGGTCGATGGCAAAGTGATCATGCCGCCTGGGTGGTCTGAGGTTTATTCGGATTGGTGTGCGGGAGGTTGGAACAGTTTGACGGGGTCTGCTGAGCATGGTGGCCAGGGCTTGCCGTTTTTATTGTCGGCGGCTTGTTCGGAATTGTGGACATCGGCTTGCATGGCGTTTTCACTGTGCCCGCTTCTGACGACAGGTGCTATCGAAGCCATATCCGCGCATGCGTCGGACGATTTGAAGCGGCGTTACTTGCCAAAGATGGTGTCGGGTGAATGGTCGGGCACCATGAATTTGACGGAGCCGCAATCGGGATCTGATCTCTCACAACTGCGCTGCAAGGCCAAGCGCCATGGGGATGGCAGCTATCGGATTTCGGGCAACAAGATTTACATCACCTTTGGCGAACATGATTGCACGTCCAACATTGTGCATCTGGTGTTGGCGCGGCTTGAGGATGCGCCGACCGGCACCAAGGGCATTTCGCTGTTTCTGGTTCCCAAGTTTTTGCCGGATGGAATGCGCAATGATCTGCGCTGTCATTCGCTGGAACACAAGCTGGGCATTCATGGCTCACCAACATGCACCATGGTTTATGGCGACGACGGCGGGGCAACAGGCTGGCTGATCGGCGAAGAAAATCGCGGTCTCAATTGCATGTTTACCATGATGAACAATGCACGGCTGCTAGTGGGCGTGCAGGGTGTGGCCCTGGCGGCGCGGGCCATGCAGGCGGCGTTTGCGTTTGCGCGTGAACGGCGGCAGGGGCGGGCTCCTGGGTCCGAGGTGCAAAGTCCGATCATTCAGCATCCCGATGTCAAACGCATGTTGCTCGATATGCGGGCGAAGACGGCGGCTGCGCGCATGCTTTGCATGGCGACCGCTGCGGCCATTGACGCAAGTGCGCGGGGTGATGACGTTGCGCAGGCGCGGGCCGCGTTGCTGACGCCCTTGGCCAAGGCATATTCTACCGACATTGCGGTGGAGGTGGCGTCAACTGCTGTGCAAGTGCATGGCGGTATGGGCTTTGTTGAGGAGACAGGTGTGGCGCAATATTACCGCGATGCGCGCATTCTCACGATCTATGAGGGAACCAACGGCATTCAGGCGAT
>JANPCL010000097.1:0-13233 GCA_031430915.1 Hyphomicrobiales bacterium
TGCAATTGGAAACACCACCAAATCCAGATATCCAATCGTCGTTCCGGACTCGCCTGTGATGCGATGCGGCACCGGATAGTCAACCCGGCTTGCCTTGATGTTCTCCCCCGCAATGACAAGCGAAGGCGCAATGCCACCATCACCGGGAACGCGCCAATAGGTTTTCCAATGGGGTGCCAGCGTCACCGAGAAGCCAGACCACCACACGGCACCATCGAAGCCGCCCTTCAAAAGCCGGGCAGACCATGGCTGCTCCGCCGCAAGACCCGGCGTGTTCGCCGCGAGTGCCAAAGGAACGAAAATAAAATCACGACGGTTCATCATCGCAGACTATTGCATCTCCCGATCACGCGCCACTCAGTTTCACGTCAGTATTTGTGGGCGCATCATTTCAGGCTAAAAGGACAGGTATGACACTTTCCCTCAAAGGCAAATTGCTGATTTCCATGCCGGGCATGACCGAGACGACCTTCCATGACAGTGTGGTGTTTCTGTGCGCCCATTCGGCTGAAGGGGCCATGGGCCTGATCATCAACAAGCCCATGCCCGGCCTCAATTTCATGGAACTGGTGGACCGGCTGGACCTGAGCAAGACCTCGCCCCAGGTGATGCAGAAACTTGAGCACACACCCATCCTCATGGGCGGTCCCGTGGACCAGCACCGGGGCTTTGTGCTGCACAGCGACGACTATGCCAAAGATGATGCCACCCTCGACGTGATGGAGGGCTTCAAGCTGACCGCCACCGTTGATATCCTGCAAGACATGGCCCGCAACCGTGGCCCCCTGCAACGGGTCCTGGCGCTGGGCTATGCGGGCTGGTCACCGGGGCAACTCGAAAACGAAATCCTGCACAATGGCTGGCTGCATTGCGACGCCGATGCCACACTGGTCTTCTCACCCGACTGGCCTACCAAACACGCCAGAGCCATGGCCAAACTCGGCATAGATCCGCGCATGCTCTCGGCAACCGCAGGGCATGGGTGAGGTGTTCGAAAGCTAAAAGGCACCTTATGCGACAGTCCCCTACCCTCGCCGTCCCTTCGTCTTCTTGTCCGCCAGCTTCATCGCCTTCGCCTTGGCCTTCACGGGAGTCTTCTTCGGCTGTACCTTCTTGACCGTCGCCTTTTTCGCACGGGTCTTGGCTTTTTTTACGTTCGGTTTCGGCTCAGTCACAATGGTCTTTGGGTGATAGACGGAGAAGATTGACGGTAGCTCCTCAGGCTCTGCAACGTCCTCATAGTTTCTGCGCGCCATTGGAGCCGAACCCACAGCCGGTGCAGCATGCTGCGGAAGGGCGGGCAGCAACGGCGTTTCCACCACCGGCAACACCGCCAGAAGCCCGTGAATATCCCGCGCTGTCATGGGTTGACCGAGCGCATAGCCCTGCCCCCACTGGCAGCCCAGCAACAACAGATGTTCGGCCTGTTCCTGCTTTTCAATTCCCTCAGCAATCACCGCCATGCCAAGGCTGTGCGCCATGCCGATAACTGATTGCAAGATGATGCTGCCGCGACCATCCAGCCCGTCACCCTTGATGAAGCTGCGATCCATCTTCAAAGTATCAAAGGCAAGTTCCCGCAAACTTGCAAGATTTGAGAAGCCCGTGCCGAAATCATCGCACGCCACTCCAATGCCCAGATGACGAAGGCGCTGCACCAACTGCCGCGCCCGCTCCGGAAAGCGCATGACAACGGACTCGGTGATTTCAATTTTTACAGCCTGAGGCAACACCCCTTCGCGCGCAATCAAACTGTTCAGGCGGTCCATGAAGTTCGTATCCGACAATTGGTCAGCCGACACGTTGATCGCAACGTAAACCGGCCTGTTGCGCGTCAACACTCTCTGCCAGATGCCCATCTGCCGAATGGCCTCGGCCAGCACAATGTCGCCAATCTCGCGGATCATGCCAGCTTGTTCGGCCATGCCAATGAATTCCGAAGGCGGCAACAATCCCCGCACCGGGTGCCGCCAGCGCGCCAGCGCTTCAAGCCCCGCCACATCCCGTGTTACAAGATCGACGATCGGTTGGTACTGCACTTCAATTTCGTGGCGATCGATGGCGCGGCGCAAATCTGCCTCCAGCGCGACCGAATCTGCCCGCTCGTCGGTAATATCTGCGTGGTAGGTCACAATGCTGCGCGGGCCCTGGCCCTGCGCCTCATGCAACGCCGTCTCTGCCTGTTGCTGCAAAACCACTGCCGAGTTGGTGGAACTGCTGCTCAACGAGATGCCAATACACGCCGAGAGAAAAATATCCTGCGACAGCACACGAATGGGATCTGCAAGCTTGGCCAGAATATCTTCGCCAAGGTTCTCCGCATCTTGGCCATCAATCCTGTCCACATGCATGACAGCAAAGCGGCTGCCAGACATGCGGGCCACACTTTCTTCAGCCCGCAGACATTCCGCAATGCGCCGCCCCGCTACCAACAGCAGCTGGTCACCAAGATCAGGCCCAAGGCCTTCGTTCAAAATCTTGAAGCGCTCGATGCCAATCAGCAAAATCCGCCGTGGCAGCGCGAGAGGCTTCGCCACATCCTGTTCCAGTCGGTCAATAAACAGCGCCCGGCTGGGAAGACCCGTGACAGGGTCGTGAATGGCCTCGTTGATCAGCCGGTCCTCCGTCTGTTTGTTGCGGGTAATATCCGTCAGTGTACCGATCAATCGTGCGGGCACACCTGCAGAGCCGGGAAGTGCCCGCGCCCGCAACGAGAACCAGTGATAAGCTCCCGCCGAATCCCGCAGGCGCAATTCCTGTTCAACAAAATTGCCAGCCTTCTGGATCCTGAGATCGAGGCAATTGCGATAGGCCATCTCATCGGCCGGGTGCAAAAGTGCCGCAAACCAGCGGGCCGCAGCAGTTGGCCGCAATTTCTCAGACGCGTGCCCCAGACTGCGAGCCAGTTCCACACCCACATCCAGAATGCCGTCTTGCGGTTGCCAGTCCCACAGGAAGTGTTGCGCGCCCGTCAAGGCCAGACTGCGACGGGATGAGTCCTGCAAATAGGGTGTAGACAAAAACCCCTGCGCAAAAGCCAGCCGCAACGTCACAAAAGCGAGAATACTGAGAACCGCTGTCAATCCTGCAAGCACAATCGAATGCCAGATCGGAGATTGGCTGTCGCCCGCCACCGCCACCACACAGAGAAACACCCACAGCAACAGCGCCGACCAGAACAACAGGGCATTGTCCATAACCTCGCCACCCTTGCGCCGCGCCAGCACGGCGGCCACAAAACCCGCAATGGCCAATGCAGCACTGGCCCAACGCGCCACCTGCGTTGAATAGTCCGGCATGAAGCCGGAAAATCCAACCAGACCAGCCAACGCCAGTAACAAAAGCACATAGGGCAAGTCAGCCCGCCACGACCGGCGGTAAAGATTGGTCAATCCCCAGAATAACAAGCCAAGGCCCAGTGCCAACAGACTTTCCACAATGGCTCGCGCGTGTTGCAAGGTGAAAGCATAATTCCCCTGCACAGCCGTCAGCTTGTCGAGGTAGCCGGCTTCCAGCGCCATGAACAACAAAGCCGCAAAAGCAAAAAAACCACCCACCAGAAACGCCCGATTGGCGCGAATGCCGTAGAGCGACAGAATGCTGAGTGCCAGCACAAAGGCAACGGCAAGCGCGGCCCCTCGCAAAAAAGCCAGTGAACCCTCGCGTTGTGCAAAGGACGGCACATCATAGATGCGGGCACCATTCAAAACCGCGCGGCCCTCAAGTGCCAGTGTAATGCTCTGCGCCGGTGCCAGTTCAAACCGGAAAGCATCAGACGTGGCCGACTGCTGCACAGTATGTTCAACCGTATCCGAAAGCCACTTTACACTGGTGAGCTGCGAACCAAACGGCTGCAGCCGCACAATGCCAGAGGCCGCAAGTCGCTGCGTATCGACAGCTATGACAAAAGCCCGCTTCTCCGCCCCGGCATTGCGAAGGGTAAAGATCGTCCAGTTGAATTCCGGACCAGAACCTTCGCCGCGCAATTCGAGAACCGCACGCGTATTGTCGGTTTCTCCCGGCACCTCAAGCTGCAAATTGCGCCGTTGTGCGGCCACCCGCGTGCCATGAATGGAAAGATCAATGACCGACACATCGTCAGTCACATTGACAAGCTCATCCGCCCGGGCCGTTGCCATGCCCATGCAGAACGAGATGACCAATAAAACTGCGCAGAGGCTGCCCCCAACCCCATTCCATCGTCTGCCGCGAATCATGCGGACATCGTAGTCGCGTCAGGAGGCTTGGACTAGCTTTGGTTACGGTTTTCCCTCTCCGTCACACCCTCCGCCCCCACAACACATGATCTTCCCAAACCCCATTGATCCTGAGATAAGCCCGCGCAAATCCTTCTTGTTCAAAACCAGACCGCTTCAACAATTTCATCGACGCAACATTGGCTGGCAAACACGCAGCTTCGAGCCGGTTCAACCCAAGCTCTTCTCGTGCAAAACCGAGCACGGCCCCAATCGCATCCGTCATCACGCCACGATTGGCAAAGGCCTCGCCCGTCCAATATCCAAGCGTTGCCATTTGCGCCACGCCACGTCGAATGTTGGATACAGTGATGGCCCCACACAAAGTTTCGTCGGCACTGTCAAATATGAAAAACGGATAAGCCAGGTCATCATGCACCAGCTTGGCATAGTGATTGACGCGCCTGCGGAAGGACGAATGCAGCAGCTCGTCATCCTGCCAAAGTGGTTCCCACGGCACCAGAAAATTCCGGCTGGCCACACGGAGGTCCCGCCATTGCGAAAAATCATCAAGCCGCGGACAACGCAATAACGTGGTCTTGCCACGACAACTATAGTCAGGTTTCTGCGTCAGCAGGCCTTGCAACAGCCCCATGACAAACCATCAGGACTTGGCGGCAAAACGTGCCGCAATGTCGTTGTAGCTGGCCAGTGATGACAACTGCCCCACCGCACTCAGCGACGGACGCTTGGCTGCGAAAATGTCATGCGCCAATTCCCGCACTTGCTCAGCCTCAACAGCCTCAATGCGTTTTACCAGTGTGCTGACACGCGGAACTTCACCAAACGCCAGATACTGCCGCGCAATCTGGTCCGCCCGCGAGGAGGCACTTTCAAGATTCATCACAAGTGATGTCCTGAGCTGTGCCCGCGCCCGGGCAATTTCCTTCTCCGTCACATCCCGGCCCATGGACAACATCACATCAGCCGTCACCTCGATGAGTTCTGGCGTATGGTCGGGCGAAGTCGCCGCATACACCCCAAGCTGCCCCACATCTTCGTAAGACGTGCCATAGGCAAATACGCTGTAACAAAGCCCACGCTTTTCACGCACCTCCTGGAACAGCCGCGATGACATGCCGCCGCCAAGAACACTCGACAACACCTGAAGCTGATAAATCCTTGGGTCACGATAATTCGGGGCGTCGAAACCCAACACAATATGCGTCTGGTCCAGAGGTTTCTGTTCAACACTGGAACCTGCGGCAAACACCGGAGACTGCCGCTGCGGTGCCGAGCCACGCTCCACATGGCCAAATAGTTTCTCGGTTTCTTTCGCCAGCTTCGCATGGTCAATATTGCCAGCCGCACACACAACAATGCGCGACGCCCAGTAATTGCGATTGCGCCACGCCGCCATCTGGTCCCGCGACAGAGTCTCGATCAAACTGGCAGGACCAAGGATAGAGCGTCCCAGTGGATGATCGCCAAAACTTGCAGCCTGTGAGAGGTCGAATACCAGATCATCCGGCTGGTCTTTTGCTGCCGAAATTTCCTGCAGGATCACATCCCGTTCCCGCTCCATCTCATCTTCATCAAGTGTGGACTCGAGAAATATGTCAGCCAGAATATCCAGCGCCAGCTTCCAGTCGTCCTTCATCACCCGGGCGTAATAGGTGGTGGTTTCCATGCCGGTGGCGGCGTTGATTTCGCCGCCGACATTTTCAATTTCTTCGGCAATGCCCTGTGCCGTGCGCCGCTTGGTGCCTTTGAAGGCCATGTGTTCAAGAAAATGCGCAATGCCGTTTTCTTCCGGCAATTCATCCCGCGCACCAGCTTTCACCCAAATCCCCAGCGCCACAGTTTCAATGTGAGGCATATTGTGGGTGACAACAGTTAAACCATTGGCCAGCGTGGTATTTTCGACAGTCATACTCTCTCCCTCATTCCAGCGTTCTGGTCAGCGCTTTTGCTTTTCCAAAATAAGGCTCTTGACGGCCTCTGCACTGTTGGGCAGCACTGTGAAACTTTCTGGGCGTTCCATCAAGCCTTTTAGCTTTTCTGGTAAAGCAGGGTTAACCTTTGTGGCGGCCTGCACGGCATGGGGGAATTTGGCCGGGTGCGCAGTCGCCAACACCACCATGGGGCTATCCCCCATATGGTGCTGCGCCACATGAACGCCAACCGCCGTGTGAGGGTCGAGCAATTCCCCCGTCTGCGCCAACACGGTTCGCATGGTGGCAGCCGTTTCAACTTCGCCCGCCCGGCCTGAATCAAACTCATGTCGAATGGCCGCAAGGGCTGCATTCTCCAGCGTGAAAGAACCAGACTGCTTCAATCCCGCCATGGCCCGTACGACAGCGTCAGGATTGTTGCCATTGGCCAGATAAACCAGCCGCTCGAAATTCGACGACACCTGAATATCCATCGACGGGCTTGTGGTGGCATGCACCCCAGTCACCTCATAGCAACCGGATTTCAACGTGCGGTCCAGAATGTCGTTGGCATTGGTGGCGATCACCAAGCGATCAATCGGCAAACCCAAACGCTTGGCCACCAAACCCGCCATGACATTTCCGAAATTGCCCGTGGGCACCGTGAAGCTCACCTTGCGGTCCGGAGCACCAAGGGCAAGGCCAGCAAAAATATAATAAGAGATCTGCGCCATAACGCGCACCCAGTTGATGGAGTTCACACCCGCCAACTGCACGCCATCGCGGAAAGTGTGGTCGTTAAAGAGGTCTTTCACAATCGCCTGACAATCATCAAAGTTGCCCTCAATCGCGATGTTGGTAACTGATGGGGAAGTGACAGTTGTCATCTGTCTGCGCTGCACATCCGACACCAGACCATGCGGATGCAGAATGAAAATTGAGGCGTGTTGCGAATGTTGGAAGGCTTCAATCGCCGCCCCACCTGTATCACCCGACGTGGCCCCAATAATATTCGCCCGCGTGCCAGACCGTGCCAGCGACCAATCCATCAACCGCGCCAGCAACTGCATGGCCACGTCCTTGAAAGCGATGGTCGGGCCATGGAACAATTCCAAAAGCCACAAGTTCGCATCGAGTTGCTTCAGAGGCGTCACAGCAGAATGCCCGAATGAGCCATAAGCCTCGACGACCATGGCTTTCAGGTCGGCATCGGGAACAGCCCCGTCAGCAAAACGCTTGGCAATGGCGAAGGCGACATCTGTAAAGGGTTTACCGCGGAGGGCGCGGAGTTCTTCGACTGAGAAGGTTGGGAAATGCGAGGGCAGATAGAGGCCGCCGTCACGGGCAAGACCAGAGATCATCGCCCCCTCAAAATCGAGGACAGGTGCAGTTCCACGTGTCGAAATGTATTTCATGGGCGGGCTATTAGGCTGTTGTTGTGGGGGCGGCAAGGGACCTCATCAGCCCTTCCTCTCAACGAGTCCGAACGATCCGCATCGCAAACACCCCCGTCATCACCAGCAACGCCGCCGCCAAGCCGAACCAGGTAATTGCATAGCCCAGGTGGTTGTTGTTGAGGTCGGATCTGGGAGGTTCGACAAATAATCCTTCTGTGCCGGGAGACCCCGGGATGAGGTGCAGCACTTCGCCATTGTCCGAGGCTTGGCCCAGCATGGCGTCAACGTCCCAATAGTACCATTGATTTTCAACTGGTTTGTTGTCGACGTCGAAATAGCCACGGCCCTTATTGTGGTTTTGAATGTGACCTGTGAGCGTCAGCGTGGCGAGGTTGTTGGCGGGCAGCGTCGCATTTTGTGGAACCTTCCCCCGGCTGACAAGGCGTTTTTTGCCATCATCAGTTTGGAAGCCCTGCAACAACAGCCACGCGGGGCTGCCGTCGTAACTCGTGAGCAAACGCTGTGGGGTAGTATCGGTAAAATGTCCTGTGATTGTAACTTTGGTTTTGTCGAAGTTGGCAATCAAGGCATTTTTCCACGCCAGCCGCTGCACCTGCCATGCACCCAGCGCCAACAAGATCGCCAACCCAATCCCAGACGCCAACAATATCGGCCAAATCCGCGGCTTCATGTGTCAAGCCGCCCTTCACTGGCATCCATGCGCCACTGTTGCGCCAGCAGCAGACCCTTCACAGGGCGCAGCAGCAGCATCGGCACAACAATCAACACTGGTATTGCGATCAGCACATGCACCCACCAGACGGGGGAATAGGCGACTTCGATGCCGAGAATGGACCCCACGCCAAACACACAGGCAAACAGCATGACGAACCACGTGGCGCCGTCGCCAGCATCGGCGAACTCATAGTCGAGGCCGCAGGAATTGCAGCGCTTGGCGACGGTGAGATAGCCGTCAAACAGTTTGCCACGTCCGCAACGCGGGCACTTGCCGCGCATGCCTGTGGCGAACGGTGAGAGAGGTGGGTAATGGTTTTCAGTCATTGACGATTACCCACTCTGTCATGGTGTTATTCGACCGGCATCACCGCACCAAACGACGCCCAGATGTAAACTGCTGCAAACAGGAACAACCAGACCACGTCCACGAAGTGCCAGTACCAAGCGGCGGCTTCGAAACCAAAATGCTGCTCTGGCGTGAAATGCCCCTTCAACGCGCGAAACAGGCAGATCGCCAAAAAAATGGTTCCGATGATGACATGGAAACCATGGAAGCCGGTCGCCATGAAGAAAGTTGAACCATAGATATTGCCACCACTGTTGCGGGTGAAAGCAAATCCAGCCTCTGCATATTCGATGGCCTGCAAGCTGGTGAACAGAAGTCCGAGAACGATGGTCAGCACAAGGCCCCAGATCAAACCCTTGCGGTCATTCTTCAACAGGGCGTGATGCGCCCAGGTGACGGTTGTGCCCGATGTCAGCAGGATCAGCGTATTGATCAGCGGCAAATGCCACGGATCGAAAATCTTGGTGTGTTCGACAATGCCATCGACCACAGGAGCTGGCGGCCATACTGCACCTGTAGCTATCGACCGGGCTTGTTGGATCGCTTCGCCGGAAAACAGCGAGGCATCGAAAAACGCCCAGAACCACGCCACAAAGAACATCACTTCCGAGGCGATGAACATCAACATGCCATAGCGCAAGTGAATGCTGACCACGGGCGTATGATCGCCCGCATGGGCTTCGTTGATGACGTCACGCCACCACATGAACATGGTGTAGAGTACGCCTGCGAAACCAATCAGCATAACCGCTGAGGTTGATCCATGCATCCACATCACTGCACCAACCGCCTGCACAAAGGCCGACATGGCACCGACAAACGGCCATGGTGATGGATTGACCAGATGATAGTCGTGATTTTTCGCGTGGGCGTCAGCCATGGCGGTGCTCCTCAATTTGTATTCGTGTTGGCCTGTTGGTCAGGCGCTGTGGGATAGAAGGAATAGGACAGCGTGATTTCGCTGACAGTTTTGGTATCAAAGTCATCCAGAATGGCCGGGTCAACGAAAAACTGCACCGGGAAATCGACGGTTTGGCCGGGCTTCAGGGTTTGCTTGGTGAAGCAAAAGCATTGGATCTTGTTGAAATAGATACCAGCCGATGTGGGCGTGACGTTAAATTTGGCGGTGCCGGTCACAGTACCAGATGACATGTTGGTGGCCGTATAATGCGCCAAAGTGGGTTCGCCGATGACGACTTTCATGGTGCTTTGCACCGCACGAAAATTCCAGCCCATGTCGTCCGACGCATTGGCGTCGAAGCGCACGGAGATTTGTTTGCCAGTCGCCGCAACGGGCGCTGCAGATGCCACTTGCGTGGTGCCGCCAAAGCCTGTTGCCTGACAGAAAAGCCGATACAGCGGAACAGATGCATAGGCGAGGCCGACCATGGCAAAGAACATCGTGGCGGCCATGAAGGCAACACGGCGGTTCTTGTTGGTGATGTCAGCGCTGTTCATGCTCACATCGCCCGTTCAGCAATATTGCCGCCGAGGCGCACCAGCGTGGAGACGAAGAACAATATGGCGACGACTGCGAGGATAAGCCCCAAGGCAATCGAACGACGCTTGCGGCGCGCCAGGTCTTCGGGAGAAAACGGCACTGGTTTTTCCATCATAGCCACGCAGGGAAAACAGGCAAATTGAACAGTTGCTCGATCAGGATCAGGCCGAGCAAGGCGAAGAGCCAATAGATCGAAACGCCAAACAGTTTCTTTGACGCCTTGTCTTCTTCGGTGCTGCGCTCAGCAGTGCGATACAACACAATCGCATGCCAGAGGAATTTCGAGGTCAGCGCGAAAGCACCAATGCCATAGAACCAGCCACCAATGCCTGTCACCAGTGGCAACATGACGATGGGCATGAGCAGGACATTGTAAATCAGAATCTGGCGTTTGGTTTCCGTGCGGCCTGATACATTCGGCAACATCGGCACACCCGCATTGGCGTAGTCACCTTCACGGAAAAGGGCCAATGCCCAGAAGTGAGGGGGAGTCCACATGAAAACTATAAGGAACAGGGCGATAGCACCTGCACCCAAATGGCCCGATGCAGCAACCGATGCAACCGCAGGCGGGAAAGCACCAGCAGCGCCACCAATGACAATGTTCTGTGGCGTCCAGCGCTTCAGCCACATGGTGTAGATCACCACGTAGAAAAAAATCGTGAATGCGAGAAACGCGCCCGCATAGATATTGGTGAAAAGGCCAAGGAACAAAACCGAAGCCACCGACAGGAATGCGCCAAAGCCATAAGCCTCAGCCGCCGTCAAAGCGCCACGCGGCACAGGCCGTTTCGACGTGCGTTTCATGATCGCATCAATGTCTGCGTCATAGGCCATGTTCAGTGCACCGCAGGCACCAGCGGCGACAGCGATGCAGAGCGTGATGATAAATGCCATCCACGGATGAACTGCACCCGGTGCTGCAACAGCGCCAACGATACCCGAAAACACGACAAGCGACATGACCCGTGGCTTCATCAAAGCCCAGTAGTCAGCAACGTCTCCCTGCCCGCCAGTGGCAGCAGGGACTGTTGTGATATCGCTCAAGGTGGCACTCATGCTTACTTGATCACCGGCAGTGTATTGAACTGGTGGAACGGTGGCGGCGAGGGCAGCGTCCACTCAAGCGTGGCCGCATATTCACCCCATGGATTGTCACCCGCTGGCACCTTTTTGGCGAAGGCGGAGAATGTTCCGTAGAGGAAAATCAACACGCCGAAGGCCGAGATGTAGGAGCCGTAAGACGACACCATGTTCCACCCAGCAAAGACTTCCGGATAGTCGATGTAACGGCGTGGCATGCCGGCAAGGCCAAGGAAATGCTGCGGGAAGAACACCAGGTTCACACCGATGAAGGTAACCCAGAAATGCAGGTGGGCAATCTTCTCATTGTAGAGATAGCCGAAAATCTTCGGGAACCAGTAATACCAGCCCGCGAAGATGGCGAACACGGCACCCAGTGACAACACATAGTGGAAATGTGCCACCACATAATAGGTGTCATGCAGCGAGCGATCCACACCGGCATTGGCCAACACCACACCTGTCACACCACCGACTGTAAAAAGAAAGATGAAGCCAATGGCCCAGACCATGGGCGGACGGAAATCAATCGAGCCGCCCCACATCGTCGCAATCCACGAGAATATCTTGATGCCTGTTGGCACCGCGATGATCATGGTCGCGGCAACAAAATAGGCTTGCGTATCCGCATCCATGCCCACGGTGTACATGTGGTGCGCCCAGACGATGAAGCCCACAACACCGATTGCCACCATGGCATAGGCCATGCCGAGATAACCGAATACCGGCTTTTTGGAGAAAGTGGAAATGATCTGGCTGATGATGCCAAAGCCCGGCAAAATCAGGATGTAAACTTCGGGGTGACCGAAGAACCAGAACAAATGCTGGAACAATATCGGGTCACCGCCCGAAGACGCTTCAAAGAACGACGTGCCAAAATTGCGGTCGGTCAACAGCATGGTGATGCCACCTGCGAGAACCGGCAGCGACAACAACAGCAGGAACACAGTCACCAACACAGCCCACACAAACAGCGGCATTTTATGCAGTGTCATGCCGGGGGCACGCATGTTGAAAATCGTGGTGATAAAGTTGATGGCACCGAGGATGGATGATGCGCCTGCAATGTGCAGTGACAAAATCACGAAATCCATGGCGGGGCCGGGTTGGCCAGTGGTGGAGAGCGGCGGATAAATCGTCCAGCCACCACCAGCACCCGGAAGTCCTGATGGACCTTCAACGAACATCGAAATAAACAGCAGGCCAATTGAAGGGATCAGCAGCCAGAACGAAATATTGTTCATGCGCGGGAACGCCATGTCGGGCGCACCGATCATCAACGGCACGAACCAGTTGCCAAAACCGCCGATCATTGCGGGCATGACCATGAAGAAGATCATGAGCAGCGCGTGGCCAGTCACGAACACATTATACATGTGCTTGCCCGCGTCCATGTTCGACATGTCAGCGCCGTACACCATGTGGGCGAGGCCATGGAAATATTGAATGCCGGGCTGCGCCAGTTCGATGCGCATCATCACCGACAGCAGTCCGCCGACGATACCGGAGAAAATTGCGAACCACAGATACATCGTGCCGATGTCCTTGTGGTTGGTGGAATAAACGTAACGACGCCAACCCGTGGGGTCAGCGTGGTGGACGTCGTGAGCGGCGTGTGAAGTTGCCATGGTTTGATGCCTCTCGGTCGGAATTAATTTTGAGCCAGCACAGGCTGGGGACGCGACGCTTCGAGCGCCAGAATAAATTTGGTGGCTTCTTCAACGCTGGCGGTTTTCACCTTGCCAACCCAGGCGTTGTAATCAGCCTCCGACACCACATGCACTTCAATTGGCATGAACGCATGCTCCTTGCCGCAGAGTTCAGAGCATTGGCCATAATACACACCTTCTTTGGTGGCGCGGAACCAGTCTTCATTCAGACGGCCGGGAATAGCGTCGATCTTCATGCCGAAGGACGGAATGGTCCAGGCGTGAATAATGCCCGCAGGATCAGAAGTGATAATCATCTTCACCGTCTTGTTCACGGGCACAACGACAGGCACATCCGTTGCCAATAGATAGGGGCGCTTTTCAGTCTT
>JANPCL010000098.1:0-54165 GCA_031430915.1 Hyphomicrobiales bacterium
GCAACAGATTTTGCCAGCACACTTCCTCCCCGGCCAGAAGCCAAAGTCTCCACCACAAAGGCAAGCAAGCCATGACAGATTTTCAACACCTGCTTGATCGCACCGGGCATGGCCAAAACGTACACATGCTGAAGCTGATGAACCAGCACGTGATAGCCCTCGCGGAAGGTTCTGCAACAGTTACAGCTCTTCCCGAACAGAAATTTGACAATGCACAGGGTCGCACTCACGGTGGTTTTGTCGCGACATTGATTGACACAGTGATGGGGTTTGCCGTGGCAACAAAACTGCCGGAGGGCACGGGCTTCGGCACCATCGATCTGAACGTGAAATTTGTCCGCAAGATCGACGTCAATACCGGATTGTTGACGGCAACAGCCTTGGTCGAACATGGGGGGCGCACGATGCTCACCGCCACCGCCAGGGTTGTCGATGCTGCAGGCAAGCTCTATGCCCATGGTTCCGGCAGCTTTATGGTCTATCCGAAACAGTTATCATGAATTCAACAGTCAGCGTTTCCAATGTGCGTTTTGGCAATCATTTGCCACTTAGTTTAATCGCGGGTCCCTGCCAGATGGAAAGCCGCGAACATGCCCTGATGATGGCAGCGGCCCTCAAGGACATTTGCACATCCCTCAATATGGGGCTGGTCTACAAGTCGTCCTTTGACAAGGCCAACCGTACCAGCCTGAAGGGCAAGCGCGGATTAGGGCTTGAGAAGTCCCTTGCCGTGTTTGCCGAAGTCAAGTCCACCTTCGGTCTTCCGGTTTTGACGGATGTGCATGAAATCAATCAGTGCGCGGCTCTGGCCCCGGTCATCGACATTCTGCAAATCCCGGCCTTCCTGTGTCGCCAGACTGACCTGTTGATAGCCGCCGCAAAAACCGGCTGTGTTGTCAATGTCAAGAAAGGCCAATTCCTCGCGCCATGGGACATGAAAAACGTCGCCGCCAAGATCACCGAAAGCGGCAACCCGAATGTGATGCTCACAGAACGTGGCGCCAGCTTTGGTTACAATACCCTGGTGTCCGACATGCGCTCACTTCCCATCATGGCGGAGACAGGTGCGCCGGTGATTTTCGATGCCACCCATTCCGTGCAACAACCGGGAGGGCAGGGCACTTCCTCCGGCGGTGACCGCCGTATGGTTCCCGTCCTCGCCCGCGCCGCCGTTGCCGTTGGCGTGGCAGGCGTCTTCATCGAAACGCATGAAGACCCTGACAACGCCCCGTCAGATGGGCCGAACATGGTGCCGTTGTCAGAGTTGAAAGCCCTGTTGATGAAGTTGCAGGCGCTGGATGGGGTGGCGAAGGGTTAAACGAAATCCCTCACACTTTCGGCACACCCGGGCGTGTCACAATGTAAACTCCCACCGCCAGCATTCCCACGCAGGCAACCGCTGCCGCCCAGCCTGGCAGCACGCTGAATTTCGCCAGATAAATCCCCATCGCGGACATCATCGTCACAGCCAGCACCTTGCCGGTTGTGGGAATCGCACCATGGTCTTGCCAGGCGCGAATGTAGGGTCCTGCCCTGGGATGGTTCCGGAGTTTTTCGGCAAGTTCCGGTGACGACCGGCTGAAGGCCCAGACAGCGCACAGCAAGAATGGAGCAGTCGGCAAAATCGGTATGATGATGCCGATGATGCCAAGGCCCACAAACAGCCAACCGAGAGACAAATAAAACAGGCGCAATGCAGACATTTCCGCAGCGTCTTGCACCAGATGACCAGATATAGCAATCAAGGGGAATGACGCAGCCTGCCACGCCCCCGCCAAAGCCCGATACCCCTGTAACCAAGTCACCTTTTGGACGCTTGCGGCGCTATTTTTTTACCGGATTGGTGATCCTCGCACCCGTAGCCATCACGGTATGGGCGACGGTGTGGTTCATCGGGTTTTTTGATTCATGGGTGAAACCGCTCATTCCCGGCACCTATAACCCGGACCATTATTTGCCCTTCAAAGTGCCAGGCACCGGGCTTGTCTTCGCGTTGTTGATCATCACGCTGGTCGGCTTTCTGGGTGCCAACCTTGTGGGTCGCACCGTCATTGGCTGGTGGGACGGGTTGGTCAACCGCACCCCGGTGGTGCGCTCCATTTACAAAGGTTCGAAGCAGATTTTCGAAACCATGTTCTCGGAAAAAGGTGCCAGCTTCCAGAAAGTCTGTCTGGTGGAATGGCCGCGCCGGGACACTTGGTCGGTGGCCTTTGTCTCCCGCGAAATCGAAAGCGGACAAATCCGCCTGAAACCCGGCAAGAAGATGTACGCCGTCTACGTCTCCACCACGCCAAACCCCACGTCAGGTTACGTGTTTTTCGTCGAAGAAAGCGAAGTCAAGATTCTTGACATGACAGTGGAGGATGGTTTGAAACTGGTGATCTCCATGGGGCTGGTGTTTCCGGAAAAGCCGATGAAGATAGAAGAGGAAATTGTGGTGGCGAAGCGGGTGCGGAGGAAGAAGTAAGAAAGGCCCTCATCTGCCCTTCGGGCATCTTCTCCCGCATGCGGGAGATGTGAAAACTTTTCACCTCGCCCGCTTGCGCGGGAGAGGTCGCTTGAGCGCAGCGAAAGCGGGTTAGGGCCTTCCCACGTCACCCCGCCCCCAACAACCTGATCGCTTCATCCCGCTCAAACAAATACAGCAAGTGCCGCAGCGCCTCACCCCGCGCCGTTTGCAACCGCGCATCCTTGTTGAGGATCAGCCCCGCATCGTCCCGCGCCGCCGCCAGCAGTTCCGCATGCACCGACAAATCCGCAAAATGAAACTCCGGCAGTCCCGATTGCTGGGTTCCCAAGACTTCACCCGCACCACGCAAGCGCAAATCCTCTTCTGCAATTACAAAGCCGTCTTCCGTTGAGCGCATGATCTCCAGTCGTGCTTTTGCTGTTTCACCCAAGGGGTCCTGATAGAGCAGAATGCAATGTGACTTCGCCGTGCCCCGGCCTACACGCCCGCGCAACTGATGCAATTGTGCCAACCCGAACCGTTCCGCATTCTCGATCACCATGATCGCCGCTTCCGGCACATCAACACCAACTTCGATCACCGTTGTTGAAACAAGAACTGACAGCAGCCCGGATTTGAAATCCGCCATCACCTTGTCACGATCCGGGCCCTTCAACTTGCCATGCACAAGACCCACCTTGCCCGGGAAAGCAGCTGCCAAATGAGTGAAGCGGTCTTCGACAGCAGCGAGATCAACAAACTCGCTTTCCTCAACAAGCGGGCAAACCCAGTAGGCGCGAACACCCTGCGACACACTGCGGCGAAGACCCTCCACAATGTCTTCCATGCGCGAAAGCGGCATGACGCGGGTTTCAATCGGCAAACGCCCCGGCGGCTTTTCGTGCAGCCGCGATACATCCATGTCGCCATAGGCCGTAAGCGCCAGCGTGCGCGGAATGGGCGTTGCCGTCATCACCAGCAGATCAGGTGCCATTTGTGCCTTGCCCTGTAACGCCATGCGCTGATGCACGCCAAAACGATGCTGCTCGTCAATCACCACAAGGCCAAGATCATTGAAGCTGACACCGTCCTGAAACAGGGCATGGGTGCCGATCAGGATATCAATCTCGCCCGCCTCCAAAGCCTGCAATGTTTCCTCGCGCCCGCGCCCCTTTTCGCGGCCCGTCAAAAGCCCGAGTCGCAAGCCCACTGCATCCGCAATCTTGCCCAATGAAGCCATATGCTGACGCGCCAGAATTTCCGTGGGCACCATAAGCGCGCCTTGCGCGCCGGCCTCAACTGCTACGGCCAGCGCCATCAGCGCCACCACGGTTTTTCCCGCTCCTACATCGCCCTGCAACAGGCGGATCATGCGCTGGCTGGACGCCATGTCAGTTGCTATCTCACGCACCGCCTGCTCCTGCGCGCCCGTCATGCGGTAGGGCAGGGCGGCGACAATGCGTTCCTGCAACTTGCCATCGCCAAACAGCACACGGCCCGAACTGCGTTTCATGTGATGGCGCACCATGGCCAGCGCCAACTGGTTGGACAGCAATTCGTCGTAAGCCAAGCGCATCCGTCCGGGGTGGGAGAGGTCCACAGCATCGGGAGCAATCGGCATGTGTGCCGCTGTCAAGCACTCCCCGAACGAGGCCCAACCGTTCTTCGCCAACCAACTCGGGTCCTGCCATTCCGGAAGTGCTGGCAGGCGGGCAAGCGCCTGCTGTGCTGCTTTCAAATAAGCTTTGCCGGTGAGGCCCGCCGTGAGGGGGTAAACAGGTTCAATCTTGGGCAGACTCGCAAAAGCATCCACAGAGACCACATGGTCTGGATGGTTCATTTGCGCTTCAGCCCGGAACCAGGTGATTTCTCCAGACAGGATGCGCCGCTCCCCCTGCGGCAAAAGGCTTTTCAGGCTGTCAGCATAGGCTTTGAAATACACCAGCGTCATCTGCCCGGTGTCGTCAAACACCTCGACGCGATACGGCAACTTGCTGCCCTGCTTCGGCGGAGTGTGCTGTCCTACAGTCACTTCAACCGTGACCACACCCTGTTCCGGCAACTGGCTGATTGTGCACCGATATCGCCTGTCGACAACCGCCACGGGCAAGCGCAGCAGCATATCCACTACACGGGCCGGAGCTGCCCCCCGGTGCAACACCTTCTGCAAAAGCTTGGCCACTTTCTCACCCACCCCCTTCAGGGCAGTGACATCGGCGAACAAAGGGTTGAGCAGATCAGGGCGCATGGAAGGTGATGTGCCATAAAACGATGTTCACGTCACTTGGTCCCTCATCCGCCCTTCGGGCACCTTCTCCCGCTGGAAGAAGCGGGAGGAGGCTCATCATTTTGGCCTTCTACCGCCCCTTTCGGCGGGAGAAGGTGGCCGGAGGCCGGATGAGGGGCAAGTGCGACAGTCTAGCCAACTTGCTCCGATGCGGTTGCGGCGCAAGCGGTTCTGTCTATAAGGACGCCCATGTCCGATCAGCTTTCCCATATCCGCAAGCGTCTTGCCTGGCGCGCCTCCCGCCGTGGCATCAGGGAGATGGATATTGTGGTGGGTGGTTTTGCCGACGCGCGCCTGGCCAGCATGAGCCCGCAGGAACTCATCAGCTTCGAAGCCATGCTGGATATTCCCGACCAGTTTCTGCTCTCGTGGTTGACGGGGCAAGAGGACGTGCCGCACAACGCGCAGACACCACTGCTCTTGGAAATGCTGGCCTTTCGGCCAGACGCTGTGACCCCATGACCGCGCTCACAACCCTGATATCCCGCATTGATACACCGGGAAAAATCCTGCTGTCAGGCCTGCCGCAGGGACTGCTTGGCCAAGTACTGCCGGAGCTTGTGCAGAATTCCGGGCAACGTGGCCTCATCCATATCTGTGTTGATGACCAGCAATTGGCCCAGCTTGAAGAGCAGGTTCGCTTCCATGCGCCGGACATCAGCATCATCCGCTTCCCCGCCTGGGATTGCTTGCCATACGACCGCGTTTCCCCCTCAACCGAAATCGTGGCCCAACGCCTCTCCGCCCTTGCGCAATTCACGGCCACACCGCAGGGCCAGCGCCTTGTCCTCACAACCGTCAATGCCATCACGCAGCGCGTGGTGCCCAAGACCATGGTACAGGGCGCGTCATTCACCGCCAAGCCCGGCCAACGCGTAGCAGGTGATGCACTGCAAGCCTTCCTCGTCGACAATGGCTATAGCCGCACTGGCACCGTGGTAGACCCCGGCGATTTCGCCGTGCGCGGCGGTCTCATCGACATTTTCCCGCCAGGTGCGGAACTGCCAGTCCGCCTCGACTTCTTCGGTGACACCCTCGAAAGCATTCGTTCCTTCGACCCCCACACCCAACGCACAACCGAGCAGCGCAAGTCCTTCACGCTCAATGCCGCCAACGAAGTGCTGCTGTCGAAAGTCGCCGTAGCGCATTTCCGCAAATCCTACGCCGAAGCTTTTGGCGGCATTGACACCCATGATCCGCTTTATGAAAGCGTCACAGGCAACCGGCGCTACCAGGGCGTGGAGCACTGGCTGCCACTGTTCCATGACCAGCTTGAAACCCTGTTTGACTACTTGCCCGAAGCCGTCATTTCAATGTCACATCAGGTGAATGAAAGCGTGGCCGCACGGCACGTACAGATCGAAGAATATTTTGACGCCCGCAAGGAGGCCCTGAGCAAACAGAATTTTGGAGCAGCCCCTTACAAGCCGCTTCCTCCACAACGCCTCTATCTCATGCCGGATGCCTTTCAACAGGCCCTGGCTGACCGTACAGTCGCCGAAGCCACGCCGTTTGAACGCCCGGAAAGCACAGCCATTTCCTTCGGCGGCAAACAGGGCCGCACTTTCGCTGCAGAACGCGCCGAAGCCGGAGCCAATGTCTACGACGCCGTGCGCACCCATGTGCAGGCGGTGCAGGCCGCGAAGAAACGCGTCGTCATTTCCGCCTGGACTGAAGGCTCCGCCGAACGCCTCGCCACCATTCTCCGCGACCACGATGTAGGGGCCATTGCCAGTGCCGCGAATTGGGATGAGGTTCTCAAACGCGACAAGACCCTGATCAACATCATCGTGCAGCCTCTCGAAGAAGGCTTCGAAACTCCAGAGCTTGCCCTCATCACCGAGCAGGACATACTGGGCGACCGCATGGTCCGCCGCGTCCGCCGCGCCCGCAAAGCCGCCGATGTTATCGCCGAACTTTCATCGCTCATGCCCGGCGATTTCATGGTGCATGTGGATCATGGGATTGGCCGCTTCGAGGGTCTCAAAACCATCGACGTGCAGGGCGCTCCCCATGACTGTCTCTTGCTGGTCTATGCCAACAATGACCGGCTGTTCATCCCCGTCGAAAACATCGACCTGTTGTCGCGCTATGGCTCCGACCATGAAAACGTACAGCTCGACAAACTGGGCGGTGGCGCGTGGCAGGCGAAAAAAGCGCGGCTGAAAGAGCGCATTCTTGAAATCGCCAATGACCTGATCAAGACAGCAGCGGCCCGTGAACTCAAAACCGGCGACATTCTCTCACCCCCCGAAGGCGCCTTCGACGAATTCTGCGCGCGCTTCCCATATGAAGAAACCGAAGACCAGTTGGGGGCCATTGAAGCCGTTATCGACGATCTGCAAAAAGGCCGCCCGATGGATCGCCTCATCTGCGGCGACGTGGGCTTTGGCAAAACCGAAGTGGCGTTGCGCGCTGCTTTCGTTGCGGCCTATGCGGGCAAACAGGTGGCCGTAGTCGTTCCCACCACTCTGCTGGCCCGACAACATTTCAAAAATTTCATTGAACGCTTCAAAGGGCTGCCACTGCGCATCGCCCAAGCCTCGCGCCTTGTGGGCCGCAAGGAACTTGATCTCGTCAAAAAAGAACTGGGCGAAGGCTCTATCGATATCGTTGTCGGTACTCACGCACTTCTTACGGGCAACATCAAGTTCCGCGATCTTGGCCTGCTCATCATCGATGAAGAACAGCACTTCGGCGTCAAGCACAAGGAGCGCCTGAAAGAACTCCGCAACGACGTGCATGTGTTGACGCTGACAGCCACACCCATTCCCCGCACCTTGCAACTGGCATTGTCGGGTGTACGTGAAATGTCGATCATTGCCACACCTCCCATCGACCGTCTGGCTGTGCGCACCTACATCACGCCGTTTGATCCTGTCATCATCCGCGAGCATTTGTTGCGCGAACATTTCCGTGGCGGCCAGAGCTTCTATGTTGTGCCCCGCATCACTGACCTCGACGAAATCGCGGACTTCCTGCGCCAGAACGTGCCAGAGGTAAAATTCCGGGCCGCGCATGGCCGCATGGCACCAACAGAACTGGAAGACATCATGACCGGCTTCTATGACCGCGCCTTTGATGTGCTTCTGTCCACCACAATCGTTGAATCCGGCCTCGACGTGCCAACGGCCAACACACTCGTCGTGCATCGCTCTGACATGTTCGGTCTGGCACAGCTCTATCAATTGCGCGGTCGTGTGGGTCGCTCGAAGACCCGTGCCTATGCATTGATGACCACACCTCCTGGCCGTGCGCTGAATCCCAATGCGGAACGCCGCCTGCAAGTGTTGCAATCCCTCGATTCACTGGGCGCAGGATTCACGTTAGCCAGTCACGACCTCGATATTCGTGGCGGTGGAAATTTGTTGGGCGAAGAGCAGTCCGGCAATATTCGTGAAGTGGGCTTTGAGCTTTATCAAAACATGCTCGAAGAAGCCGTGGTGCAAATGCGGGCTGGTGAGTCCGTTGCAGAAGGCGACAGCCAATGGTCACCGCAAATCAACATCGGCACATCGGTTTTGATTCCGGAAGACTATGTTTCAGACCTGCAAGTTCGCCTGGGTCTGTATCGCCGTCTCGCAGATTTCACAGGGCAGGATCAGGTCGATGCTTTCGCTGCGGAATTGCATGACCGCTTCGGTAAGCCGCCAGAAGAAGTGCAGCACCTTCTTCATATTGTCTCGATCAAAATGCTCTGCCGCGTCGCCAACGTGCAATCCGTCGATGCCGGAGCCAAGGGTGCAAGCATCGCCTTCCGCAACGGCATATTCCCGAACCCCGGCAAGCTGGTGGAGTGGATCGGCGGGCAGGGGACTTTGGCCAAACTTCGCGCCGATATGAAACTGGTGATCATGCGGGACTGGGTAACGCCGGAACAGCGGCTCAAGGGCACGCGGGTGTTGATGCAGAATTTGGTGAAACTGGCGGGGTAGGTCCCTAAACCTCCGCCGCCACTTTCCGGATCAAGTCCGCCAGTGCTGCCGCAGGCTGCGCACCCGTTGCGCCATATTTCCGGTTCACCACAAACGTTGGCACACCCGTCACGCCAATCTGCTGTGCCAGTCCGGCTTCTTCCATCACTTCCTTCTTGTCGCGGTCGCCTGCCAGCTCCTCGGCAATCTCAGGCCCGTTCAAACCATTGACAATGGCGATGGTTTTCAACACTCCGATGTCACTGATGTCCTGACCCCAGCTCCAATAGGCCGTGAACAGCGCTTCAGCCACAGTGCGCTGGCTGCCGATGAGGTGCGACCAGCGCAACAGGCGGTGTGCATTTACTGAGCTTGGCGTGCGGGTGATCTTGTCGAAATCATAGGGCACGCCGTCTTCTTTGCCTGCTGCAATCAGCGGGTCGTGAATGGTTTTCAATCGCTCCTCGCCAAACTTGGCCACCATGTATTGATGCCGGTCAATGCCCTCCGGCGGGATTGTTGGGTCAAGAAAGAAGGGGCGGAAACTGACCTCCACCTCGATCTCAGGAACAGACGCTATCGCCTTGTCAAGTCTGCGTTTTCCAAGGAAACACCAGGGGCAGATGACGTCGGAGATAACTTCGATGGAAACTTTTTGCATGTGAGTAAAACTTTCGATTTCAGGGTGTTGCTTGGCACGAAGAAAGGACCTCATCACCCCTTCGGGGAGCTTCTCCAAGGGAGAAGCGACTCGGTCGTAAACCTCCCTCAATGCTTGACCTTCGAGGGCGGTACAGCAGCAAGTCGCTTCTCCTCTGGAGAAGCTCCCCGAAGGGGTGATGAGGTCCCTTTCTCACTTCTCCCGCCACAGTGTCGTCGCTTCAAACCCCGTGAGCGGCTGCTTGTCGGGCCTTCCTATATAGGTCCAACGCGCCACCCATTGTCCGCCCTTGGTGTAGAGCGGCACGATGTAATGTCCCGCCACAAGCAAGCGATCCTCGGCCCTTACAGCGGATTCAAAACTGGCGCGGTCCCCGGCTTTCAGCATCGCCGCAATCGCAGCGTCGATTTTGGCATCGGCGATGCCGGGATAATTGCGCGTGCCTTCATTGGTGCGGCCATCTGAGCCGAAATACAGTTTCTGTTCGTTACCGGGCGAGAGCGAATTGAACCAGGATACGGGTATCATGTCATAGTCGTAGGTTTTCTGCAGCGCCGTAAACGCTGACGCATCTGCCGTCTTGATCTCGACCGCGATGCCGATCAATTGCAGTGTGCGCTGGAAATGCAGCGCCATGGGCTGGGTATCGGTGCTGCCAAGTGTGATGGTAAAAGCAAATTGCTTGCCGTCCTTGTCCAGCAACTTGCCGTCCGCGATTGTCCAGCCTGCTTCTGCCAGAAGGCCTACGGCTTTCCGCAACATCTTGCGGTCCTTGCCGGAGCCATCGCTGACGGGCAATTGATAGGTGCCGTCCAAATAGGCCGCAGGCAAAGCGCCATCGCCGATGATGGCGATTTCCGCAGCATCGGCGGCCACTCCTTTCGAACTCAGCGGTGAGCCTGAGAAATAGCCGTGAATGCGCTTGTAGTTGTTGTCGAATAGATTGGCATTGGCCCATTCAAAATCGAAAGCCGTCATCAGGGCTTCGCGCACGCGGACATCTGCAAAAATTATCCGGCGGGTGTTAAAAGCAAAGCCGGACGCGGCTGCGGGTGTTCTTTGTTCGACAAATTCCTTCACCACCTTTCCCTCGGTGATCGCCGTGAAGTCATAGGCCTTGGTCCAGCGGCTGGGGTCTTCTTCCATGCGCACATCGGCATCGCCCTTTTTGAAAGCTTCAAAGGCGGCATTGGCGTCGCGGTAATAGTCGAAGCGCACCGTGTCAAAATTCCAGAAACCTTTGGCAAGGGAGAGGTTCTTGCCCCAATAGTCCGGGTTTTTTTTATAGGTGATGCTTTCGTCGGTTTTGACATCACCGATGACATAGGGACCGGAACCAAGAAGCGGTGTTAACGTCGTCTCATCAAAATTACGGCCATCCCATGATTTTTTCGAGAGGATTGGCATGAGGCCAATTGTGAGCGGTAATTCCCGATCGCCGAGGTCTTGCGTAAAGCGCAGCGTATGGTCGTCGATAACCTCGACAGTTTTCACCTTTTTGTAGTTGTTCTTGTATCGCGGGTGTCCGTTGTCTCGCAGCGTTTCCATCGAGAACACCACATCAGCAGCGGTGACGGGGGAGCCATCGGAGAATTTGGCTTCCGGGCGAATCTTATAAATGAAAGTCTGACGGTCATCCGAAACATCAATGCTTTCAGCCAGCAGGCCATAGAGCGAAAACGGCTCGTCACCATTGCGGCCCATCAGGCTTTCAAACACGTAAGTGCGAATGCCCGAAGCAGCCGAACCTTTCACGATGAAGGGATTGAGCGAGTCAAAAGTGCCGGTAATAGACTGGCGCAACTGTCCACCTTGCGGCGCATTTGGATTGGCATAGGGCAGGGCCCTGAAATCGGGCGGGAGTGCCGGTTCACCTTGCATGGCAATGCCGTGTTTGGGGGCCGCCCAAGCTGAACTTGCCAGAAGTGCAAACACGGATAGCCGGGCCAAAATTCGAATCATGCGTAATCTCCCTGTCGCATCATAGACTTGCCCGTCCCATGCTCAAAATCCTGTCGCCGCCGTTTACCTTACCTGTTCAGCATAACGGCCAATAACCTAGCGTTTACCATAGGTTAGACTGGAAATTTTGGTGAAACAAAGTTATAACTCTTCTTAACAAATCGGATCGCCGGGCAGCACCAAAACAAACCCGAGCGGTCAACTCCACAAGGGGAGGCGGCACGCACTCCAGAGCGGTAGCCGTCTCCCCTTCAGTGTTTCAGGGTTAAAGCCCCCTGCCATGGCTCATGGTTCGGGCCCGCCGCATCTCCTGAACCCTGAGTCTGCCGGTCCGGACGCGAATCGAGTGGCCTCCTCGTTTGCTTATGTCCGGGCCGGCTTTTATCTCCGAGTCCCCATCAAAAGAAAAGCGCCGAACTGAGCGGCGCTTCACTTAACTTATATGGAAAACCGGATTACTTGATCTTGGTTTCCTTGAATTCCACATGCTTGCGCACCACTGGATCATATTTGGTCATGGAGAACTTTTCCGTCTTCGTGCGTGAGTTCTTCTTGGTCACATAGAAATAACCCGTATCTGCAGTGGACTGCAGCTTGATCTTGATAACGTTGCCCTTGGCCATGGTAGTCTCCAAATCTTTGATTTGACGGCGATACAGCCGATGGGGGCCGGAAAGTCAAGGTCCAATGGGTTTTTCACTGTTTTCCTGGTGTTCGCCGAAGCCGTGCATGCGCAAGGACCACTGCATGCCAATGATCGCCCCCTTGACGCGCGGCAGCAGCCACAAGGTCATGATCAACGTCAACGGCAGCCAGATTGCAAAGTGGATACGTAGATCAGGGTGCCAAAATTTCTCCACGAGAAGCAACAGCGGAACCACCGTATGGCCCACGAGCATCATGGTGAAATAGGGCGGTGCATCATCAGCCCGCTGGTGGTGCAAGTCTTCGCCACAGTTGGTGCAACGCGGCTTTGTGCCAAGATAACCGGTGAACAAGGGACCAGTACCACAAGCTGGACAGCGCTTGGAAAATCCGCGCCAGAGCGACAATTTCAGACTACGGGGCGGAATTTCCAACATGTCCCTGTGTCAGCCTTCGAACGTATCCGAACAAGCCCCGCAACAGCCGCAGCGGCAAGCTGCCGCAATCAGCGTGCTACATACTTCCCATAGACCCAGCCGCGACCATTGCCATATTTCACCCGGAGCCACTTGCCCTGTTGTGTGCAAATCGACACGCCATCGCCGTTGTAAATGCGGTCGATCTCATTGTAGCTGGTGCCCGGCCCGGTGCGTATCGACAGGAAATTATCGCCGTTGGGATCAAGCCCGCGCACCCGGCCTGATCGGCTGCACGCATCGGGCGCAGGCCTTGGCACGGATTTAGTGGCCTGCTGATCCGGGTCTGGCGCTGATGGCTTTGGCTTGACAACCGATGCCTTCACCATTTTCTCTCGCGCGGCCTTGGCATAAGGCGTGTAAACACCTTCCGGATATTGCTCCAGAAACACATTCCAGCCTGCAACAGTGTTGATACCCTCGGCGAGCTTATAGGCGTCCTGTTCACTCAGCCCGGACGGCGCAGGTGCGGGTGCAACAACCACGGGTGGCACATAAACCGCAGGCTCGGCAGGTGCAATCGCTTCACCATCCGGCAGAAGGGCAAAATTTTCCGGAAGATCATCATAATAGGCCGGACGTTGTTCATGGCCGATGGATTTTCCCATCTGTTCAACGTCGTGCTTGATGGATGCTGCGAGGTCTCGCAGTTTCAGCCCGGGCTGGTCGATCTTTGCTAACAAGACGCGGGTGTAGACAGAGGTTGGCGTAGCATCAGTTTCGCCAAGCCTGTCCAGTGCGGCTTCGCCGGATCCGGCAGAGTACATGATGAAAGTGCCTTTGGATGTCGCAACATTGGCAAGGCCACGGGTGCCACCCAGCCCACGGGTGCCGGAGGCGGCAAACGGGTTGTCGCGGCAGGCATCAATAATCAGGATGCGGGCACTGGCGCCCTTGTTCTCAAGAGTTTCAACAAGCGTTGTCAAGGACAAGGCCTCGGACCTCAAAAGCTCCGTACCGCCATCTGTTGGCAGCGGAATGTCGGTTGGCAGTAAATAGTTTTGCCCGGCAATCTCCACGCCATGGCCTGAATACTGGATGAGCACAGTGTCGCCCGGCTCGATTTTTCCATAGAGTTTTGACAGGGCCTGATTGAGGTTACGCCGATCAAGGTCGAAAGCGGTGGTGACATCGAACCCCATGGCGGCCAGTTTTTGTCCGATGGCTGTAGCGTCACCTACTGCTTTTTCCAGTTTGGGGACTTCGTTGTAATTATTGTTGCCAATGACGAGAGCGAGACGCTTGGCGGCAAAGCCAGTTGATATCGTACCCGGCGTTACGAACAGCACCGCGATAACAATCACCAAAGATTTCAAAATGCGAAACATGACGGATCCCTCAAACCAGTTATGACTGCCAGTTTCGGTCAAACCACGTGAACCAAGCCTGAATAGTCATGGAACGAAAAAGCTATGGGCAATTTGAAGGGCTGGTATTTGGATTGCAAGGTGGATCTGGATCTACTGTTTCCGGGGACACCGGCGATTTATTGCCGCTTGTTGCAACAATTGCCGCTGGAATGGCTAGGGCAGGAATCAGCGGCAGCAATAGCTGCGGCGTAACGCCGGGCGGTGTTGGCGGCGTTTCATTGCTGCTGAAAAAGATCAGGCAATTCTTGATCGGCAGATAAAACGAGCGATTGAGGCTGCTTTGATCGGTAATGAACGGCAATTCGTTCTGCAAGGCGTCAGACTTTGCCTGGCCCGAAAGCTCACGCGCCTTGGTGTTGTTGCCAGCTTCGGCCACGCCACAACCTGATTTGGTGTTGACGGCCTGGCCATTGCGGCCCCGCAGGTTCACCGCACCTTCAAGCACGGCGAGCAGGGTGCGATTGTCGACACGGAAATCAAAGCCAGTGCCGCGAATACCAATGGTCGCGTTGCTGGTGTTGATATTGTAGGCAGATTTCGGGCTCTTGCCCGTGATGAACCGAAACGTGCCCCGCAGGGCCTTGATGCCAACCTTGGAGGCCGTTGTCGCGTTGCGGCGCAGATAAGCCTGCAATAAAAGTCGGGAGGAGGGGCCAACCACAATCCTGGTGCCGTCATCCAACAGCAATTGCGCATTGCCGTCGCCCACAACAACCGTGTCGCCTTCAAACACATCAGACCCGGCGGACAGGGGACGCGATCCTGCAGGGCCAGCAGCCGTAGGACGGCCCTGCACCGCAACCACAGCTCCCATGGGATCTTGCGCCATGGCAACGGGTGACAGAAACACGGATAATGCAACCGCAGCGCAGGACACTGCCTTCAAATTACGCCAGCTCATATTTTTTTCCCTTGCCCCGGGCCCAATCCTTAGCAGGGTGGATATCTCCCGTCACCCCTGTTTTTGCGACCAGTAATATGGCAGGGTGTTGAGATGCGTATTGGTTTTTACCCTGGCTCCTTCGACCCCGTAACCTTCGGACACCTCGATGTCATTGCGCGGGCCAGCAGGCTGTTTGACAGGCTGGTCATCGGCATCGGAGCCCATGAAGGTAAAAAGGCCTTGTTGTCAGCCGATGCGCGGGTCGCCTTGGTCAAAAGCTGCAGCTTGCCAATCGCCGAACACGCTGGACTAAAGATCGATGTCGTCACTTATGATGGATTGACAGTCGATGCAGCCCGCAAGGCCAAGGCCGGGGTCATTGTGCGCGGCCTGCGCGATGCCTCGGATTTTGATTATGAGGTGCAAATGGCCCACATGAACGGTGCCCTGTCGCCTGACCTTGAAACTATTTTCATTGCTGCCTCACCTGCCACCCGCATGATTGCATCCTCGCTGGTCAAGCAGATTGCGCGTATGGGGGGCGATGTGTCCCTGTTCCTGCCCAAGCAGGCTGAAGACGCCGTCCACGCTGCCCTGGCACCTTGAAAAAACGCGCGTCGTCGAAGTTGCGCCATGTTTACAGGTAGGCTAGGGGCTTCCCGTTAACTGGAGATTCCCATGAAGAAGATCGTTTTGGCCGGGCTTTGCCTGGCTGTTCTGGCCGGACCCGCACTGGCGGCGGAGAGCCTGAAAATTGAAACCAGCCTTGGCTGTGCCTTCACCATCAAACTGCGTGCCGACCTCGCACCCAAGCATGTCGCGCAAATTACCAAGCTCGCCACAGCGGGAGCCTACGACAATGTGGCCTTCCACCGCGTCATCGACGGCTTCATGGCCCAGACGGGCGACGTGCAGCATGGCAAGGTCGGCGGCGACACGAGCCTGGCTGGAACCGGAGGTTCTACTGAACCCAACCTGCCTGCCGAATTCACGAAAGAACATTTTGCCCGTGGCGCTGTCGGCATGGCCCGCAGCCAGGATCCTGATTCTGCCAACAGCCAGTTCTTCGTCATGTTCGCAGACGGTGGCTTCCTCGATGGACAATACACCGTCTGGGGCAATGTGGATGATGCCGGCATGGCCTGCGTCGATAAAATCAAGCGCGGCGAACCCGTGCAAAACCCTGACTCAATGACGAAAGTGACTGTGCAATAATGGCTGATACTGAAAACACCCTGTTCCTCGACATCGCCGACCATGGCGGCAAGGAAAAAGGCCGCGTTACCATCGAGCTGTTTCCCAAGGTGGCTCCGGGCCATGTTGCCCGCATCAAGGAATTGGCACGCGAAGGTTTCTATGATGGTGTGGTGTTCCACCGCGTCATCGAAGGCTTTATGGCACAAGGCGGCGACCCGACGGGAACCGGCATGGGCGGCTCGAAAAAGCCCGACCTGAAAGCTGAATTCTCAGCCGAGTCGCACACCCGTGGTGCCTGCTCGATGGCCCGCTCGTCCAACCCGAATTCCGCCAACAGCCAGTTCTTTATCGTGTTCGACGAAGCCAAGTTCCTCGACAAGCAATACACGGTCTGGGGCCGCGTGACTGACGGCATGGACGTCGTCGACAAGATCAAGCGCGGCGAACCTGCAAAGCAACCGGACAAGATTGCGAAGGCGCAAGTTGCGGCGGATGTGAAGTAAACATGAGCGCTTTACTCGACAGCGAAGACGATTTCTCTTATTTCGATCAGATGGAGATCGCGAAACGGCTGTCATTTGCTGTCGGGTATGCCTTCCAGCGCACCTATCTTGGGAAAGATGAGTTCTTCCAGCAGCTCTCATCTTTGCGGCAGCTAATTTCGGAAAAGAAAACATGGCCGTGTGGTTTCGACGCTGACGAATCCATTCAGATGTTTTTAGGGAGTTCGTACAGAAACGCTAAGACAGCCCGTCTTATTTATGAAGAGGCTCAGAATTGGACTGAAAATCCAGAACTGTGTCTAAAGATGATGCTAGTCCACCATGATTTGGTGAACGGCATTATCAATCCACTGTTCACAGCGATGAAATTTCTTGACCAGCCTGTCGTCACAAGTTCACTTGGCTTGGAAAAGGGTGCTGTCAGAGAAGCGTTTGAGAAAGCATTCGGAGGAAACTTTCAAAAGGCGCGTAACGCTCTTGCCCATGAAGATGAGCGCATGGCCGTGCAAGAATTTGAGCGCATTCAATTTCGTGGAAGTTCTGGCACAAAAATGGTGGGCCTGCATGGACCAGCGTCCCAAGGAATATGTTTTGAGTTCGATTTTTCTGAGACGTGCTTTCTTGAAGTCGTGGCTTTGCTTAAAGACTTGATAACAAAAAGTAAGCCGTAAGTGCGTGTTTCTGACTTTGATTTTGTGTTGCCACCTGAAAACATCGCATTGCGACCAGCGTCACCACGCGAGAATGCAAAGCTCTTACATGTGGGCAAAGACATCAGTGACCACACCGTCGCCGTTCTCCCGTCACTCCTGAAACCCACGGACATCCTCGTCTTCAACGACACCCGCGTGATCCCTGCAGCCCTCTCGGGCGTCCGCACCGGTCGCCTGGGCACAACGCCAAAAATTGAAGCACTTCTTCACATGCGTCTCGACGGTGCGCGCTGGAAGGCCTTTGTCAAGCCGGCCAAGAAACTGGAAGAAGGTGACAGTGTCCGCTTTGGCGACCTTGAAGCGTCCGTCGAACATAAAGGTGAGGCGGGTGAAGTAACGTTGACCTTTGCCAAGGCCCATGCCGATCTTGATGCAGCGCTCATGCAATGGGGCAGGGTGCCTCTGCCGCCTTACATAGAAAGCAAGCGTCAGCAGGATGCACAGGACCGGACCGACTATCAGACAAGCTATGCCAAACATGATGGTGCTGTAGCCGCCCCGACAGCGGGTCTCCACTTCACACCAAACTTGATGAAGCAGTTGCAAGATATTGGGATACAACAGGAATACGTCACCCTGCATGTGGGCGCGGGTACCTTTTTGCCGGTCAAAGCCGATGACACCAAAGACCACAAGATGCATCACGAATGGGGCAGTGTGTCAGCCGAAACCTCTGCCCGCCTGAAAGCCGCAAAAGCCGAAAGCCGCCGCATCATTGCTGTGGGCACCACATCACTCCGCCTGCTGGAAGCTTCAGGCCTCGAACCCTTCAGCGGTGCCACCGATATTTTCATAACCCCCGGCTACACCTTCCGCGCCGTGGACGGCCTCTTCACCAACTTCCATCTGCCCAAATCCACCCTCTTCATGCTGGTCTGCGCCTTTGCTGGAACCGACCGAATGAAAGCCGCCTATGCCCACGCCATCGCCAACAATTATCGGTTCTATTCCTATGGTGACGCCAGCCTGCTATGGCCCGCGCCATGACCACATCATTCGGCTTCACCCTTCATAAAACCGATGGCGCAGCGCGGCGCGGTACCGTTCACACCGGGCGCGGTGACATCCGCACACCTGCCTTCATGCCCGTTGGCACAGTGGGCACGGTCAAAGGCCTCTACCTCGATCAAGTAAAGGAAACCGGGGCTGATATCATTCTTGGCAATACCTATCACCTTATGCTGCGCCCAGGTGCCGAGCAAACCGCCGACCTGGGCGGCCTGCATCATTTCATCGGCTGGAAGGGCCCCATCCTTACAGACAGTGGTGGCTTCCAGATCATGTCACTCTCGAAGATCCGCAAGATCACCGAACGCGGTGCCATGTTCCAGTCCCACATAGATGGCAGCAAGCATGAACTGACCCCCGAACGCGCCATGGACATCCAGCGCCTGCTCGGCTCCGACATTCAAATGCAGCTCGACCAGTGCATCGAATTTCCACATACCGAAAAACAGGCCATCAAAGCCATGGAGCTGTCGCTGCGCTGGGCCGAACGCTCGCGCATCGCCTTTGGTTCGCAGCCGGGCAAAGGTAATTTCGGCATTGTGCAGGGGGGCACCAACGAAATCTTGCGCCGCCGCAGCGCCGAAGGCTTGCAGCAGATTGGCTTTGAGGGTTACGCCATCGGTGGGCTTGCCGTGGGTGAAGGCCAAGTGCTGATGCTGTCCACCCTGGATTTCACTGCACCAATGTTGCCGGTAGATCGCCCGCGCTATCTGATGGGGGTAGGCACCCCTGATGATATGCTGGAGGCCGTGGCCCGCGGTGTTGACATGTTCGACTGCGTCATGCCCACACGCTCCGGCCGCCATGGCCAGGCCTTCACGCGCTTTGGCAAAATGAATTTGCGCAACGCCAAATATGCCAAAGACAATCGACCGATGGACGAGGAACACCCGTGCCCGGCCCTGTCGCAATACTCACGCGCTTACATACATCACCTCATGCGCGCCGGTGAATTGCTTGGCATGATGCTGTTGTCCTGGGCCAATATCGCATATTATCAATCACTGATGCAGGGCATGCGGGCTGCAATCGAGCAGGGACGCTTTGAAGAGTTTCGTATCTCGACGAAGGAACAATGGCAGCGCGGCGAAAGCTGATCTATGCTGCTTCCACAAGGAGATTGATCCATGAAAATGAGCGGCGAAGAAATTATTCCGGCGGACATCGAAACTGTGTGGAAAGCACTCAATGACATTGAGATTCTGCGGCAATGCATTCCAGGCTGCGAAAGCATAACCAAAAAATCCGCCACGGAAATGTCAGCGCGCGTCGTGGCCAAGGTTGGTCCGGTGAAGGCGGGTTTCAATGGCACAGTATATTTAAAGGATTTGAAGCCGCCACATTCCTATCGCATCGAAGGCAAAGGCGAGGGTGGACTTGCGGGCTTTGCGTCGGGAGGTGCATCGGTGCAACTGGAAACAGTACCCGAGGGCACCAAGATGACCTACGATGTCGACGCATTGGTCGGCGGGAAAATGGCCATGCTTGGATCGCGGCTCATCGATTCGGCGGCGCGGTCGTTGGCGGGTCAGTTTTTTGACAAGTTTGCCGAACTGGCGCCCAGTTTGAAATCAACTGCACCAGTCGCAAAGGCGAAGCTGGCGAAACCAAAGAAAGCTCCGGTCAAAAAGGTCGTTGCCAAAACCAAGGCCGAAACCAAGAAGGCCGCACCCAAAAAGGTTGCTTCCAAGAAGGCCGCCAAGAAACGCTAGCTGATTTTCAAATCACCACAAAATCCAGATTGGTCATCGCCAGCCCAGCACCGAGCTGTGCGAACACAGTCGCTCCGCCTGCTACGCTGCCGTTGATGTCGTAGGCGAGTTCGCCTGTGGTGGCGTTGTAGATGATTCGGTCGTCGGCATCGATTGTCGCTGCAAAGCCGAACAGGCTGGTGTGCATGGTGCCGGTGCTTGTGGGGTTGCCGAGGGTTGCGAAGAGTTGGGTGAAGATGGCGTTGTCGAGCTGGATGGTGTCGTTGGCCACGTTGTAGTCGGTGATGGTGTCCTTGTTGGTGGCGGCATTCAGGTTCTTGTCGAAGCGGAAGCTGTCGTTGCCAAGTCCGCCTGTCAGGGTATCAAGCCCGAAGCCGCCGGACATCAGGTCAGCCCCGTCACCGCCGTTGATGACATTTGCCCCGTTGTTGCCGAAGAAGATTTCGTTCTGGCTGCCGAAGCCCGTGGCATTGATATTGCCGATGCCCGCCAGCGTGACGCGCTCGACGTTGGCGACATTGGTAAAATTGACAGTGCTGTAAACCGCATCATTGGTGCCAGCGGTGGCCCCAGCAACTTCGGTGATCGTGTCACCCGCATTGTCGACATAGAAACTGTCATTGCCGTCGCCACCGATCATGATGTCAGCGCCGCCAAGGCCGTCGAGCGTGTCGTTGCCACTGCCGCCTGACAGGGTGTTGATGCCTGCGTTGCCGGTGAGTTGGTCATTCTGGCCGTCAAGCCCTGTGGCATTGATCGCAGATGTGCCTTGCAAGACTACACGCTCCACATTGGCGAAGTTCGTAATGCTGACCGTGGAATAGATGGTGTCGATGCCAGACAGGGCACCCGCGAGTTCGGTGACGATATCGCCGGGGTTCTCGACATAGAAAATGTCATTGCCGTCTCCGCCGATCATGGTGTCGGTGCCAAGCCCGCCTTGCAGGTTGTCGTTGCCGCCCATGCCCGACAGGGTATTGTTGCCGGAGTTGCCGATCAGCAAATCCGCCTGGCCATCAAGACCCGTAGCCGCGAAGTTGCCCGTCCCCGTGAGGTTCAGGCGCTCGACATTGGCGAAAGTCGTGAAGCTGAGCGATGCATTGATGATATCCATGGTGCCCGCCGAGGCACCGGCAAGTTCGGTCACCACATCGCCCACATCATCAACGATGTAGGTATCGCTGTTGAGGCCGCCCACCAGCGTATCAGCCCCGGCCTTGCCATCGAGATAGTCCGTCCCGCCAAGTCCTGTCAGGGTGTTGGCCGCCGTGTTGCCGCTGAGATAATCGGCCTGGCTTGCAAGACCCGTGGCGTTGATGGCGTTTGTGCCTGTGAGGAACAGCCGCTCCACATTGGCCTTGTTGGTAAAGGTGACACTCGAGAAGATATTGTCGATGGTACCTGCGGGAACGCCAGTCGCTTCGATGATATTATCGCCTGCATTGTCGACGGTGTAAATGTCATTGCCATCACCACCCGTCATCACGTCAGCGTCAGCGCCACCATCGAGTGTATCGACAGCTGCCGTCCCGATGAGTTGGTCAATCCCTGCAAGCCCTTCCAGCTTGCCACCCGTGGGGCCAAGCAGCGTGAGGGTATCAGCCCCGAGCGTGCCTTGCAGACTCGTGGCACCGACAAAGCGAACCGTATCAAATCGCCCACCCGTGCCAGAGCCCAGGCCTGTGGAGATATCAAGTGAAGCCGTGGACCCGACCAGAGACGCCGGCCCCATCTTGGCGATGGCAGCACCCGTGCCGCTGTTGAGCGCCTCAAACAGCAGATCGTTGCCCGCATCGGCCAGCGCATAGGCGAGGGTAGCGGGTTCTCCAATGACGTTCACGGTGACAGTGGCGAGATTGGCTGCCAGCGTCGTTCCGCCATCAATCAGCACAAGACTGTTGCCACTGGTAAAGTTGAAAGCGGCTCCCGTCAGGAGATTGAGTGTCATGTTGCCAAGCGTCACCGCGCCATTGACCTTGAGTTGGTCATACTGCGTGGCAACGATCGTGCCATTCACTTCCATGTTGAGCGTGGCATTGATGGCATTCATCGCACCCGTGACAGTCAGGCGACCGGGAGAATTGCCGGGAGAAATCGTGCCGCCATCGATGGTCATCGACCCATCGAAGGTGCCATTGCCTGTGATTGAGCCACCAGAACCCACAGCGGTCACGTCGGCACGAATGGTTGCGGCATTGCGAACGGCGACGGAACCCGTGCCGCCGCCAGCAAAAGAAACCGACGCCAGCAAAGAACTCGTCCCATTCCAGCCAGCACCAACAACAAGCAGCGCACCCGCATCGAGGAGAGTGGTGGCATTTCCATTGCCGTCAACGACAAGTGCTCCCGTCGCTGTCGCAGACTGCCCGACAACTGTCGCGCTGTTCGTGCTGCCAAGATCGTTGGTGACAACGGCTCCGCTCAGAATGTTGAGGATGCCATTGGCGCCACCAGCGCGACCGATATTGATCAAACCGCCGCCATCGGCTGTCGTACTGGTGGTGCTCAGGCTAACAGTTGAACCAACGCCAGTTATGGTGGCGGTGCCGATAGCCGTAGGGTTGTTTGCGATATTGAAGATGGGACGCCTGTCGTCTCCTCCATCCAGAACAAGGTCACCACCATTCTGGATAACCAGTTCGCCCTGGCCGTCATTACCAACAGTAAAGAAAGCCGTCTTCGCAGATGTGTTTCCGGTATTATCGCTCGAGATGTTGATGGATGAACCATTTCCGTCAATCGTGACACGCCCATTGGCATTGGTCTTGTTACCAATCACAAGTCCGCCGCCATAGTAGCTTCCGTTCGACGCTGTAAGGTTGATATCGGCCCCCGACTGGACGAACAATTCGCTGAGTGTCGCGCGGGCAGGCGCACCCACCTCGCCATCATTATTGCCACGCGACACCTGCATGAACAGGGATTGGCCTGACTCATTTACCTGTGCGCCATTGCTGACAGTCATCGTGCCATCGCCTTTGCGGCCGATGTTGATGAAGGGACCGTAGTTTCCAACTCCTGTTGCCCCGGTCATGCTAACATTGAGGACCGACGTGGCACCGGATACATTCAGGATACCAACAGAGCCTTGGTCTCCTCCGATCGTCATGCCTGGTGCTTGTTGCGACGAAAGAGTATTTCGAATTTCCAGCACACCGCCGTTGGTAATATCTGCACGACCATAGGAACCGTTGCTTTGTCCGACACCCAGGAAACCACCATAGGTATTTCCCCAAAAAGCGCCGCTATGTGTGTCGTTGGACAACACAACTTTCGAGCCAGCGCCATCAATGTTCAGGCGACCATTGCTACCTGACTGGTCGCCAAGGCCCATGCCGAGGGATTTGACCACGGCTCCAGCTTGCACATTCATCACACCAATGCCGCGATTGCCAACATTGATAAACGGACTGGAACCCGCTGCCGTAAGTGTGCTGCCAACACCGGTGACCGTCAAGGTACCATTGCCGAATTGCTGGTTGCCGATGTCGATGGTGCCGCGTTGTTGCAGCAAGTCGGTATTGGTGACCGTCACATCAGCGCCCGATTGAATGGTCATTATGCCCGTGTGGCCTAGGCCGACGGCGGCGTAGGCATCGCCGACAAACAGATGTGCAGCAGCCCCGGTGATGTTCACCTGCGCATTGTTGCGGACGGTCATTGTGCCGTTGCCACGATTGCCCACCCAGAGGGCGGGATCGTTTTGTATGGGATCAAAAACGTTGGGGCCAATCAGGTTGATTGCTGAGCCGGCACCGTCAACCGTCACTGTTCCGGTTGCGGTCGCGTCCATACCCAAAAACATGCGTTGACTGTTGACCACGGCCCCCGCTGTAACGTTCAGCATTCCCGTGCCACGGTCCCCGACGACAATTTCGTCTTGATTTCCGGACGTGTTCAACTGTGATCCGTGACCAGTGAGATTTATGGTTCCGTTCGAATTCTGGTCGCCACCAACAAAGACGACGCCATAATTGGCAGAGGCATTTCCATGGTCAACGTTGATCACTGCGCCAGACTGAATATTCAGAATACCCGAACCTGCTCCGGCATAATTCCCAAAATTCGCGCCGACCACTATGTTGGCGCGATCGCCTGTCAGGGACATGGTTGCACTGTTGCGAATTGTCAGCGTTCCATTGCCCTTGTCGCCGACAATCAGTTCTGCTTGGCGGTCGTTGGCAGAGTACACAGCACTTCCGGCCAACGTGACCGAAGTAACCAAACCATCGATGATCCCTGTGCCTATCGAACCCAAATCGGAACCAAAGCGCAATTGTTGTCCTTCGATGTCCGCGCCTGCGGACAAATTGAGCGTTCCGTTTCCTTGAGCACCAATCCTGATGACATCTTGGTTTCCAAGCGAAACAAGCTTCGATCCGGCACCACTGATATTAAGAATGCCTGTGCCGTTGGGATTTCCACCCACGCGTACTGTTGTGTTGTCATCCGAATTGGTACCGTGGTTGACTGTAACGACAGCGCCGGATTGGATATTGAATGTTGCCGTGACAGGGCTGCCGTTCCATGCCTCGCCAACGCCGATGCGTGCACTGTCGCCAGTCAATCCGATGGTGGCAGAATTGCGAACAGTCAGCGTGCCGTTACCACCGCCTCCTACAATCAATTCAGAATTGCGGTTTGTTACATCATAGGCAGCTGGGCCTGTGAGGCTGACTGATGTTCCCAATCCGTCAAGAATGCCAGTACCTGTTGATCCCGATTCATCACCGAAATTGAGGCGCTTGCCTTCTAGATCAGCACCTGAATTTATACTCAGGAAACCCATACCTTGCCCACCAATGGTTACGGTGTTCCGGTTGTTGCCAAGCGAAACCAGTTTCGAACCATTACCCGTGATATTGATGGTTCCGTTTGAGCCAGATCCTTGTCCGGCAAAAACCGTGCTGTTCCAATAGGAGTTGGTGCCTTGGTTCACGGTGACAACAGCACCGGATTCGATATTCAAAACGCCAACGGCTGGAGCATTGCTGTTACCGACATGAATTTGAGAGCGGTCGCCGCTCAGGCCCACGGTGGCGCCGTTGCGCACTGTCATGGTGCCGTTGCCCTGACTGCCCACGTTCAGGTTGGCATTTGAGTCATCTACAAAAACCGCTGCTCCCGTCAATACCAGTGAACTTCCCACACCATCAATGATGGTATTACCAACGCCACCCGTATTTGCTGCAACTGTAAACCGTTGCGCTGTCACATCGGCCCCAGCCAGAATGTTCATCGCTCCGGTGCCGCTGCCGCCCACGGCGATTTCGTTGTTGGTGCCTTGGCTGACCAAGGTGGACCCGGTGCCAGTGACGGTGATCAGGCCGTTGGCAAATGCATCTCCACCCGCAGCAATGTTCCAGTTGTCGGTAGTCGTGCCGTGGTTCACAACAACATCTGCGCCGGACTGGATGATCAGTTCACTTTGCGCCAACAGGGCTGATGGGAACACGCCGTCGAAGTCCCAGCCTGTTGATACACCAAGGAATGCTCTTTCGCCTGTGATATTGATCTGCGCATTGCTTTCAACAGTCAGCGTCGCATCGCCCTGTTGCCCAACGACCAATTGTGGGCCGTAGTTGTTGGGCGCGTTGGCACCGACTTGCGTGATGTTCAGCGATGATCCTGTGCCGGATATGAGGCCAATGGCTGATGAGCCTGCGGCTCCGGCCATGCGCACACTCGGGGAGTCCGTTTCATTCGCTCCGCTATTGCGGGTGATGTTGACATCGGCACCGCCGTTTATGGTCAGGTTGCCGACATTGCGAACGCCAATTTCCATATGAAGTGCGTTGACGACGGCGTTGGATTGCACATTGAATGTGCCCGTGCCGTAGTCGCCAATTAGAATCGTATTGCCTTCGCCGTTCAGGTTGAGACTGGATCCCGCCCCCGTAACGGTCAGGGTGCCTGTTGACCCGCTGCCCAATCCAACGCCAACGAAGCTGCCGTCGGAATAGCCATTGCCGCCCTGATTGAGATTGACGTCAGCACCGCCGCTGATGGTGGTGACGCCCACACCTTTCAGGCCAACGAACAGATTGCCGTTGATGAGGCCAACGCCATTGGGGTTGGTGGCACCGCCAATGTTGAACAAGGCTCCGCCGTTGATGGTCAGTGTGCCGTTGCCAGTGGCCGTAGAGCCGACAATAACGCCATCGCTGAATTCGGTTCCACCTGCCATGGTGAGGGTACCAATACCGGAAATACCTACACCCATGGGGCGGAAAATGTTGACGCCCCAGTCGTTGTCGGGGTCGGTGTTATCTTCAAAATAGCTATCATCCGCACTGAAAAACACATGTGTTGCCGTAGCGGGCAGGATTATCGGAATGGTTTCGTCTGTGACCCTTAAATCCTGGGAGATGTTCGTAGGCAGGTTACCAAACGCAGTCACTTGTGAATTGTGGTTGGGCAATGCTGCGCCCGTAAAATCCAAAGCTGTTGTTGCGCCGCTGACGCGGTTGAGATTGCTGCTGGCTGTGAGCGTTGTGGAGGACGAGAACACGGCTGACATGCCAGTGCTTGAGTCGGTCAAACCAGGCAAGGCCCCATTTGCGTCATAGTCGCCGGTCTGTTCAAAGACGACAAGATCGCCCGCCGATATGCCCAATGCAACAAGGTCAATCGCAACCGCGTTTAGCGCTGTAGGATCGTTGTTGGTTTTGAGGTAAGTTGCTTTTGGATCCAGCTGTACATGAACCGCTGCACCACCGATTTCGGTGTTGCCAGTAATTGTAATCGCCATGACCGTCCCCTCCCAAAAGAATTCCCGGCCCCCGTATTAACAAAGGTTAATACTTTAATTGGCACAAGTAAACGGGGGGAAATGGCGGAGGGGGTGGGATTCGAACCCACGGTACGCTTTCACGCACAACGGTTTTCAAGACCGTCGCAATCGACCACTCTGCCACCCCTCCGCAGGGGATATTGGTCGGGCGGGCTTGTGCACGAGGGCGGGGGTTTGGTCAAGTGCAGCGGACGGGGTGCAAGTTGCCCCTCATCCGGCCTTCGGCCACCTTCTCCCGCCGGAAGAGGAGGGAGAAGGCGATAGTCATTGATGCCCTCGCCCGTCTCTTTTGGCGGGAGAGGGTGCACGAAGGGCGGGAGTGGGGCAGCCTGTGGTTAGTTTGCGTAGCTGCCATCCTCTGCATCCAGTATCGATTTCATCTCCGCAAAGTGAACAAGAAACTGATCGCGGTCTGCTTCCCATTCCTGGGCGGTTTTCTCGGCGACGTTTGGTGACATGACGTGCAGCGGTTGCCCCGTCTGGTAAGCCAGCACCAGGTTGCGGCAGGCGCGTTCCAGATAGTAGGTGAGGTCATAGGCTTCGGCGACAGTTGCAGCGCAGACAAGAACCCCGTGATTTCCCATCATCATGATGGATTTGTTGCCGAGGAGGCGGGCAATGCGGTCGCCTTCTTCATCACTGTTGGCCATGCCGCCGTAGCCCATGTCGATGGCCATGCGGTTGTAAAAGCGTGCGGTGTTCTGGTCGATGGGCTTGATGTCGGGATCAGCCAGCGAGGCGATGACAGTCGCGTATGTGGGATGCAGATGAATGATGCAGCGAGCATGGGGCAGGGCGGCGTGCAGGCGGGCGTGAAGAGACCAAGCCGTCAGGTCTGGCGCATCGGGACGGTCCATTGTGGATTTGTCTTCGACATTCAGATGCAACAATTCCGAGGCACGCACTTTTGAGAAATGCCGCCAGCGCGGATTCATCAGAAAGTTCTTGCCGTCGGGGGAGGTGGCCAGGCTGAAATGATTGGCCACAGCCTCGTTCCAGCCATTGCGGGCGGAGAGACGAAAAGCTGCCGCAAGGTCAACCCGCATTTGCCACAGATCAGCCTCAGTGGACCGTAAAGATATTGGCATTACATTTGACATGGAACTGACTCCTTTTGACGACAAATTATCCTCAGACGAAGATGTCAACAAGCACCATTTATAGCGTCTTGTGCAACCTTGTTTGTTTCTGCATACGAGAGAGGTCATGGGTGGATTAAAGATTAAGGTTGTGCTGTTGGCGCTTGCAGTATTTGCGGGCAGTGCGCTTGCACAAACAGCAGAGTTGGAAGGGCTGAGCTTTATCAAACGGCTTAAACTTGCCCGCGCGGGCGATGATGTTGCGGCCTTGTCCGTGGGCGCAGACTATGAAAACGGCACCAATGATGCCAGGCGCGATTCGGTGGAGGCGGCGAAATGGTATCGACAGGCCGCCCTTAACGGCAATATGGAAGCGCAATATCTTCTGTCAAAACTGATTGCCAAAGCACCGGCAGGCCTGCCTGTTGACGCGGCTGACGGGATCAAACTTCTGCAGTCTGCTGCCGACAAGGGCTATGCGCCCGCCCAGAACGAGTTGGGCCTGCGCTTGCAGAAGGGCTCGGGCGTAACCGCCAGTGCCGTGGATGCTGCGGCATGGTTCCAAAAGGCCTCTGACCAGAATTACATGACGGCGCACGTCAACTTCGGTCTGTTGCTGGTGAAAGGCGAGGGTGTGCCACAGGATTTGCCCAAGGCGTTTCAGCTGTTCCAGAAAGCGGCAGATGGAGGCGATGCCTGGGGCCTCAATAACCTGGGCTCCATGTATGAAATGGGCTGGGGTGTGGGCAAGGATATCGAGAAAGCCAAGTTCTTCTACAAACAAGCCGCCGACAAAGGCAATGCCATGGCACCACAGAACCTGAGCAGGTTGGGTGCAGTTCAGTAAGCCTTAACCACGTTTCCCAACCCGAATTTTACCCCGAGGTTGAATAAAGGCCGGATGTGGCCAGTCTGCACGGCACAGTACTGGTGAGAATTTGGTGGGGTTTGCTGATGATGCGTAAAATCACAACTGTCGTGGTATTGGGTTTGGCTGTCGCTTTGGCGGGCTGTTCAACTCATAAATCTGAAAAGACGCGCGCCCTGCGCAACAGTGCGGGTGAAAGTCTGGCTGGCTTTGAAGGCAAGGGCAGTGCCTATTATCGGGGCAAGGGTGCCGTCCCCAAGGGTGGTGGTCGCTATTTCGTCGGCAAGCCCTATCAGGTGGCGGGTCGCTGGTTCACCCCAAAGGAACAACCGGGCTACGACCGCAAGGGTGCGGCCTCCTGGTATGGCGAAGCCTTCCACAAACGCAAAACCTCCAACGGCGAATATTTCGACATGAACATGTTGACAGCCGCGCATCCGACTTTACCGCTGCCCAGCTATGCCCGCGTTACCAATCTGGAAAACGGCAAGGTGATTGTGGTGCGCATCAATGACAGGGGACCCTTTGTGGGAACCCGCATCATCGATTTGTCGAAGCGTTCGGCAGATACCCTGGGCTATAAAAGCAAAGGCAAGGCCAGCGTGCGCGTGCAATGGATCGGCAATGCACCGGTCAACGACAATGGTTCGCATCTTGCCATGATGAACCGCAAGATGAAATCCGGTGCCAACATGGGATCGTTGATAGCCGCTGCAGATGGTCCGGCGCGTGGTGGATCGGATGATGTGCAGGTGGCGGAAGCAACCCCCGATGAAGCTGTGCAGCAGGTTGCTTACAAGGCTCCACGTGCAAAATCCAAGGCACGGGGCACAGCACAAATCATTCAGGTCGGCGGTTTCAGAACCATTGAGTCGGCTGAACAGGCGCGCTCTGCGCTGTCAGCCATTGGTCCGGTACAGGTTTATGAATGGTCGACGGCAGATGGTCCGCTGTACAAGGTACAAATGGGGCCGTTTTTGAGTGACATCGGCGCTGCCGATGCTTTGCAGGCGGTTCAGGACGAAGGTTTTCCGAAGGCTGTACTGCAAAATGCCCGGATTGAACAGGTTGCCGCCAACCCCTGATCAAGTGTTTGCTTTCACAGGTGCGCATCCGTATTCTGAGTGAATGCTGATGCGCCTCGTTACCTTGTTGGTTCTTCTTCTCACTGGTTGTTCCGCTTGGGCGGAAGACCTGTTGCCTGCATTTGAAACGTCGGCACCCAATGCCATCCTGATCGACGGCAAATCCGGCGAGGTGTTCTTCGAGAAATCCGCCGACGCCGCCATTCCCCCCGCCAGCATGAGCAAGCTGATGACGCAGTCGATTGTCTTCGACTTGTTGAAAGCGGGCGAGTTGAAAGAAGACCAGGAATTCACTGTAAGCGAAGATGCATGGCGGCGCGGTGGCTCACCCTCCGGCAGTTCCACCATGTATGCTGAATTAAATTCCAAGGTCCGCGTCATCGACCTGTTGCGCGGTGCCATCATCCAGTCTGCGAACGATGCCTGCATTGCCTTGAGCGAGGGCATTGCCGGATCGGAATTGGCCTTCATCGAATTGATGCGCAAGAAGGGCGAGAAGCTTGGCCTCAGGAACAGCGTGTTCAAAAATTCTACAGGCTTGCCGGACCCGGCCCATGTGATGAGTGTGCGCGATCTTTCGATTGTGGCGCGCCACGTTATCTACGATCATCCGACCTATTACAAAATCTACGGCGAGGGCAAATTCACCTGGAACAAGATCGAACAGCAAAACCGCAATCCGCTGTTGAAGGATTATGCGGGCGCTGATGGCATGAAGACCGGCTTCACCAAGGACGCGGGCTATGGGCTTGTGGGTTCCGTGGAACGCGACGGACGCCGCTTGGTCATGGTTGTGGCCGGCCTCAAAACCGCCAATGACCGCAAGGCCGAAGCGCAAAAATTGCTCGATTGGGGTTTCCGTCAATTCAAGACAATCGATGTATTTGACAGCGGTGAACTGGTGGCCGAAGCGCGGGTGTGGGGAGGCACGTCGAATTGGGTGGAACTGCGGACGTCGAAGGCTTTTCAGGTGGCATTGACGCCTAGAGAACAGAAGACTGTTGAGTTGAAACTTAGTTATGCTGGCCCCTTGATGGCCCCTATCAAGTCAGGTACCGAAGTGGGCAAGGCGCGTGTGATCGTTGCAGGCCAAACCGTGGCTGAAATTCCAGTTCAGACGTCAGCCGATGTTCCGGCGGTCGACTCGATGATTGAGAAGGCGCTCGATTCATTGTCCATCATGGTATTCGGCGGTTGAATGACAGGCCTGTTCATTACATTTGAGGGTGGCGAGGGGACGGGCAAAAGCACGCAGATCAAACTGTTGGCAGATCATCTCACCTTGCTTGGCCGCAAAGTTGTTTTGACGCGCGAACCTGGCGGCACCGCCATGGCGGAATCCATTCGTGGGTTACTGGTCAATGGCGATCCGGGGTCACTATCGTCCACGGCTGAAGCACTCCTCAATTCAGCAGCCCGCGACAGCCATTTAGGCGAAGTGATACGGCCCGCCCTGGCTCGTGGCGATGTTGTGCTGTGTGACCGTTTCATGGATTCAACGCGGGTGTATCAGGGGATCGCGGGAGAGTGTCCCCTGGGACTGATTAATGCCTTGCAGACGCGAGTTGTTGGCGAGACTGTTCCGGACCTTACATTTGTTTTTGATCTTGATCCGGTTCTGGGCTTGCAAAGGGCAAAGCAGCGTGGGGAGGGCGGGGAAGACAGGTATGAGCGCAAGGGATTGGTGTTTCACCGGAAGGTGAGGGACGGGTTTTTGGCTGTGGCGCGGGCAGAGCCAAAGCGCTGTGCCATAATGGATGCGAGTCTACCCATTGAATCCGTTCAGCAAACAATTCTCGCTACACTGAAAAGTCGATTGCCCAAATGAACCCCAAACTCCGTCATTCCCGCGAACGCGGGAAACCAGACTTTCAACCAACGAGACTGTGGCAAGTCTGGATTCCCGCGTTCGCGGGAATGACGGGGTTTGGGTTGTTATTTGCGTGCAACGACGAAATTCTGGTCCCGTCCCATGGCTGACGAATCCGAAGACCCGCGCGAAATTCCTTCGCATCCGCGTTTTGCTTCGGACGTCATCGGCCATGATGCGGCCCGTTTACAATTTATGCAAAGCTTCGCCTCTGGCAAACCACACCATGCTTGGATGATCACGGGGTCAATGGGCATTGGCAAGGCAACTTTGGCCTTTCATCTTGCGCGGGCTGTGCTGGCCGCAGGGCGCGATGCGGCGCAGGTCGAGCGTTGGGTACACGCGCGGGCACACCCGGATTTGGTGGTGTTGGAGCGGCAACTCAACGACGCCAAGCCCAAGAAGAAACTCAAGGCCGAAATCGCTGTTGATGACGCGCGAAGTTTCATCGATTTCTTTTCGCGCACCTCAGGCAGCGGAGGCTGGCGGGTAGGGTTGGTGGATGCGGCTGATGATCTCAACTCCGAGTCCGCCAATGCACTTCTCAAACTGGTTGAGGAACCGCCGAGCAAGTGTTTGATATTGCTGGTGTGTCATGCGCCGTCGCGGGTTCTGCGCACTTTGCGGTCGCGCTGTCGGAAATTGCCGCTTTCTGCTTTGACGCTGGATCAAACCACTAGCATTCTCGCACACTCACCGCTTGATCCGGCACCAGACCAGAAGAAGCTGGCTGAAGCGATTTCAATTTCTGGCGGAAGTCCGGGTTTTGCCTTGCAGATTGTAAACAGCGCAGGTGCAAAGGCCTTTCATGATTTTGTCGCAGCCAAACGCCTGGACGCTCCGACGCGCACAGCTCTCGGCAATCACTTTGCCAGCCGGGCTGCTGCGCAACAGGACTTTGAAGTCTTCATGGATTTGCTGCTGGAATGGCTGGCGGGGCAGGCGACCCGCAACCAAAACGGCAACCTTGCCAAATTGCACGCTGATCTCGCGGCACAACGCGGTATTGTCTCCGGCTATAACCTTGATCGCCGTGCAGCTACGATGGATGCGCTGGCGCAGATTGATCATGCCTTGAAGGCGGCGTGATTTCGGGGCAATAGGCGGCGATGACCAAGACGCCCTATCTGATCACCACCGCGATTCCCTATGCCAATGGTGCGCCCCACATTGGCCACGCCTATGAGCGCATCGCCACCGACGTAATGGCGCGTTTTGCAAAGCTGGACGGGCGCGACGTACTGTTCGTGACGGGCATGGATGAGCACGGCCAGAAGATGCAGCAAACGGCAGCACGCGAAAATATCACGCCACTGCAATTGGCCGGCCGCACGGCGGCACTTTTCGAAACCATGGGTGTGCAGTTGAATGCTGTTGCAGACGATATTGTGCGCACTACGTCCGAGCGCCACAAGGCATCGGTCACTGCAATCTGGAAGCGCATGGAAGAGAAGGGAGATATCTATCTCTCAAAATATGCCGGTTGGTATTCGGTGCGTGACGAGGCCTATTATGCGGAAGACGAAACCGAAGAGCGTGAGGGCCGTCGCTTTACGGTAAAGACGGGAACGCTTGTCGAATGGGTGGAGGAGGAAAGCTACTTCTTCAAACTCTCGGCCTATGCCAAGCCCCTGCTCGAACACTACGCGAAGAATCCGGACTTCATTGTTCCGGAGCAATATCGCAATGAAGTAGTGAGTTTCGTTGAACGCGGCCTGCTCGATCTCTCCATGAGCCGCACCACATTTGACTGGGGCATTCCGGTTCCGGGCAATCCGAAACATGTGATGTACGTCTGGGTGGATGCGCTAACCAACTACATCACCGCCACAGGCTTTCCGGATCGTGACGGGCCGAAGTCTCATTACTGGCCTGCCGCTGCTCATGTGATTGGCAAAGACATTACGCGCTTCCATGCCATTTATTGGCCGGCGTTTTTAATGTCGGCTGATTTGCCGTTGCCCAAGCAAATCGTGGTGCATGGCTTCCTGTTCAGTCGCGGAGAAAAAATGTCGAAGTCCACGGGTAATGTCGTGGCCCCGGCTGATCTGGTCGAACGCTATGGTGTTGACCCCGTGCGCTATTATTTCATGCGCGAAGTGCCCTATGGACAGGACGGCAGTTACAGCCATGAAGCCATTGTGGCGCGCATGAACGCGGAACTGGCAAATGACCTTGGCAATCTGGCGCAACGCTCGCTCTCGATGGTCAATAAAAACTGCGCTGCCAAGGTACCAGGGAAGGGAACCCTGCTGCCTGTCGATGAAGAGATGCTGGCGGCTGCCGATGCCTTGCTGGCTGAATGTCGCAAACAACATGCTGACTATGCCATCAGCAAGGCCATGGATGCGATCTGGCGGGTGGTAGCTGATGCCAATCGTTACTTCGCCGGGCAGGAGCCGTGGGCGTTGAAGAAGACTGACCCCGCACGGATGGAAACCGTGTTGTGGACAACGGCTGAAGTGATCCGAATGGTCGCCATCCTGATCCAGCCTTATATGCCGCAGTCGGCTGCGAAGTTTCTGGATTTGCTGGCAGTGCCTTTAAACACGCGTGATTTCTCTCACTTTACACTTAGTTTGCAAAGTGGCACGGATTTGCCTGTGCCAACTGCCGTGTTTCCACGTTTCGTTGAAGAAGAAACCAAACCCGCATGAACCTGATTGTCGATAGCCATTGCCATCTGGACTATGAAGGACTGGCAGAAAACCTGCCCTCTGTTCTGGCTCGGGCAGATGCTGCTGGCGTGGGGTTGGTCTTGTCGATTTCATCGCGCATTCGTAACGCCGACAAGATCATCGCAATCGCCGAGGCACATGAGAATGTCTATTGCACTGTAGGCACACACCCCCACAATGCACATGAAGAACTGGACATTCCGGTTTCGGAATTGGTCCGTCTTGCACGACATCCAAAGGTCGCGGGCATAGGCGAAGCGGGGCTGGATTACTTCTACGACAAGAGCCCGCGAGACGCCCAGATGACGGGCTTTCGCAATCACATTGCGGCGGCGCGTGAGACGGGTCTGCCGCTTGTCATTCACACCCGCGAGGCAGAGGATGATACGGCACGGGTGCTGGAAGAAGAAATGGCCAAGGGCAAGTTCAAAGCTGTATTGCATTGCTTCACCAGTCAGCAGTGGCTGGCCGAACGTGGTGTGGAGTTGGGGCTCTATGTCTCGTTCTCCGGCATACTGACTTACAAGACAGCGGAGAATTTGCGCGAAGCTGCGCGGGCCCTGCCGGAGGATCGTATACTCGTGGAAACGGATGCGCCCTATCTTGCCCCCGTGCCAATGCGTGGCAAGCCCAACGAGCCGGCCTTTGTGGCCCATACACTCGAAACCCTTGCGCAGGCCCGAGGTGTCTCGCGTGATCATATGGCGCGAGCCACGTCTGACAATTTCTTCCGGCTGTTTGACAAGGTGCCAGTGCCCGTAGAATTCAGGACCGCCGCGTGACCTTATGCGCAACCATACTGGGATGTGGCTCCTCTGGTGGAGTTCCGCGCGTTGGTGGCGACTGGGGCGATTGCGATCCCACAGATCCGCGTAATCGCAGGCGACGCTGTTCGCTCCTCATCGAAGCAGGGAAGGGTGACGCAAAGACCACGGTGCTGATCGACACCTCGCCCGACATGCGCGAGCAGATGTTGTCAGCCAATGTCACCCATCTCGATGCCGTCTGGTACACCCACGAACATGCCGACCACACCCATGGCATTGACGAAGTGCGTGGCTATTTTCTGTCGCAACGCAAACGCATTCCGGTTTGGGCCGATGCCGCCACTGCCAGCATGCTTAAAACCCGTTTTGCCTATTGCGTGACACAGGCGCCGGGCAGCGATTATCCACCGATATTGGATCTGAAAAGCATTCACCCGCAGCGAGAACTGGACGCAGGTGGAAAAGGCGGCACCATCACAGGCCTTCCTTTCGAAGTACAGCACGGCAACATCAATGCGCTTGGCTTTCGCGTTGGCAACCTCGCCTATACGCCAGACGTCAACGACATTCCGAAAGAAAGCCTTGAGGCTCTGACGGGCCTCGATGTCTGGATCGTCGACGCGCTTCGCCCCAAACCCCATATCTCGCATTTCAGTTTGCCCGAAACGCTAGCCTGGATCGAACGCCTGAAGCCCAAGCGGGCCGTGCTCACCAACATGCACATCGATCTCGATTATGCCACACTCAAAGCGGAACTTCCGAAGCACGTGGAACCCGCCTTTGATGGCATGAGACTTGAGTTCTAATCCGGAGTACCTGCCATGTTCACCCGCCGCCTGCTGCAATCCCTGCTTGTTTCATCAGTACTGGTCTCGCCAGTCTTCGCGCAAACTGCATGCACACCGGAAAAACTGAATGCCGCCATTGACGCTTATTCCTCTGATCCATTTGGCGTTGCAGCCTGGCGCAAGATGACCGGGCTAGGCGATCCGGGACTGGAGGGCAGCAGCTATGCCTACGACGGATTTGAAATCCGGGATGCGTGGAAGAAACTTGTCAACGAAACAGCCCCTGACCTGCAAAGTGTGGCGGACGTCGATTACAATTGCCGCATGGCCTATCCCTTGCAAACCTTGCAGGAACGCATCGCCAAATTTGGCAAGACCTCGAATTACGTCAAGCTATGGCTGCGCGGACAAGAAACTGCGATAGCTGCCTGTTCCGGGCGAACGGCGTCCGTTGTTGTCGCACCACCACCGGAATTGTTGAAGCCCGACGAGGACGCACTCTTCAAGCACGATAGCGCCTACCAGAAGGCCAGCGCTGCTTTTTATACGGACAAGACGTCAGCAATCCAACAGTTCAAAATGATCGGCACATCCAGTTCGCCTCACAGGGCCGCCGCCCGCTACAACCTCGCCAACCTGCTGGCCAACGCCAAGAACGTGGTGGACGCGCGGGCCGAAGCGAAAGCCATTTTGGCTGATCCTGCCTTGGCCTCGGTGCATGACATCACGCTGGAATTGCTGGGCTACATCGCCAATATTGAAGATACAGCGGAAGGCTGGAGCGAATTGATTGACCGCGAAGTCGAAACCCTGAGCCAGCCTTTGACCGCAATCACGGCCACCGACAAATCGGGCGCAGCTTACATGAAAGCGCTTTACGACATCGGCTACGCAGGTGTGACCGACAAGCAGGATGACTGGTGGGTGAGCAATACCTTGCCAGCAGATCCGACACTGTCAAAAGCCTTGGCCGATGCCGCCCGCAAACACCCTATGGTGCTGTGGATGATGGCGGGGCAAAGCGTCAACAAGCCCTATGGCCAAGCGCCGTGGGCACTTGTGGGTGATACGTGGCAAACTTGGTCAGCGTCCTATGTCGACCGGGCGCAAGCTCTGCAATCCACCGCCTTGCCCGAGCTGCCCAAGCGTGTGCTTGAAAGCCTGAAAGCAAAACCGGATAATGCGACACGGGCAGGTTTGTGGACGCAAGCTTTGGATGCCGCCATGAAGGCAAACGCCAGTTGCGGCGACGCCCCTGATACCGGGACCCTTGCGTTGCTGGCACTGCAGGCGGTTCGAGTCTCCGCGATGGCGAAACGTTTCGATGAAATCTACGACAACTTGCCCAAGTTGAAACTCGATGGCTCCACCAGTTTGACCAAGGTCATCTTGCCAAAACTCATGCAGCATATTCTGGCGAGCGGAAATGTGGAGGAGGGGCGTCGCTTGCGCGACCGTCTGCTGACAGACACGTTTTTAGCCAGCCTAGCAGGCGATAATCAGATTGACCAGCGTGACACCTATGCCCGGTTCCTGGCTTTTGTGGCTGAGGACGACGCACAATGGGTGGAGGCAGTCACACTCATGACGGTGAAACTTTCGCCACAACTGTTTAACCTGTTGCCAGCATCGACGTTGCGCAAGCTCGGAGACAACACCGGGTTCTCAGCAGAACAGCGCGCCTTGTTGAAACGCGCGTCATGGGTCCGGAATTACGCCACGGGTGCCCGCAACAGTGACAAGACTACAGCAGATATTTTTGCGGCCAACCCGGAACTGGCGGCGGCGCGTGCCGTGGTGGCGAAGGAGTTCCCAAGGCTCAAACCAGACCTCGTCTTGCTGTTAACCATATTGCGCAACCCGCGTTTTGGCGTTCTGCTGAACTCATCCGACTGGTCAGACCCCATCGAAGCCAAGCGCGACGTGTTCAACGGGCTGGATGATACTGATCCCAATGACAAGAATTGGTGGTGCCCCTTGGAGATCGACCGGCAGCTTGGTGCCATCCGTCGTGACCTTGATGACGCCACGCTGATGAGCAACGTCAAGGATTATGACAGCAAGAACCTCGCAGCTTTATTGGACAAGGATGCGATCATCAAAGCGGATCAGCGCCGTGATGCGGTTCTGCGCCGGCATCCCATGATCAAGGCTGTGGACTGGGCGGAGGTCTCGCGACTGGTCAAGGCACCGTCAGCGCCACAGTTTCTGGCCAAGTCTGCCATGGGCTGGGCGAAAGCCTCCAAGGGCGACGATGGCGCACCGGAGGCTCTGGCACTGGCCGTTCGCGCCACGCGCTATGGCTGCCGCTGGCATGGTTCAGTGAAAGCATTCTCCAAGCCAACGCAGGAACTGTTGAAAGCCAAATACCCCACAACCACATGGGCGACGCAGACACCTTATTGGTTTGATTGCACCGACCAGCAGTATGATGCAGACTATAACATGGTGAAGAATTGCAAGCCGAGGGCTTGGGCAAAGCAGGCACCGTTGAAGTGAGGTTGTTGCTGAAGATAGCGGCTTAAGCCATTGATGGGGGCAAGTTTTCGTCTGTCAGGGCAAGAATTGGAATAGATCAAAATATTCCATAATATATATTATGCGAATTGGGGATTGGGTTGAAGTTAAGCTACAAGAAGATGTCGGAACTCGAACTGAACACTGCCCTTGCGGCAGCACGGGCCGAGACAACTTATCGCGGTCAGGCGCAAGCCATGGCGTGGATCGCCCGCAATGTGCGCAGTCAGCGCTATGTCGTCAGCACCGCAGAAGCCGCTGCCGAAGCCGCACACCAGGAGGAAGATTTGTACCGCTCGGTTTGCGCTTTGGCCTGGCCCATCCGGGCTTTGCTGGAACGCCTTGAGCCGAAGCTGGCGGCCAAACTTTTGGCAAGTGCAATATCCAAGTCAGCTACTGTTACACCTGCTGCCAGCCAGTCCGAGGCATTGTTCCTGTTGATGCAGGCCGCCATGTTCGGCACTGACCGGATGTGGGAACGCCCGTTCAAAGACCTTTTGGCCAGCAGCTTTCCCATCGTCAATTGGCGGCAAGGCCGCAATGTGCGCGACGCAATTTGCATGGTGGCGTCATTCGACTATGCACAGGCCAAACAGGCTGCCAATGATCTACCTGACGAGAAGTTGAAGGCTACAATTCTGGATCTCCTCAGCAACAACAAAAAACAACCACCCCGCCCTTTCTTTTGGTGAACCCCGTGGCAGAAAATCCAGCCGACATGGACATGCGCAGCCTTGCCACGCTGCGGGCCATCATGGCCGCATTGCGAACGCCGGTCACGGGCTGCCCATGGGACCTCGAACAATCATTTGAGACAATTGCACCCTACACCATCGAGGAAGCCTATGAGGTGGCTGACGCCATTCAATCCGGCGATCGCAAACATCTCTGTGAGGAACTGGGCGATCTATTGCTGCAACCCGTCTATCACGCCCAGATGGCTGCTGAGGAAGGTGCCTTCACGCTGGACGATGTGATTGAAGGCGTGAACCGCAAGATGATCAGCCGCCATCCCCATGTGTTTGGCGATGACGAGGCCCGTTCCGCTGGTGTGGCCAAAGGTTTTTGGGAAGCCAACAAGGCGAAAGAACGTGCCGCCAAGGGCGAAGCGCTAAAGCGAGTGCTGGATGGCATACCCCTCGCCCTGCCCGGTTTGACCCGCGCCGTGAAACTGCAATCGAAAGCCGCCAAGGTGGGCTTTGACTGGCCTCATGTGGAACATGTCTATGACAAGCTGGCAGAAGAAGTTGATGAACTGAAACAGGCCACGGATGAGCAACGGGCTGGCGAGTTGGGAGACTTGTTGTTCGTCATCGCCAATCTTGCGCGGCACTATGGCATTGATCCTGAAGCGGCGTTGCGCAGTGCCAATGCAAAGTTCGAGCGGCGCTTTGGCTTTATTGAGGACAGGTTGGAAGAACGGGGCAAGTCGGCAACAGAAAGCGATCTCGTGGAGATGGATGCGTTGTGGGATGAGGCGAAAAAGCGTGGGTTGTAAACTGGCCTAGGCCCTCCCCGCCGCGTGCCGCGGCTCGCCTCCCGCAAGCGGGAAAGGTGAAGAGTCTTCACTTCTCCCGCTTGCGGGAGAAGGTGGCGCGAAGCGCCGGATGAGGCCCCGCGTTCGAAGGAGAAAACAGTGCTTTTCTCCTTCACGCCTTTACTTTTTTGATTGCTTTCCCATAGGCACTTTTTGCTTGCCCTGCCCTGTCGACATCCATCCGTACACGGAGTTTCACGCTTCCTGTACGCGTGTCGCGGCGTGTCAGCACTTCGGCACGCTCGTGGAACCAGGCGAGGCCTTTGCCGTCTTCCGGCATCAGCGTCACTTCATACTGATCAGCACTGCCGCCGAAGCGTGCTTCCAGTTTGGCGAGCAGGTGTGAGATGCCGGAGCCGTCCACAGCCGAGACCAGAACACAATCTTCGCGCCGTTCTGCAGCGGCTTCCATGGAGGCTTTGTCGCGGAGGTCAAGCAGGTCTGACTTGTTCCAGACCTCGATCAGATGATCGCGCTTGCCCTGCCCCAGTCCCAGATGATCCAGCACTTGCAATACATCGCTGGCTTGCGCTTCACTTTCGGCATGGTTCATGTCGCGCACATGCAAAATGGCATCGGCTTCCAGAACCTCTTCCAGCGTGGCGCGGAATGCGGCAATCAATGACGTGGGAAGATCGGAGATGAAGCCAACCGTATCCGACACGATAACCTTGCGGCCATGCGGCAGCGAGATGGTGCGCATCGTGGGATCAAGCGTTGCGAACAACAGGTCCTTGGCCAACACATTGGCGTTGGTGAGCTTGTTGAATAGCGTGGACTTTCCGGCGTTGGTGTAACCCACCAGGGCCACGATCGGGTAAGGCACGCGGGAACGGCCCTTACGGTGCAAAGCGCGGGTTTTTACCACGTCGAGCAGCTGGCGCTCGATCTTGGTGATGCGTTCCTGAATCAGGCGTCTGTCGGCTTCGATCTGGCTTTCTCCGGGACCGCCAAGGAAGCCGAAGCCGCCACGCTGCCGTTCCAAATGGGTCCAGGAGCGGACAAGACGGCTTTTCTGATATTGCAGATGGGCGAGTTCGACTTGCAAAGAACCTTCCTTGGTAGAAGCACGCTCGCCGAAAATTTCGAGAATGAGACCTGTGCGATCAAGAACCTTTGCCCCCCAGGCCTGTTCCAGATTACGTTGCTGGATTGGCGAGAGCTGGGCATTGACGATGACGAGACCGCAGGCATGCTCTTTTGCAAGGGCACCGATTTCAGCGACCTTGCCCGTGCCGATCAATGTGGCAGGACGCGGCAAGGCGAGTGGCACAACCAAGCTGTGCTCAACCTTGAGGCCGATGGCTTGCGTCAGCCCAATGGCTTCCGCCAGACGGCTTTCCGGCAAACGGTCCGCCCCGGTCGAGGCGGCTTTGCTTTTAGGCTCCACATGCACCACCAGAGCGCGGCTCTCGTCCGAGCCTTCACGGGCGTCCGTTTCGCCCTGGAATGTGGCTTTCGCGCCGGAGCGCCGCTTGGCGAGCGAGGGTAAACGCTCGCGGTCATTATCGGTCAAGTATTTGTACTTTCGTCGTCGAACAGGCTGATGGGGCCGCCCGGCATAATGGTTGAAATAGCGTGTTTATAAACCAGCTGCGACACACCATCGCGACGCAGCAGCAGGCAGAAGTTATCAAACCAGGTGATGATGCCCTGAAGCTTTACACCATTCACCAGAAATACGGTGACGGGCAGTTTGGTTTTGCGAACGTGGTTGAGAAAAGTGTCTTGCAGATTTTGTGGTTTTTCTTGTGCCATGGTATTCGACCTGGTCCTTCTTGTTTTTGCCCCGTGCTTCCATAATCATTCAGGTTGCGGCTTCGTGCAAGCCCTTCTCGCTCAGGTGGGGGTGTCTTCCTTTGCATGCAAGCCCAAAGACTTTATTTTGCGGTGAAGTGCTGATCGCTCCATGCCGATGAATTGTGACGCGCGCGAGATGTTTCCACCAAATCGTGACAATTGGGCAGCGATATAGTCCCGTTCGAAAGCTTCGCGTGCCTCCCGCAACGGCAGGGCCAAAAGATGTTCACCACCAAAACCATTGTTGCCTGTGTTTGCCACCGGGTCTTGCGGCAGCTGCGCCACGCTGATTTCGTCACCCGGTTCGCCATTCACCAGAATCATGATGCGTTCGACAATATTGCGGAGTTCCCGCACATTGCCCGTCCAGTTGCGGGTTTGCAAAACTGCCAGGGCATCGCCAGCGAATCGCCGCATCGCTTGCCCAGATGCTGCTGAGTAGGTTTTGGCGAAGTGTTCGATCAATTCAGGAATATCGTCCCGCCGTTCCGCCAGACCCGGCACTGCAACAGGCACAACACTCAGCCGATGGTAGAGATCTTCGCGGAAGGTTTGCGCCGCAATCATGTTTTGCAGATCACGCGCCGTGGATGAGATGATGCGCACATCGACCTTGATTTTTTTGCTCGCCCCTACCCGCTGGAAGGTTTGCTCCAACAAGACCCGGAGCACCTTGGCCTGCGTCTCCAACGGCATATCAGCGATTTCATCGAGATAGAGGGTGCCGCCATGGGCTTCTTCGAGGGCACCAATGCGCGGCGCCTTGTCGGGACCGTTGTCTACACCGAAAAGATTTTCCTCGAGATGGTCAGCTTCCATGGTGGCAGCGGCCAGCGTCACGAAAGGCCCGTTGGCACGGGCGGACAGGGCATGAACGGAACGCGCAACCAGTTCCTTGCCTGCTCCCATGGGACCTGAGACGAGAACGCGACTGTTTGAGGGCGCAATCTTTTTCAAAAGCTGTCGCAAATTGCGAATGGGCAGCGAACTTCCCACCAATTCAGGGGCAAGGCCAGAACGGCCTTTCAATTCATCATTCTCGCGTTTCAACCGCATGGTCTCGAGGGCGCGTCCGACCACCAGCAACAGACGATCAGCGTTGAAGGGCTTCTCAATGTAATCATAGGCCCCGCGGCGTATGGCTGACACAGCCGTTTCGATATTGCCATGACCGGAGATGATGACTACGGGCAAATCCGGCAGGCGCTTCTTGATTTCGAGCAGCAAGTCCAGACCATCCAACTTTGAACCCTGCAACCAGATATCGAGAACTACAAGCGATGGCCGCCGCTGGCTCAGTTCGGTTAACGCCGCGTCGGAGTTGTGAGCGAGGCGCGTTTCAAATCCCTCATCCTGCAGGATTCCGGACACCAGTTCCCGGATGTCGGCTTCATCATCAACAATCAGGATATCAGCCATGGGTTCAAGCCTTCTCTTCGGTTGGGTCTTGCAGGGGTGCAAAATAAAGGGTGACGGCAGCGCCCTGCCCGCTTTCGGCATCAGACAAATCAAGCCTGCCGCCATGTTCTTCCATGATGCGCTTGACAATGGCGAGGCCAAGACCCGTGCCCTTTTCGCGCGTCGTCATATAGGGTTCTGCGAGACGATGGCGATTTTCCTGCGGCAAGCCCAAGCCATTGTCCTCCACCCGCAGATAAGGTGCGCCGTCGGCCACACCGGTTTGAACAGTGATAACGCCCGAATAGGCCGGGTCGGCGGCCAATCGGGTTTCAATCGACTCGCGGGCATTTTTCACGAGGTTGGTGATGGCTTGGGTCACCAGACGCCTGTCGAATGCGAAGCGCTTGATGTCCGGATCGAGGGTAAGAACTATTTCCAGATCTGATGATGAAACGCGTTGCAGCACGGTGGCGTCGCTTGCGACATCGTTCAAATCATTGGGTTCAGGCACGGCTTTTGGCATGCGGGCAAAGGACGAGAACTCATCGACAATACGGCCAATATCGCCAACCTGGCGGATGATGGTGTCGGTACACTGTTCGAATACCTTTTTGTCAGTGGTAATTTCCTTGAGGTACTTGCGTTTGAGGCGCTCTGCCGACAATTGGATAGGTGTGAGCGGATTTTTGATTTCGTGGGCGATGCGCCGTGCAATGTCGGCCCAGGCGGAATTGCGTTGCGCGCTCACCAGATTGGTAATGTCGTCAAAGGTCAAGACATGGCCGTGTGAGGCGTCATTGGAGGCTTCCGTTGTGATGCGCAGAAACAGGCTGACTTCGCGGCCACCTTTTTGCCGCTCTACCTGCCCTTCGGCTTGACCCGACGGACGCGACAGGGCTTGCTCCATGAGGGGCGCAAATTCCGGCAGGATTTCATCCAGAGGACGACCGAGTGCAGTCTGCTCTTGCAGGCCGAGCAGACTGAGGGCAGATCGGTTCAAGAGTGAGATGCGATGGTCAGGATCAAGGCCGATGACGCCTGCGCTTACACCCGCCAACATGGCTTCGGTGAAACGGCGGCGCTCATCCAGTTGCAGGTTGGTTTCCACAAGCTGGTTCTGGTGCAACCGCACCTGGTCCGTCATCATGTTGAAGGTTTTGGAGAGATTGATCAAATCACCGGGGCCCGACATCGTGGCCACCTTGGCATTGAAGTCACCCTGCGCCACCCGCCGCGCCGCACTCAACAGGCGCACCAGCGGTTCGACCAGACGTTCCGAAAAGCGCATGCCAAGCCAGATGGCCGCAAGCAGGAACACCAGCGCCAAAAATGCGTAGGTCAAGCCGAAAGTGAGTTGGAATCCCATGCGCTGTTTCAGCAGACTGTCATACTCTGCCTTTGCGTCGCGGGTTTTGACAAGCTGGTCGATCACCACAGGCGACAGCACACGATAGACATAAAGATAGTGTGAGGGATAGCCCTGCAATTTGATCAGCGCACGGACGATGTTGCCACCGGGTGAAGGCTGGATCAGCACCAATTCACCTTTCTCTGCCAGCGCCATGTATTTTTCTTCCGGAGCAAGAAATTTCAACCGCTCATTGGCGGTGATGTTGGCGTCGATGCGCTTCGTGGAGGAGTCGAATACAAAGGCGGCCGCGAGATTTCGCAACAGGGCGTGACGGGCCACACGATTGACGAAGGCTGGTCGGTCGTCAGTGTAAAGCTTGAACTGCTGGTTCAGGTCGGTCGACATGCTGGCGAGGTCATTGCGTGTGGCATCGGCAGCGTTCAGCAAATAGGCTTCTGCAACTGTGGACGCGGTATCGACGATGTTGCGGGTGCGGTCGGAAAACCAGACATCCAGCCCGCGGTTCAAGGCCACCGTGGCAAACACCGCTACCAGCAGTGCCGGGATTACGGCCACAAGGCTGAACAGCGAAATCAGCCGAATATGCAACCCTGCCCCCGGCATGCCACGGCTGCGCGCCCAGATGAGTTGCAACATTTGCACGCCCACCAAAATCGCCATGAGTACAACCAGCGTGAAATTGGCCAGAAGCAATTGTCTGACGACGGTCTCTGATGGTTCGATGGGCGTCAGGCGCGTGAGTACCGCAAAGGTGGCAATGCCGACGAGTGTACCCACAACCACAAGGCCCAAGGCAGCCCAAGCGGAGGCGCCTTTGAAAAACTGTGGCATATGCAGGTCGCTCGGTTTGAGCATCGATACTCCGGATCAAGATGTGTTGCCGGAATTCAACACCTTTGTGGCAGATTTGCGACAGTTGAGGAGGTTGAGAACGTTGGTGGTTCCCCTCATCCGGCCTTCGGCCACCTTCTCCCGCCAAAAGGGGCTGGAGAAGGTGCCCGAAGGGCGGATGAGGGGTAGCACGGCAAGTCGTGGACCCTCACGCAAGCCCTCGCATTGGAACGATTTTCCGTTCGCGAAGTTTGCTGCGCAAGGTGTTGCGATTGATGCCCAGCAAGTCGGCTGCTTTCAGCTGATTGCCATGGGTGGCGGTCAAGGCAGCGCGCAACATCGGTGGCTCGATCTCGGCGAGAATGCGTTCATACAATCCGGGTGGCGGCAGTTGCGTGCCGAAACTGGCGAAATAGCTGGCCATATGATTTTCAACAGCTTCCGATAGATTGTTCGATACATTGCTGAGACTGGGACCGGAGAGCGCTGACGGCATTTCCGCCAATTCCCGTTCCACTGCGGCGGCCGGAATGACATCCTCGACTTCCATGGCGAGCAGGCGCTTGATCAGGTTTTCAAGTTCACGCACGTTGCCGGGCCAGCGATAGCCTTGCAAGGCGCGCAGCGCTTCCGCTGACAGGTCCTTGCGCGGCAGACCATCCTTTATAGCGCGGTCGAGGAAGTGCCGCGCCAGATCCGGCACGTCTTCCGTCCGTTCGCGCAGGGGCGGCAGCCGCAACGGCACCACATTCAAACGGAAGAACAGGTCTTCACGGAACAGGCCTTGGGTGATTAACTGGCGCAAATCCCGGTGGGTGGCGCAAATGATGCGGACGTTGGTCTTGATCGGAGTTGTGCCGCCCACCGTCGTGTATTCGCCCTGTTGCAATACCCGCAGCAAACGGGTCTGTGCTTCCAATGGCATGTCACCAATTTCATCAAGGAAAAGCGTCCCTCCTTCAGCCTGTTCAAAACGACCGGCCATGCGGGCGGCAGCGCCGGTGAAAGATCCCTTCTCGTGGCCAAACAATTCCGACTCGATCAAGTCACGCGGGATGGCCGCCATGTTGATGGCAACGAAGGGGCCTTTCTTGCGCCGGCTGAAATCATGCAGGGCCTTGGCCACGAGTTCCTTGCCAGTACCACTCTCGCCGACGATGGTTATTGTGAGGTCAGTTTGCGTCAAGCGGGCAATCAGGCGATAGATATCCTGCATGGCAGCAGACCGACCTATGATCGGGAGCGCTTCGCCCTGCTCTTCTGACTTGGGTCGCTGTGGTTTTTGCGCCTTTTCCAGGGCGCGGCCAACAGTTTGCACCAGCGCGTTGAGATCAAAGGGCTTCGGGAGATAATCATAGGCGCCCAGTTCATTGGCGCGAATGGCGGTCATGATAGTATTCTGCGCGCTCATGACGATGACGGGCAACATGGGCCTGAGCTTGCGAATGCGCGGCAACACGTCGAAGGCGTTTTCATCTGGCAGCACCACGTCAGTCACCACCACGTCGCCCTCCCCGTCACTGACCCAGCGCCACAGCGCACCAGCAGTACCTGTGGAGCGCACAGTAAATCCGGCGCGATTCAAGGCCTGGCTCAAGACCGTCCGAATGGTGCTATCGTCATCGGCAATGAGAACGGTTCTGGCGTTCATGACAGGGTGTCTCCTTCTTCAACGGGGCCGGAGCCCGGATCAATCATGGGAAGCAAGGTGCGGAAGGTCGTGCCGCGCCTGCGTGGCTGGCATTCAACAGTACCGCCATGGTCGCGCACGACTTTTGCAACCAAGGCAAGTCCAAGCCCGCGCCCTTGCGGCTTTGTGGTGACGAAGGGTTCAAAGATGTGCGGGGCCAATTCCTCGGGAATGCCCTTGCCGTTGTCATGTACGCAAATCTCAAGCGGCAACGAGACCCGCTCTGAAGTGCCCGCCACTTGCAACTTCATGCCGGGGCGAAACGCTGTCGTAAACAGTATCTCCCCACCGTGGCCGGATTCCTTGAGAACTTCAGCGGCATTTTTGGCGAGATTCAAATAGACCTGCACCAATTGATCCGGATTGCCATAGACAGCTGGAAGTGACGGATCATACTCTTCCTTGATCGAGAGAAAGCTGCCGGCTTCAGCAAGAATGAGTTTCTTCACACGGTCGAGGACGATGTGGATGTTCACAGGTTTTCTTTCAAGCGGGCGTTCGTCCGAAAAAACTTCCATCTGGTCCACGAGTTTGCGGATACGCTCGGTTTCATCGCAAATGAGACGGGCCAAAGCCCGGTCCGCATCCGACAGGGTGGGTTCAAGCAATTGTGCAGCCCCGCGTATCCCAGCCAACGGGTTCTTGATTTCATGAGCAAGCATCGAAGCCATTCCAGATACTGAGCGTGCTGCACCTTGGTGACTGAGTTGATGACCCAGTTTGTGCGCCATGGAGCGGCGTTGCAACATCAGCATCACAAATTGTCCGTCGTCGCCCAATGGTGCGGTTTGCAGGTCGACAATACGCTCACCGCCAAGGCGCGGTGTGCCCACGCCCACGCCATATTCATTGACGACGGTAGCGGCTTCGCGCACTTGCCGGACCGATTGCAACACCGGGCTGGAGAACGGCACGATATCGGAGAGGCTGTTGCGCTTCAACACGGCGGCACCGGACTGGAAAAAATCTTCGGCTGCGGTGTTGACCATGCAAATGTGATCGTTATCGTCAATAACCAACAAGGGGTTGGGCATGGCATCGAGCACCATCTGGGCGGCTGGGGGGGCTTTTGCTTCAGTTCTATCCATCACGCTGCCACCTGTTGGTTGTCTTGGGCCTCGGCGAAAACCGTGCGAATGCTCGCAGAAATGTTTGCATTGTCAGTTTCGGACAAAAGCTTGGCGCGCCAGTTTTGCAAGTGATCGGCAGTCATCAAGTGCCTGTCGTGCAGCCGCGTCAGACCCCAGCCCAGATGTTTGCGGAACGTCTTGTTGCCAAGGGACGCGCCGTAGAGCGAAAGCGTTTCGACTTGATGCCACAACATCAATTCACATTCTTCAGTGAGTGAAGGTGCAGCTTTTCCACTGCCGGGTGACAATTGTTCTGCTACTGCGCCGGGCCACCAGGGGCGGCCATAGGCGGCGCGTCCAAACATGACAGCGTCTGCTCCGGAGGCCTGCATCATGGCTTTCGCATCATCTGCCGTTTGTCCATCACCATTGGCCACGAGGGGAATCGAGATGGCATCGCGCACGGCGCGGATAGCTGCCCAGTCTGCCTTGCCAGTGTAGAATTGGTTGCGGGTGCGGCCATGTACCGTAATCATCTGGGCACCCGCTTCTTCCGCTCGTTTGGCAATGTGAGGCGCATTCATGCAGTCCCGGTCCCAGCCCAGACGCATTTTAACGGTTACGGGAACACGAGACGCTGCGACTGTTGCTTCAATCAATCCCAGGGCGTGGTCAGGATTGCGCATGAGCGCAGAACCAGACAAGCCACCCGTAACCTGCCGTGCCGGGCAACCCATGTTGATGTCAATCATATCGGCTCCGAGATCCTGCGCGAGGCGTGCTCCTTCTGCCATCCAATGGGCTTCGCGCCCGGCAAGTTGGATTACGAAGGGTGAAACGGTCTTGCCGCCAAAAGTGCGTCGCACCATATCCGGCCGGTCACGGACCAGCTCTTCACTGGCCACCATTTCAGATACAACAAGTCCAGCCCCCTGCGCATGGGCGACCATGCGAAAGGCTGCGTCAGTGACACCGGACATGGGCGCCAAAAACACAGGATTCTTCAGTCTGATGTTGCCGATTGATATGCTCATATTTTAATCAGATGATTTGTCCGTCTAAGATTTGAGCAAATTAAAGAATCTTTGCCTGCCGTCAACCGAATTGTGCATCTGCGGCATTCACACCCTTCTTGGCTTGGGTTATGTCGGGACTATGTCAGTTGTGGCGGTCATTGTTGCGGGGGGGAGCGGTTTGCGCGCAGGCGGGGGCTTGCCCAAGCAATATCAGCTGGTTGGCGGCAAACCTGTGATCCGCTGGACACTGGAGGCATTTCTCGGCCACCCCCTGATTTCCCGGGTGCAAACGGTCATTGGCCAAGGTCATGAGTCGCTGTTTGCTTCGGCAACTGAGGGACTGCAGCTTGTGTTGGCTCCTGTGATCGGTGGTGGTTCACGGCAAGATTCGTGTCGTGAAGGCTTGGAAGCCTGTGCGCAGATGGACCCGAGCAAGGTGTTGATACATGATGCAGCACGGCCATTTCTGTCACCGGACTTGATCAGCAACATCGTCAACGAACTGGACCACGCAGTTGCGGTGATTCCCGGTTTACCGGTGGCAGACACCATGAAGTATGCGCCAAGCGGATTGATTGAACGCACCGTGGACCGCGCTTCACTGTGGTTTGTACAAACGCCGCAGGGGTTTCAGTTTGATAGAATCCTGGGCGCGCATCGTCAGGCTTTGGCAGACGGCATGACGACATTTACGGATGATGCTGCGGTTGCTGAATATGCTGGTATGCGGGTGCAAATTGTTGCGGGTGAACAGAAGAATCGCAAATTGACAACAAGTCATGATATTCTCGAAGCCAACCGTGAGCATTCCTCGCATCGCTTTGCGGACTTGCCTGATGTACGCATGGGGCAAGGCATCGATTTTCATGTGTTCGAGAAAGGCAATGCGGTCACCCTCTGTGGAGTGAGCATTCCGCACACGCACAAACTCAAAGGCCATTCGGATGCAGATGTGGCGCTGCATGCCCTGACGGATGCTATTCTGGGCTCGATTGGTGAGGCTGATATCGGCCAACACTTTCCCCCGACGGATAAGCAATGGAAGGGTGCGCCCTCTGCCATCTTTGTGGCGAAGGCGATGGACTTGTTGCGCGCACGGGGCGGTGTGTTGGCGAATATTGATATCACCATTTTGGCGGAAGCACCGAGGGTGGGTCCACACTTGGCGGCAATGAAAGATGCGCTGAGCGCCATGTTGGGCATTGCGGTCGATCGCATTGGCATCAAGGCCACGACGACCGAAAAGATGGGGGCGATTGGCCGCAAGGAAGGCATGTCGGCTTCGGCGATTGCCACGATTCGGTTGCCACTGTGACGGCTGAAGACGTGATCCGTGCATTGAGGGCCAAACGCTGGACCATGGCCACCGCGGAAAGCTGCACAGGCGGTATGGTTGCCGCTGCCATCACGGAGATTGCAGGATCATCCCAAGTGTTTGACCGGGGTTTCGTGACTTATTCCAACGCAGCCAAGACCGAAATGCTGGGCGTGCCTGCTGTCATGATTGCGCAACATGGTGCGGTGTGTAAAGCCGTGGCCTGCGCCATGGCGGAAGGTGCATTGAAAAAATCAGCCGCTGAGGTGGCCGTGGCCATTACCGGTGTTGCCGGACCCGGGGGTGGAAGTTTGGAAAAACCCGTGGGGCTTGTGCATTTCGCCTGTGCGACGAAACAGAAAACTGCTCATCTCGAAATGCGTTATGGAGATGTGGGGCGTGCCACGGTTCGCAAAGCCGCCGTACTGCAAGCGCTTCAGCTGGTTTTTGATGCGCTGTGAAGTGCTTTGGCCTGCGCTTCAAACGCTGTCATGATTTTGTTCACAGCCGTGTCCATGGCCGCCGAGATCGCAAATTGCAGAAACAGTGAGCGCATAGCGTAGTCGATTGAAATTGAAACGTCTGATTGACCGTTGATGTCGCGGATGGTCCAGATGGCCGTCAAATGTTTAAAGGGCGGTTCTTGCGATGTTGCAGTGACGGTAAGCTTGTTCGCGTCACAGACCACGCGGCTATAAAACGTTTCGCGCAAATTGAGTTTGGCATATCCAACAGCGACTTCGGCGTTGAAGGTTTTTATGCCAGCTGTTTCGGTGATGCTTCCACGGACAAGGGAGCGTTCAATCAGCGGCAGGAAGTCTTTGTATGATGCGACGTCAGCAGCGACGGCGTAGGCTGAAGCAGCCGGAACGGCGACACGACGTGTGGTTTTAAAGATGGGCATTCAGTGTGCAGACAACCGCGCCGCTTTCAACCGCGCGAAATCTTCACCCGCGTGATGCGACGAACGTGTCAGGGGCGACGACGACACCATGAGGAAGCCCTTGGAATAGGCAATGGTTTCGTAGTTCTTGAATTCTTCCGGAGTCACGAAACGATCGATCGGTGCATGCTTTCGGGTCGGCTGCAAATATTGGCCGATGGTGATGAAATCGATATCGGCAGAGCGCATATCGTCCATCACCTGCATCACCTGCTCGCGGGTTTCGCCAAGGCCCACCATGATACCGGATTTGGTAAAGATCGTCGGGTCAAGTTCCTTCACGCGCTGCAACAGGCGCAGGGAATGGAAGTAGCGCGCACCTGGGCGGATTTTGAGATATAGCGCGGGAACCGTTTCAAGATTGTGGTTGAACACATCAGGCTTTGCTTCAACCACACGCTCCAAAGCACCGTTTTTCTTGAGGAAATCCGGTGTGAGAATTTCGAGAGTGGTGTTGGGGGCAAGGCGGCGTGAGTGCTGCAACATTTCAACGAAATGCTGGGCACCACCATCGTCAAGATCATCTCGGTCTACAGACGTGATGACAGCGTGGTGCAGGCCCATCGCAGCAATGGCTTCGGCAACACGTAGCGGTTCGCCTTGATCGAGTGCGTCAGGCTTTCCCGTCTTCACGTTGCAGAAAGCGCAAGCCCTGGTGCAGGTGTCACCCATGATCATAAAGGTGGCATGCTTTTTCGACCAGCATTCGCCAATATTGGGGCAGCTTGCCTCTTCACAAACGGTGACGAGCTTCTTCTCGCGCACCAGTTTTTGCGTCTCGGCGTAAATGGCGGAGCCCGGTGCTTTCACCCTGATCCAATCCGGCTTTCGCAGAATAGGCGTTTCGGCCTTGTGGGCCTTTTCGGGGTGACGCGGTCGGGCTCCGCTAATGTCGATAAGCGTGGTCAAGACCTCAGCCGCGACCCTTCACGGCGCGGTAGATCAGAATCAGAACACATGCGCCAACGACAGCAACAACGAGCTGCCCGACAAGTCCACCAAGCCCGATGCCAACAAGACCCAGCAAGAAGTTGCCGACGACGGCACCAACGATGCCGAGGATGACATTCATGATAAGGCCTGTATTGAAGCCCATTACTTTTTCAGCAAGCCATCCGGCGACGCCGCCGAGGATGATCTGCATGATGATTCCGTAGCCTTCCATTATAATACCCCTCTCAAAAAGTTATTAGCGCGTCTTGCCGCGAATGAGCTTCAGCACGAACAGCAGAATAACCGCGCCAGCGGCTGACACAAGCAAATTGCCCCAGAACCAGCCCTGGAAAATTTGGCCAAGATTGAGGCCGGCAGCCTTTGCGCCAAAGAAACCCAGCCACGACCCGGCAATGCCGAAAATCAGGTTCATGATCAGGCCATGGTCAGAGCCTGTAATTTTTTCCGCCAGCCAACCCGCCAGAATGCCGATCAATATCGTGCCGCCAATACCGACAGCGCCAAGTTGCATGATTTGGTCCATGATCTTCTCCTGAGTTTTCAGCCTACATATGGATAACGCGACCGTAAGCATCAAGGACGCTTTCGTGCATCATTTCGCTAAGTGTAGGATGCGGGAACACCGTGTGCATCAGTTCTTCTTCGGTAGTTTCAAGGCCCATGGCCAGCACGAAGCCCTGGATCAATTCCGTCACTTCTGCCCCCACCATATGGGCACCGATGAGGCGACCCGTTTTGGCGTCGAAAATGGTTTTGATCAAGCCCTGGTCTTCACCCAAAGCAATGGCCTTGCCGTTTGCCAAGAAGGGAAAGCGACCGATCTTGAGTTCAAATCCGGCAGCCTTGGCCTTGGCTTCGGTGAGGCCGACGCTGGCGACTTGCGGGTGGCAGTAGGTGCAGCCGGGGATCTGGTCTTTCTTCATCGGGTGGGCGTCGAGGCCCTTGATTTTCTCGATGCAGATAACGCCTTCATGCTCTGCCTTGTGCGCCAGCATTGGTGGGCCTGCCACATCGCCGATTGCGTAGATGCCCGCGACATTGGTGCGACCATAACCGTCATTGACGATGCAGCCCTTTTCCATTTTGACACCCAAGGCTTCGAGGCCGAGGTTTTCGACATTGGCCATAACACCTGCTGCGGTAATGACGCGGTCCACGGTGATGGTTTCGGATTTGCCACCGGCTTCCAGCGTTGCAGTGACGGAGTCCGCCTTGCGATCCAGCTTCGCAACTTTGGTTGAAAGGCGGAATTTTATGCCATATTTTTCAAGCTGCTTCTGCGCAACCTTGCTGATCTCGGTGTCTTCCACCGGCATGACCTGATCCATAATTTCAACAACCGTCACGTCAACGCCCATGGCATTGTAGAACGAGGCGAACTCAATGCCGATGGCACCGGAGCCGACGACGAGCAGCGACTTCGGCATTTGCGGGGGAACCATGGCTTCAAAATAGGTCCACACCAATTTGCCGTCAGGTTCCAAGCCGGGCAACACGCGAGGCCGCGCGCCCGTGGCGATGATGATGTGTTTGGCAGTGTAAGTCCCCGCCCCCATGGTGCCTTTGGGAATGGGCGCTTGCGGCAACACAGCCGCCTTCTTCATATCGGCCACCACAACTTCACCGGGCTTCGTCACCTTGGCTTCACCCCAGATGATTTGCACCTTGTTCTTTTTCAGCAAACCGTTGACACCCATGTTGAGGCGACCCGATACACCGCGCGAACGGGCCACAACTTTCGAGGCGTCAAAGGTAATGTCCTTGGCAGACAGGCCATAGTTTTCAGCGTGCTTCATGTAGTGATAGATTTCAGCCGAACGCAGCAGCGCCTTTGTCGGAATGCAGCCCCAGTTGAGGCAAATGCCGCCAAGATGTTCGCGCTCGATGATCGCGACCTTGAAGCCCAATTGGGCGGCCCGAATAGCGGTGACGTAACCGCCTGGGCCAGCACCAATAATGAGAATGTCGAAGTTATTGTCGGCCATGTTTACACCAGCATTGAAATTGGATG
>JANPCL010000099.1:0-48763 GCA_031430915.1 Hyphomicrobiales bacterium
GATTTGAAAGCGGCACTGCAGCAGCTTCCGGAAGACCAGCGCGAAGCCATCATTCTGGTGGGAGCTTCAGGGTTTTCCTATGAAGAGGCGGCCACGATCTGCGGTGTTGCCATCGGTACCATCAAGAGCCGCGTCAACCGGGCGCGCAAGAAGCTTGGTGAATTGATGCATATCGACAGTGCCAACGAGTTTGCCCCTGACATTGCCTTGCGAGGCGTGCCGACAGTGTCTCTGGTTGTCGACGAATAAGAACACAGACACCAAGTGTGTCTGGAACAAGTTTCAATTTTGGGCGTTGAGCTGTTGGTCACCGCATCGTGACGACAGGGAGATTTTCGACATGCTCAGCACCATCATTATCGTATTGGTTATTCTGGCGCTTCTTGGTGCTTTGCCAAACTGGGGCCACAGCAGGTCATGGGGATATGGGCCATCGGGCGGCTTGGGCTTGATCCTTGTGATTGTTGTTGTTCTCATTGCAATGGGTCGAATCTGAAGGCTGCTGTTCTTTCTGCTTGAAGCTGGCCTGGACGATTTCGAGCAGTTTTCCCGTGTCAAAGGGCTTGTGTATTACCGGAACACGCATGTGTGCAAAGCCGCTGTAGCCCGTAACCACCACTACAGCTATGCCGCACTTATCGAACTCTTCGATCAAGTCCGTGGCGTCGCCGTCTTCGAGTTTGAGATCGAGAATGGCGAGCCCGATCTGATGTGCGGTTGTCTGTATCAGGTCGCGTGAATTGCGCAACGACGTTGCAAACATGATGTTGTGAAAACCCTGCTCGCGCAAGGATTGCTCGATATCCCATGCCACCAGCTTTTCATCCTCAATGATCAGGATGGCTTTTTCGTCATCGCCGCAAGGTAGCTTTTGTGCGTGAGATGCAGTTTGCGAATTTCGGTTCATGTCGTACAGTCCTGTAGATAAAACCGGGCTTTGGCTGCAAGATGCGCGGCTTGTCATTTAACAAAGACATAGTAGGCGAGGGCTATGGGATTGCGGAAAGACAGTGGCGAGACGGGGAACGTACAGAAGAGCACTGTGGCGTGTGAGGCATGTCCGTTGCGACGCTTGCCGGTTTTTCGAAATTTCACCCCTGAAGAACTGACGTTTGTAAGTCGGTTCAAAACGGGAGAAATCACACTGGAGGCCGGGCAAACACTGCTGCGCGAAGGCGATGCCAGCCAGCACCTCTATACGCTGTTTTCAGGCTGGATGTACCGGCATAAATCATTGCCGGATGGACGGCGACAGATCCTCAACTATTCCCTGCCGGGTGATTTCATTGGCATGCAGGCAGCGGTGCTCAAGGAAATGCAGCACACCGTTGATGCTCTTACCGATGTCAGGCTCTGTGTGTTTTCGCGCGAAAAACTGTGGTCCTTGTACTCAACCCAACCCGGCCTTGGTTTCGACCTGACGTGGCTGGTGTCGCGGGAAGAGAAAATGCTGGACGACCACTTGCTCAGCATTGGCAGGCGCTCTGCGCTTGAACGCATGGCCTATCTGGTCTTGCTGTTGCATCGGCGTGTTCAGGATCTTGGCTTGCTGCAAAAGCGCGGCATTGAGTTGCCACTCAATCAGCAACATGTGGCCGACACGCTGGGGCTGTCCATCGTGCATACCAACAAGACCTTGCGCAAGCTCTATGACCTCGGGGTGATTTCGTGGAAGCAGCGCACGCTGACTGTGCTGAAAGAAACAGAGCTGGCGCGTATCGCTCGCTTTGAAGACGGGCCACGGCAACTCCGTCCGTTCATCTGAACGGCGTAACCGAACCCGTCCCCTCGCAATCAGCGCTTGCTGCGCTGGCTACTGAAGCTTGGCAAGAGGGTGGCGAGTACCATGCCAACACCCAAGCCCACTGCACCCAATACGAGTGGACGCTCTTCCATCATGGAATAGGCAGACTGGCTGCGTTCGCGCAGGTGGAGTTTGTTGCGAAGTTTTGGCAAGGCAATGCGTGCCCTGACTCCAGCCTGAGAGGCACTGTCGTAGGCGCTGGATACGGCATCACGACCTTCACGGTACAAGCGTGATGCCAATGCCTCGGCTGGCATTTTGCTGCTACGGCGTGCCTGGACCTTGCCTTTGGCCTTCGGACGCCTGCCGCCTTTTGTGGTTTCAGAACTGTTCTGCAGTGTGGATGTAGCCATTTTTATCTCCTTTTGGTGTTGCGTTGGAAGGTCTGGGGGAATGCCTTGTCTGGCGGGTACCAGGTGTCAAGCGGCGCTGGCGTCTGGCCAGTATCCGTATCATCAGAAGAAATCCAGCACAGGCTGCCAAGACCGGAACAGGATTGCGGCTCGCCTTGTTTTGAAGCCGTTCGAGCAACGTGAAGTCCGGGTCCAGCAATCCCACGACTTCATCCAGCAGGCGGGCGGGTCGCATGTTGTCGGTGAGGTTGGAGACAGACTGCAAGAATTCCGTATGACGGCGATCTGCTTCGATCCTCAATCTATCGTTCTCTTTCATGCCTCCCTCCCGGGACCTGTTGCCGCAAAATTCCACCAGCGTTTAAGGACCGACAGCACTCCAAATTCCGTCGACGCCAGGTACCATATGCGCCAGGCACTCAGTCCGGTGATCACAAGCAGTGCAAACGACAGCAATGCGGCAGCGTTGCCTATACCGCCAACATGCGGTGCCAAAAATGCCACGACGGCCAGTGACAGCAATATGACCGCAGCGAAAAGACAGCCAAGGGCGATAACCGTGAGTGACAGCATGATGGCAATGCGCTTGCCGTCAGATGCCACTTCTGCCTGGGCAAGAGCGGCTTCGGCTGCAACCCATGAGCGCCCGTCCCGCGTCAACCTGTGCAGCGACGCCAGCAAGGGTTCGCCAGCCAGAGTGTCACGAGGCATTCATGCTCTCACGGGAGGAGTCGCGGCCATTGCCCTTTGTTTTTGTAATGGTTTTTGTAGCGGCACGCTTGCGCGGTGCAGTCGCCTTTACTTTGCTTCTGCTGCCGGGGTTCCGGGCCGCTGGCTTTTGCACCGCCTCGCTGCGACTGTGGTGCGTCATCATTCTGGTAAAGCCAAAGCCGACGGCGACTGCGAAAGCGGCTGTTGCCACGGGATGTCGCTTGGCAAAATCTGATGCATCTTCCACCATGGTCTCCATGCTGTTTTCGCTCACATAATCAGACAGGGTTTCCATCTGGTCTGCTGCTGCATCGACATAGGTCTGGATATTTGGAATATCGGTGAGGTCTGCGGCAAAGTTACGGGCTGCGCTTGCAAGCGAATTGATTTTTTCAGCGCCCGCTTCCTGACGGTTGCGCAAAAGGCTTCCTGCGATGCCCAGAATATCTCCGTAAAACGGGCTGGTACCGCGGGGACGTGCACCCGATGTTTTTGAGGACGAGGTTGACGATGATCGTCTGGTTGTTTTGCGGGCCATGGACTGTTCCTTTCGAGATGTATTGCTCGGTAACACAACGCTGGCCCTTGGAATTGGTTCCTTTTGAGGTAATGCAGGTTGCGGATGGTATGAGGACGCGGCTGCCACTATGTCGGCCAAGCGGGAAACCGTCAAAAACTGTCTGCAATTTATTTTGACTCCCCGGCAAAAGTCTGGAACCAATTCTATCGCGCGTCGTTGATGTAGCGCTAAAAAAGTGAGTTCAGGTTAAAAAATGATGGAGGACGGAGCGGCAACCGCTTCCGACAGTTCAGCCAGGACCGAGGCGGCTGTGGATGATGCGGTTGCAAAAAACGAGCGTCTGCGTCTGGCGCTGAGTTCGACTGGCCTTGGCACGTGGGACATGGACCTCGTCAACAACCAGCGTCACTGGTCAGACGAGACCTTTGTGATGCATGGTTTGGCTCCGTCTGAATCCGGTCTTCAGCATGTCGACCTGAGTGACCAGATCATGCATCCGGAGGACCGCGCGCGGCTCGTTCTTCTGCATGAGGAATTGCGTGCGGGCCGAAATGACTACGTGTTTGAATACCGAACCACCCTGCGCAGTGGTGAAGAACGCTGGATTTATGCGCGTGGACAAGTTCTGTCCCGCACGCCGGACGGACCCACACGCATTGTCGGCGTCAGCGCTGATATAACCCAGCGGAAACAGCAGCAAATTTTGCAGGACCACAATGAAGCGCAGTTCCGGTTCCTAGCGGATTCCTTGCCGCAACTGGTGTGGATTGCCAATGGGCAGGGGGAAGTCACCTATTACAACGCCCGCCGTGAGGGCTATTTCAAAGAGGGTAATGCTGATCCCCAAAAACCACAGTGGCAACCTCTTGTGCGTGAAGAAGACCTCCCCCACACAACGGCGGCGTGGAAAAAGGCCATGGACTTAGGGGACGGATATGAAGCGGGCCACAGGCTCAAAATGGCTGATGGCCAGTTTCGCTGGCATTTGTCGCGGGCAACGCCCGTGCGGGGTAAAAATGGCGATATTGTCAGCTGGTTTGGAACTGCAACAGACATTCACGGGTTGAAGCAGGCAGAGTCCCACATTCAGGCTGGAGTGGAGCGCTTGCAAATTGCAACAGAGGCCGCTTCAATGTTTTCGTGGGAAATGAACTTCAAGACAGAGACCATGACCTGGGCCGACAATGCGGCAGTGGTGATTGGTTGTACTGAGGGTGACTTGAGTACGTCTCCGAAAGACGGAAATTTCTTTGTCCATCCCGACGACCGTGAGCGCATTGTGTCTGAGTTCAATCAGTTATGGCAAAGTGGTGCAGATCGTTTCGAGATGGATTTTCGCGGTTTGCCCCGCAATGGCAGCCCGGTGTTTTGGCGCACCGCCGGGAAATTCATACGAGACGAGAACAATGAACCGGAACGCGCGGTCGGCGTGACGCAGGACGTGACGCGCCATTTTGTAGCCGCCGCACAGCTCAAACTGCTCGATGAGCGTCTGGCCGCTGCAGAAGAAGGCTCCGGCGCGCTGGTCTATGACTATGATGTTGTCGAAGACCGCATGTGGCGCAGTAACAATCTCACGCGGGTACTGGGTTGGGCTGCGCATGAAGTCGGAGTTGATCTCGCGTCCTGGCGTGCGCTTATGCACCCTGAAGATGCGGTGAAACTGCAGCAGGGTGAACCGGCAAGCCCAATGTCCGGTGATGACCAGTATGTGATGGAATATCGCATCCGCCACAAGGATGGCCGCTATCTCTGGATGATGGATACGGGCCGCGCTTACCGTGACAGCAGTGGCCGGATTGTGCGCCAGGCCGGAACCACGATTGATATCACCGCCCGCAAAATGTCGGAGCGGGCACAGCAGCGTATGGCCAGCCTGATCGAATTGTCGTTCGAGCCTATTCTGGTCTGGCACAAGGAGCAGGGTATCCTCGACTGGAACAGGGGTGCGGAAATCCTGTACGGCTTTGGTCGCCAGGACGCGCTCGGCAAAAACCCGCAGGCATTGTTGAAGACCCGCTATCCGACGGGTGTTACTGACATCACGCAGCAGCTCCGCCAGTCGCCAAGCTGGACAGGAGAAATCCAGAACACAGCGCAGAACGGCAAGTCAGTTGTGGTGGAAAGTCGCTATCAACTGATTGAACTTGATGGCGAGACCGTTGTGCTTGAAACCAACCGGGACATTCGGGAAAGCAAACGTGCGGATGCCAATCTTGCACGCATGGCCGCTGTTGCTGCCGCCTCGCATGATGCACTCTACGGCTCAAGTCTCAGTGGTATCATCGAGGCCTGGAATCCCGGTGCAGAATTGTTGTTGGGGTATTCCGAAGCCGAGGCGGTAGGCCAGCATGTCTCAATGCTCGTGGACAGCACCCAGTACCCGGAACAATTGCGGTTTCTGCAACGTGTCACGTCAGGTGAAACCATCAGGCCGTTTGATACTGTCTGCAAAAGCAAGTCCGGGCAGCTTGTCGATGTGTCCATGGCCATGTCACCCGAGATTGCGCCTGATGGCAAGGTGACTGCGGTATCAGTGGCATTGCACGACATTGGCGAGCGCAAGGAATGGGACAAGCGCCAGCGGCTGATGAACCGGGAGTTGGCGCACCGTGTCAAAAATTCGTTTGCCATCCTTCAGGCCATCATGCGGTCGACACTCAAGACATCACCCGAGCCCAAGCAATTTGCAGAGGCTTTCTCTGGACGCCTGCATAGCATGGCGGCGGCCCATGATGTTCTCACTGCCAATGACTGGCGTGGTGCAGAGCTTGGTGCCCTGTTGCGGCATCAGCTGTCAAATTTTGTCACCGGTCAACGGATTCATCTGACGGGCGGAATCGTCAATCTGGCGGCTGAACATGCGGCACCGCTCAGCCTGATTTTCAATGAGCTTGCCACGAATGCCGTCAAATACGGGGCGCTGTCCACGCCACATGGCCGCATCGACATCGGCTGGCAGATCAACATCTCCAATGATCGTGGTGGTGTAATCGAACTCACCTGGGTGGAGCGTGGAGGGCCTGTCATTGAGAGTGTGGGATCACGGGGTTTTGGCAGTACGCTGATAGAAAAGAGTCTGGCGGGTGCAGAGGTCAGCATGAACTTTCTCCCGGAGGGATTGTCGTTCAGCTTGTCATGGCCAATTGGAGTGGCGACGGTTTAAAATTCTGGACTGGCAACTGGAACCAGAACAGTCTTCACGCATTTAACGCAGATCAAATGGTCGCTCCCCGGCCTTGATGACAGGCGAGTTGGTCGTCCTCCCGCCTTGGCCTCTGGATTCCCCGGTCCAGAGGCCATTTTTGTTTTTACTCGTAAGGGCGATGGGAGCCTGTTCGGGCTTGGCGCTTGTCGGTGTCAACTTGTGTTTTCTCATTTGCTTCCAGGCTCAGGACAATGCTGCGTCTTGTCGGCGTATTCTCGTGTGCAATGATGTAGCCGCCCTCGGTATTGACGCGGATTTTGCTGTCATGTGGTTCGGCCCTTCGCACAAGTTGAATATCATACCAGGTCTTCTCGATGCGGATCGTCACCGTTACGTCGTCCCAATGCTCGGGGATGCAGGGTTTGACGTGGATGTCATTGCCGCGCCGTGTCACACCCAGTATGGCTTCAAGGCCGGCGCGATAAAACCAGCCCGCAGACCCTGTGTACCAGGTCCAGCCGCCACGCCCCACATGGGGGGCAACTGAATAGACATCGGCTGCGATGACATAGGGTTCTACTTTGTAAGTCTGGATCGCGTCCGGGGTTCTTGTGTGGTTGACCGGGTTGATGATGGAGAACAGTTGCATGGCGCGGTCTGGTTGACCAAGTGCCGCGTGGGCGAAACTCGACCAGATCACGCCATGGGTATATTGCCCGCCGTTCTCGCGAATGCCGGGTGGATATGCCTTGATGTAGCCGGGGTCGTTTTCAGTTTTGTCGAGGGGTGGTTCAAACAGCAAGACCAGCCCATCTTCAGGTTTGACGAGATGCTGCCAGGCCTGATCCATTGCCACTTGGCTGCGCGCAAGTGAAGCGGCACCGGACAGTACCGCCCATGACTGGGCGATGGCGTCGATCCGGCATTCTGTGCCTGCATCCGTGCCCAAGGCCGTGCCATCGTCATAGAATGCGCGGCGGTACCATTTGCCATCCCAGCCTGCCGCTTCCAGCGCTGCCTTGAGGCTGGCCAGTCGCGCGGTCCAGGCTTGCAGGCGGGGTGCATCGTTTTTCAGTTTTGCGAGGGGAATGAAATCCTCCAGCGTCTTGTAGAGGAACCAGCCCAACCAGACACTTTCGCCCTTGCCGTTCTGGCCTACGCGATTCATGCCGTCGTTCCAGTCGCCGGTTCCCATGAGCGGCAATCCGTGATCTCCCGCGCTAAGCCTGATATCGAGGCCACGCGCACAATGCTCATACAGCGTATCACCCCGATCTGAGGTCATGGGCAAGAAGAAGACGTCATGTTCCCCCGGCAGAAGCGATTGACCCTCAATATAGGGCACATGTTCGTCAAGCACCGCGATGTCCGCCGTTGTGGTGACATAGTGATGGACGCAAGACGCCAGCCATACGGTATCGTCCGAAATGCGGGTGCGAATTCCCATGCCCGTCTCAGGCAGCCACCAATGTTGCACATCGCCTTCGGGAAATTGCCGTGCCGCTGCACGCAGGATATGTGTGCGTGCAATATCGGGGTGTGCATGCAGCAGCGCCATCGAATCCTGCAACTGGTCGCGGAAGCCATAGGCCCCGCTGGCCTGATAGAAGCCGGAGCGCGCCCACATGCGGCAGGCCAAGGTTTGGTAGAGCATCCAGCCATTCATCACGATGTCAAAGGCGCGATCCGGCGTTTTCACCTGCACGGTGCCGAGTGTGTGTGTCCAATAACTGCGAACCTCGCCGAGAATGGTTTCAAATGTGGTGGTGCGGTAACGCAGAACGAGCTCACGTGCCGCTGCAAGAGTGTTGCCGACCCCCAAGGTGAAAACGATATCGGTGGATTGTCCGACGGCCAGGGTGATATCACCTTGCAGTGCAAGGCACGGATCGAAACCTCCTCCGACCTGCTTTGACAAGCGCGCTGATTTTGCCAGTGCTGCGGGTGTGGCAGGACTGCCATGTTTCCCAAGGAACTCAAGGCGACTTCCAGTCCAGCTGGACTGCCGCCCTTCGATGTCAATAAAAACAGTCTGCTCGCTGCCATCGTTCTTCCAGCGGTTCTGTGCCAGCAGGGCACCCGTCTGTTCATCAAGCACGGTCGTCACAAAGGGAGCAGACGTGGCGCGGGAACTTCCCAACACCAATTCTGCATAATGGGTGAGTGACAGGCTGCGTGCCTGCTTTCCGGTGTTGGTGAGGCGCAGGCGTGAAAGTTTCACGGCGTCGGTCAAGGCAACGCATTGTGTGAGTTCAAGTGTCAGGCCATCAACCTGCCGTTCGTAGATGGTGTAGCCAAAGCCATGGCGTGTCACATGGGTGCCCTCACCTGATTTCAACGGGGACAGTGTGGGGGACAGAAGCTTTCCAGTGATGTCGTCTCGGATATAAAAGGCTTCACTGACGGGGTTCGATGTGGCGTCATTGCCCCACACGGTAATCTGGTTTTCACGGGCATTGCCAAACCAGGTATAGCCACCTCCATCGGCTGCGGCATGAAAACCAAAGTGTGGATTGGCAATGACATTGATCCACGGCTGCGGCGTTGGATTGTCCAAACGAGGAAGAATGACGTATTCTGTGCCTGATTTATCGAAACCCCCATGACCGTTGAAAAATTCAAGCTCCGGCATCGACACGACAGCGGGCTTTGGTGCGGGAGAGACAGTGACAAGGGGCTGAGAAGAGAGTGGAAGATCGCGGACGCGTGCGAGTTGAGCCGCCAGATTGCCGCGGCGACCAAGCAGCACGACGCGTGAAATGGCGGGAAGAACGCGTAAGGTGTCCGGTGCAATCAGGTCTGCACGCAGGGTGAAGATACGGCTTCTCTGGTCCTGCCCGCCGGTCTTGCGAACCAGGTCTTCAATGGAAATTTGCAGATCCTGCACATAGGATGACATGCGATCATTCAAGATAACCAAATCAAACAAGAGGTTCTTTGCCTTCAGATATTCGAAGGCCTGCAGAAGTTCACGCACGAGGTCGATATCTTCCACATCATCAATGCGTACCAGCAGGATAGGGCGGTCGCCGGAAATGCCGTGGGGCCAAAGTGCCGATTGCGAGCCCATGTTCTGCAGCAACATGGTGGTGGGCAAGCGCAGTGCCGCATTGGCGTAAATCAAATGGCTGGCCAGTGACTGGTAGAAATGGGCGTCCTGCATGGTGATCTGCAGGTGGCGCAGTTCGATCTGGGCCTGGGTCCAGGCCAGGGTCATGGCGCGGTCATAGGCGGCGTCCTGGCGGTGGCGGTCGACGAGATCGAGGACGGCTTCGCGTGATGCTGCAACCAGTGTCCAGATGGTGAAACTCACCTGCCTGCCGGGAGCGACCTTGAAGCGGTGGCGCAATGCAAATATCGGATCCAGAACGTAGCCTTGGGTGTTGCCAAGCCTTGCGTTGGCGTCGAGGGCTGCAGGGGACCGGGTATCACGCCCGGCGCCGAGGAACTTTGCGCGATCAGTTTCAAATTCAAGCCTGCCCATGACCGGACCTTTGGTGGTCACACATTGTGCCACCCAGATTTCAGGCTCGCTTGACGCCCGGCGGCGGCGGGTTGCCACAAGGGTTTCGATCTCCGGCAAGTATTCTGTCTGCACAAACAGTTTTGAGAAAGCGGGGTGGGCGACGTCTGCGGCCTGGGGGGCGAGCACCAGTTCTGCGTAGGTTGTGAATTCAACTTCGCGGGCGGTCAGGCCATTGTTCAGGATGGTGACGCGGCGGGCCTCGCCGTCCACTTCCGGCGACACCACTTGCTCCGTGGTGGTCGTGAAGTTGCCGTCGTTGCGGCTGAACTCAGCTTTCTCTTCGAAAAAGCGGGCGATGCATGACTCGGCATTGGTCGCCAAGGGCATGTGGCTCGATGACCATTGCAAGCCTGATTTCGGGTCTTTCAAATAGACAAAGCTGCCCCAGTGATCTTTCACCGCGTCTTCGCGCCAGCGGGTGATGGCAAGATCATTCCACGTGATCTGTCCACCTCCGGCCGATGTCAGAAGCGAGGTGAGATGGCCATTCGACAGAATATGGGTTGCTGGAGATGCGCTGCCCATGCCTTCGAACAGGCGCGGCGCGTGGGCTGCCGTGTCGCCTGTCACACTCTTGCTGGTGGTCTTTTCGGCCCATCTGTAAGCTATCGGCACGATGCGGGGTGCCCGCTCCTGCAGCAGCAATTCCGATGCACGAATGATGGGCTCGTCGTGGAAGTGCCTGCGCATCTCGCCATCTTTGACAGCGTTCAATATGGCGACAATCGTCATGCCTTGATGGTGGGCGAAATAGGCTTTTACAACGGCTTTTGTTTCACCTTGGCGGACGCGTGCAGAGGTGTAGTCGAGTGCTTCGTAAAAGCCGTAGTCACCGCGCGCTCCTTCACTGGCGAGGTGGTCGTAATTCAGGGCTGCTGCGTGGGGTGCGACCATGGCGGCAAGCCCTGTGGCATAGGGTGCAATAACCAGATTGTCGGCCAATCCGCGCTTCAGGCCCAATCCCGGCACGCCAAAATTGGAGTACTGATAGGTAAATTCAATATCGCGGGCATTAAAGGCTGATTCTGAAATGCCCCAAGGTGTTTGGTTCTGACGGCCATAGTCGATTTGCCGCTGCACGATGAGGCGTGTCGTCTGGTCCAGCAGGCCATTGGCAGGTGCGCGCATGACCAGCGACGGCATGAGATATTCAAACATCGAGCCGGACCAAGACATAAGCACAGCACCACCCCGGACGGCGGTAACGCTGCGGCCCAGCCTGAACCAATGGCGGGTGCGCAAATCACCCTTGGCTATGGCGAAAAAGCTCGCAAGGCGCGCTTCCGAGGCCAACATGTCGTAACAGCTTTCATCGCGCATGGCTTCCGGCACACGATAGCCAATCGAGAGGAGCTGGCGCTGGGGTTCGAACAGGAAGCCAAATTCCATCTCCATGGCAAGGGCGTGCGCCTCGGTTGCCACGTCGGCCAGTCGTTGCCGCAGTTGTGCGTTGGCGACATTGGTATCGCTGAAGTGGCTTTCGATGGTGGCGCGCAGGTCATCGGCCATATCCAGCAGGTGTGTGGTCTGTGGGGTGTTGAGGGCCGCTGCGAAGTCGACTAGGGTTGTGCGAAGATTTGCGGCCTGCAGGGCAAGCTCAATCAGCTTGATGGCTATGGTCTCGGGTTTTTCAGCAGCGCTGCGCAAAGACTGGCGCAAGACGCTGACCTGGTTTTCAAATTGCTTGCGCAGGGGCTTCAGGTTGCGGCGATCATTCGGAATGAGGCTGTAGTCTTCCTTCAGCACATCCAGACTGTCTTCAATGCCGATCAGGCTTTCGCGTGCATCGGCGGGAACCATGATCCATTGCTGGCAGATGTTCGACAGGGCAATCAGGTGACCCGCAAGGTTGCCACTGTCGACGGTTGAAATATATTTTGGATCGAGAGGGCGCAGGTCACGCGTGTCGTACCAATTGAAGAGATGACCGTTGAATTTTTCAAGGCGCTTGACCGTTGCCATGGTGGCTTCGATCTTTGCCAGGCAATCGGCAAGGCCGATCCAGCCAAATTCCCGCGCACTGGCCACGGCCAACAGATAAAGTCCGATGTTTGTGGGCGATGTGCGATGCGCGACAACAGGCAAAGGGGCCTCCTGGAAATTGTCGGGCGGCAGCATGTTTTCTTGCGCCGTAACAAAGGTTGCGAAAAACCGCCAGGTGCGCCGCGCGACGCGGCGGAGGTTCCGGTAGTCTTCAACGCTTGAGGCCTGTGCGTCTTCGGTGGGTTTCGATTTGCTGATGTGCCAGGCAAGCGCTGGGGCTGCGAACCATGCCAGTGCCACGGGTATCAGCAGCACCCAGTGATTGTTGCCCCTGTAGGCTGCAATTGCCAGCGTCAAAAATCCGGCAATGACGCTCGATGCCATCAGGCTGTAGCTGTTGTGCAGGCCGTTGCGATGACCGGAACTTGCTTGGGCTGCAGTGGTCCATTCCAGCATGTATTTGTGGCTGACGACCAAGCGATAAAAGGTTCGCACAATGGCATCTGCCATGAGGCCTGCTCGGTGGGCGAGAAACAGCAGGTTGGCCGCACATTGGATCAAGCTGTTGCCGAGATCTTCAAAGAACGTGGAAAGCGTGTCTGACAGCCTTGCGCTTCTTTCCCTGGACACGGCGGAGGAGAGCAGCGGCAAGAGATGCGGCAAGACCATGCTGGCGAGAATGAACGCAGTCCACCACAAGGATACGGTGAAAGGTGCGATGAGCCACACGGTGAGCAAACCCACCACAACGGCAGGCGGTGTGAGCGAGCGGCGTAGATTGTCGATGAGTTTCCACAGGCCAAGTGCGGGAAGTCCGGATCTTACCGGAGAAGTCATCCACGGCAAAAGCTGCCAGTCACCCCGCGTCCAACGGTGTTGGCGCGATGCGTCAACAGCATAGCGTTCAGGATATTCTTCCACCACTTCGACATCGGTAACGAGGGCGGCGCGTGCAAAAATACCTTCAAACAAGTCATGACTGAGCATGGTGTTTTCGGGAATCTTGTCACGAATTGCAGCTTCAAAGGCATCAATGTCGTAAATGCCCTTGCCCGCAAAGGAGCCCTCGCCAAACAGGTCCTGGTAGACGTCCGAAACAGTGAAGACGTAGGGATCAATGCCGCGCGTGGCGGAATAGATGCGCTGGAATTCCGAGCCCTGCCGCCCCACAGGAAGGGATGGGGTGACGCGGGGCTGCAAGATGCCATAGCCCTCAACGATGCGTCCTTTCTCTGCATCAAAGCGCGGCTGGTTGAGGGGATGGGCCATTTTGCCGATGAGCCTGCGCGCGGCGTCACGCGGCAACCGCGTGTCGGCATCGAGGGTTATGACGTAGCGGACAGCCTCCGGAACGGCGCCTACGATCTTGACGAAGCTCGTGTCGCTTGCGCCCCTGAGCAAGCGGTTCAATTCATGCAGCTTGCCGCGTTTGCGTTCCCAGCCCATCCAGGCAACCTGGGCGGGGTTCCACTTGCGCCCGCGATGCAGCAATAAAAAGCGGTTGGTCGAGTGGCGCGCGTTGAGTTGTTCGATACCGGCCACGGCCTGTTGCAACAGGGGCTCATCAGAAGGGCGATGCTCGGTTTCGGCGTCGGTCCAGTCCGTGAGAAGTGCGAAATATAAATCCCCATCGGCATTGGAAAGATAATGTACCTCGAGCCGGCCCACCATGTCGTCCACATCGTCCGGTGATGTGAGAAGCATGGGAATGACGACGATGGTGCGCAAGTGGGACGGTACACCATCTCTGAGGGCAAAACCCGGAAGGGCTGTGGCATTCAGAATTTTCGTCATGACGAAATTGATGATGGCCACTGCAAAATCGCTGGCGGGGAAAACGCCGAGCGCTGCAACCAGAATGAGGAGTGTTGGCGAAATGCCGCTGTTGAACAGCGGCCATAGTCCTGCCAGCAGCATGAGGGCCGCTGCAACGCCGATGGCCGCGAGATAGCCCCGGAGGCCAGCGGATCTCAATCGGTCACGCCAGCGCCTCAGAAGTGGCGGTTTGAACCCGAGGCCGCGCTCAAACTGTTTTCGCCCCGCACCTATCAGATGATAGCCGGGATCGACCCCATCGCGTGCAAGGGCGCGGCGGGCCACTGCTTGTTCGTCGCCAATCGAGCCCCGCGCAATTTCTTCTATGGCTGTGCGGTACAAGGTGCGGCTTGGAAAATCCATGGCGCTATAGTCGGCATGGGTCCGCATCAAACGGTCAACCACACTGACAGTATCAAACCAGGTTTCCCAATTGACATCCGAGATCAATCGCAGGCTGGTAACAATGTTGCGGATGGTAACGTTGGCCGCACCCTGGCGATGGTGTTCGACGCTTACCGAATTGTCAAAACTGAACTCTGCTTCGGCAGATTTCAGTTTTACCCAATCCAGCGCTGCAGCCGTGAGCGGGTTTTGCTCGCGTGACCGCAGAATGAATTGAACTGCAAAGGCCGGGGTAACGTCGGGGTGGCCAGCTTTTTTCAAAACGGCGTCGAAGTCGGTTGTGGTTTCGTCAGCATCCGCCAGCGTGTCGGCGAGCTTGTCTGCTGCGTCACGGCCCTTGCGGGCGAGCACAATACGATCGGCAATGCGGCGCATGTTTTCGATCAGGATCAGCCTGAGGCTGATGGCAGTGGCCCAAAGTTCGCCAATGCTCAAGGGTTGGACGTCCTGATAGGCGTTGATGAAATCGGTGAGTGATACGGGATCGAAGTGACTGTCGGTGTGGGCGACATAGGCCCATACCACGCCAAAAATGCGCGGGTGCCCGGCAAGATGGCCTTCGGCAAGTTTTGGCAATTGACGATAGAATCCCGGCGGCAGATCAGCCCGGGTCTGATGCACGTGCTGTTCAACCAAATGGTAGTTGTCGATCAGCCACTCGGCGGCTGGTGTTACACTTTTTCCAGCCTCGACAGCACCCAGCACATCTTCGTAATTGCGTCGCAGCGCGGCACTGTTTTCATCAAGCCTGTCAATGAAGGAATAGACACTGACGGGATCGTCGGTCACGGTCTGGGTTTCTGCCAGGCTGTGGGCGTGCTGGTTGAAGCGTTCGCGGCCAAATATTTCTGCCGAGATGGTGTCAAGCGCATGCCGCGCTTCATTCAAAGCTCTTTTTCGAAACAGCTTTGACATGTCAGCGCACACTCCGGAGTGAAAGGAAATCCAGAGTGCTAACGCCCGAAGAGGCGGAAAGTTCCGACTGTCTCGAGAGCGTACAGATTGCGATTGGCGTCCTGGAAGGGATTCGAACCCCTGACCCCCGGTTTAGGAAACCGGTGCTCTATCCTGCTGAGCTACCAAGACGCGTGGCTGTGTTCTTAAATGTGTTCTGCGTTTGGGTCAAACTGGACCTAGTGGGGTTGGGCAGGATATCGTAATTGCCCCGCACTGGAGAATTGCCCATGAAAATGACCACGGAAGAAGCTTTCGTCAAAGTGTTGCAGATGCATGGCATCAACAATGCCTTTGGCATCATTGGCTCGGCCTTCATGCCGATTTCGGATATTTTCCCGAAGGCGGGAATTACCTTCTGGGACTGTGCGCATGAAGGTTCGGGCGGCATGATGGCGGATGGCTTTACGCGCGCCTCCGGCAAGATGTCGATGATGATTGCGCAGAATGGTCCGGGCATTACCAATTTTGTCACAGCGGTGAAAACCGCTTATTGGAACCATACGCCGCTGTTGCTGGTCACACCGCAGGCGGCGAACCGCACCATCGGGCAGGGCGGGTTTCAGGAAGTGGAGCAGATGGCCCTGTTCAAGGACATGGTGGGTTACCAGGAAGAGGTGCGCGACCCCAACCGCGTGGCAGAAGTTCTGAACCGGGTGATACTCAATGCCAAGCGCCTGTCGGCCCCGGCACAGATCAACATGCCACGGGATTATTTCACCCACGTCATTGATGTTGATTTACCGGCAATTGTGGAATTCGAACGGCCCACGGGTGGTGATGAAGCCATTGCGGCGGCAGCCAAGCTGCTGTCAGACGCCACGTTCCCGGTGATCCTGAACGGGGCTGGCGTGGTGATTGGCGGTGCTATTCCCGCTTCGCAGGCGCTGGCCGAGCGGCTGGATGCGCCTGTGTGTGTAGGCTACCAGCACAACGACGCCTTCCCCGGCGGGCACCCGCTGTTTGCCGGACCACTTGGCTACAACGGGTCCAAGGCGGCCATGGAATTGATCAAGCAGGCTGACGTGGTGTTGTGCCTCGGCACGCGGCTCAACCCGTTTTCGACATTGCCGGGTTACGGCCTCGACTATTGGCCGAAGAACGCGAAGATCATTCAGGTTGATATCAATCCCAACCGCATTGGCCTCACCAAGAAGGTGATGGTTGGCATTGTAGGTGATGCGAAAAAGGTGGCGACTGGCATTCTGGCAAGGCTTTCCGCTTCTGCCGGTGATGCGGGCCGCAAAGAACGCAAGGACCTGATTGCAAATACCAAAGCGCGCTGGACGCAGGAACTCTCATCGATGGATCATGAGAATGATGATCCGGGCACGACATGGAACCAGCGCGCACGGGCAGACAAACCTGACTGGATGAGCCCGCGCATGGCTTGGCGTGCCATTCAGGCGGCCCTGCCACGCAATGCCATCATTTCCTCGGACATTGGCAACAATTGCGCCATCGGCAATGCCTATCCGTCGTTTGATGAGGGGCGGAAATATCTGGCCCCCGGTTTGTTCGGTCCTTGCGGTTATGGTCTTCCCTCGATCATCGGGGCGAAGATTGCGTGTCCGGATGTGCCGGTTGTGGGTTTCTCAGGCGATGGGGCCTTTGGCATTGCCGTCACCGAGTTGACGGCGATCGGCCGCAAGGAATGGCCAGCCATCACACAAGTGGTGTTCCGTAATTATCAATGGGGTGCGGAGAAGCGCAATTCCACTTTGTGGTACGACGACAATTTCGTGGGCACGGAGCTTGACCCCGAAGTGTCCTACGCCGGCATTGCCAAGGCCTGCGGCCTGCAAGGCGTTGTGGCCCGCACCATGGACGAGTTGCGTGACGCGCTGGCCAAAGCCGTTGACGACCAGATGAAACACGGCAAGACCACACTGATCGAAGCCATGATCAACCAGGAACTCGGCGATCCCTTCCGCAGGGATGCCATGAAGAAGCCAGTGGAAGTTGCGGGGATTTCAAAGGCGGATATGCGGGAGCAGGTGGGGGTGTGAGCTTTACGACGATTCCAGTGTGAGGCCAGGCACACGCTTGAATTCCCGAATGTTGTTGGAGAATAAGACAAGGCGATGGGCAAGTGCTGTAGCTGCAATCATAAAATCAAAGCCTCCGATTTTTTGTCCCTGCGATTCCAGTTGATAGCGAAGCGGAGCGGCGATCCGTGCAGCTGCGGTATCAAAGGGGAGCACAATCAAGCGCGCAACAAATGGCTCAATGACGGCAATTCTTTTCGCGGGGCTATCGTAGCGTTCTGCGCCGGAAAAAAGTTCGTAGAGTGTTATGTCTGATACTGCGCATTGTCCTCGCAATTGATCAAGTCGACCCGAAAGCGTGAGGTCTCGCGACTTCATGGCATAGATGCAGATATCTGTGTCAAGCAGATGTGTGAGAGCCATTACCACTCTTCGCGTATCTGTGGTGCGGGTTGCGGCGGGCGCTCAAAATCATCATCGAGGCGTGGCCCGTTCATGAATGCTTCCCACGAGTCATCTATCGGCGTGATCACCAGGCTGTTGCCCTGTTGGACCACCTTTACCTTTTTCACCGACTCCGGAAACGCCATGGCTTTGGGTATGCGCACAGCTTGGGTCTTGTTGGTTTTGAAAACGGTGGATTGGGTCATCGATAGTGTATATACCTGTGGTGTATACAACACAAGTTCGTTTGCCCTGCCTCGATCAGGCCAGTCTTTTCCCCAGCGATATAACGGCATTTAGTTCAAACCCAAGCGCCGTATAGAACCCTAGTGCATCCAGATTATCGTCGCGCACCAAGACGTTGATTTTCCAGACTCCCTTTGCTTTCAGCCAGTCCTCCGCAGCTTGCATCAGGGCGGCACCCACGCCTTGCTGTTGATGGCTGGGGCTGACGGCGACGTAATAGAGGACGCCGCGATGGCCGTCGTGTCCGACCATGGCCGAGGCAACAAGTCTGCTTTTGATTTTGCCGACGAGAATTGTTGAGTTCGGGTTTTGCATCGCAAAGGCGATGTCTTTGACAGGGTCGTTCCAGGGCCGTGTCAGCTTGCATTCTGTCCAGAGTGCTATGAGCGCTGCCTGATCTTCGATCTCGAATACGGCGAAGCTCGCCATGGGCGTAGTCTCTACCCCTTTGGGCCCGACACCACATGCCCCACGAAGGGCAGTTCGCGGAACTGGTGCGCCATGTCCATGCCGTAGCCGACGACGAATTTGTCGGGGCAGTCGAAACCTGTGTAGTCACTCTTGATATTGGCAGCGAGGTGACCGGGTTTGTTGAGGAGCACGCAGCTGTTGGCGCGGGTGGCACCACGGGCCATGATCAGGTCTTTTGCAAACGCCAGCGTGCGGCCTGATTCCAGGATGTCGTCGACCAGCAAGACGTCTCGGTCTTTGACGTCGGTTTCTATGTCGCGCAACACGTCGACACGACCTGAAGACCGTGTTCCCTCGCGGTAAGACGCGAGAATCATGAAGTCGACTTCGGGCGACAGGCCTGCATGGTGCATGGCACGGATGAGGTCGGCTGCGAAGATGAAGCTGCCCTTGAGGATGGGGATGACCAAAAGCCGCTTCGGCTTCAAAGCCGCGATCTCGGCCGCAAGGCTTCTGATACGTGAAGCGATTTCGGTTTCGGAAAACAGGACATCAATCTGATATCCGTCAATGTTAAGGTTGTTCGGGTTAAGGCTGCTCATGGCCCGTCTTTAACCCGATCTCATCGGCTCTCGCAAAGCGAATCTGCAGGTTTTGCGCAGCTTCGGGCGGGGCGGAGATGCGGGTGACAAAGCCCGTGCTTTCGCCAGACCGGAGGAGGGGTTTGGAGCTGGTATCGAGCGTCCATGTATAAAGCTCTTCGCCCGATGGTCCGGTCAGGGCAAAACGCAGCCATGGAATCTTGCGCGACGCAGCATCGACATTGGCAATCGAGCCCTTGACCGAGAGAATGCGCTGGCCATCCATGATGATATGTTCGCGTTCCAGGCCGCGCACCTCAAGGCCGTAGACATTGATGTCGTAACCCAGCGCCTGGTAGGCCTTGATGCTGATGGGGGCGGCCTGCACCACGGTCTCAGGCATGGCGGCGGCGGCGACAAAGGGTGCCAGAACAAAGGACCCGAAGACGGCCCATTGCTGCAGCTTGCGGCGGCGCTTGGCCAGACGGATCTGGTGTTCTTCCCGGGCGTCTCTTGCCATCTGGGAGAGGCGCGAAGCTTCAATATCCGGCGCATCGTCATGCTCCACCACGGCGGGCAGGTTGCGGCGGGGCTTTTCGCTGATGTCGATCGCGTCAATGGTTTCGGCTTCACGCCAGCGGTGACCGCAGCTGCGACAGGTCATGACCACAGCGCCCACCGCAAACTGCGGCATGGCATAGCGCGTCTGACATGACGGACAGGAGACAATCATGGCTCGAAGCTATCTGACTTCGTGGTTAAGAACGGGTTAAACAGGGCAAAACCGAATCAGGGAAACAAAGTGCTGCAACTGGATGCCGTGGGTCTGCGCTATGGTGATGGACCGGAAGTACTACGTGACGTCAGCTTCAGGCTGGCGCCGGGACAGTTTGCGTTTTTGACAGGTGCATCGGGTGCGGGGAAAACCAGCTTGTTGCGGCTGTTGTTTCTGGCGCTGAAGCCAACGCGGGGGCGCATCGACATGTTTGGCGAGGACGTGTTGTCGTTGCGGCGCAAAGCACTTCCGGCACTTCGCCGTCGCATCGGCGTGGTTTTCCAGGATTTTCGCTTGCTCGACCATCTCTCGACTTTTGACAATGTGGCGTTGCCACTTCGCATTCAGGGCCAGCGACCTGAGGTCTACGGGCCGGATGTCGAAAGCTTGCTGAAATGGGTGGGGCTGGGTGACAAGCTGCACGCCATGCCATCAGTTCTGTCGGGTGGAGAAAAGCAGAGGGCTGCCATTGCGCGTGCGGTGATTTCAAAGCCGGATATTCTTTTGGCTGATGAGCCGACAGGCAATGTGGACAAGGCGTTGGCACAACGGTTGCTGCATCTGTTTGCGCAATTGAACAAGCAGGGCACGACGGTGTTGTTTGCCACCCATGATGAGAGCTTGCTCCGACAGATCAAGGCCCCGGTGTTTCATCTTGAAGAGGGACGTTTGCTGACGCCATGACCGTTGCCAAACCCGGTTCCATAATTCCATCGTCCGCTGCACCCTTGCGGACGCTCACGGCTGTCATGGCGGTCATGTGTTTTCTTGCCGTGCTTGCTGTAGGGGCGATGGAATTGATCAACCGGGCAGTGGCGCAATGGGCGTCGGGCTTGGCGAGTGAAGTCACCGTGCAACTGCCGCAACTTTCGACACGCGATATGGACAAGGATTTGACGGCGCTTACGCAAGTGATCGCAGGCATAGAGGGAGTGAAGGGTGTTACCATTCTCGACCGTGCGGAAGGAGAGAAGTTGTTGGCTCCGTGGATCGGCACGGAGGGGCTGGACGCTTTGCCGATCCCACGGCTGATCCGCGTTGTGGTTGATGACAAGCGTCAGCCGGATTTTTTAGTGATGGAACAGACGTTGCAGGAGGCTGTGCCGACAGCGCGGCTTGACACACACCGGCGCTGGGAGGCGGAATTGCGGCGCATGGCGTCGACCCTCACCTGGCTGTCATCTTTGATCCTTGTGCTGATTTCCCTGTCAGCGGTGGCCATGGTGATTTTTGCTTCTCGTGCCGTTCTGGAAGCCAATCGCGAGACAGTAGATGTGTTGCATATTGCAGGGGCCGATGATGGTTTTATTGCTGGCGAAATCAACCGCCGCTTCATTGCAACAGGGCTGTGGGCCGGGTTGATTGGCTTGGCCGCTGGCATGGCCATGTTCTTCGTGCTGGGGCACTGGGATGTGGCGGAGAATAATGGTGTGGCCTCCGCGGCGCGGGCCTTGTTCTACCTGCCGCAGGAGAAAGACTGGTCGAGTCTGGCGTGGTTTCTGCTCGTGCCTGTGGGGGCGACGGTGATTGCGCTTGTCACGTCGCGCATTACGCTTCGCCGCATGTTGCGGGAGGTGAGATGATCGCCTTTCGCTCTGGCATTTTCAATGTGGTGTTCTATGTGAACCTCATCCTGTTTCTGGTGATTGGATCGCCTCTGCTGCTCTGTCCACGCATGTGGGCGATCAGGGCTTTGCAGCTGTGGGCGCGGTCTTCACTGTGGTGGCTGAAGGTTCTGTGCAATATTAGAATTGAAGTCCGCGGGCGGGAACACATTCCGTTTGGTGCCGCGTTGGTTGCGGGCAAGCATCACTCCCTGTGGGAGACTTTCGCCATACTTCCGCTTCTCGACGACCCTTGCATGGTGTTGAAGCGAGAGTTGATCCTGATTCCGTTGTTCGGCTGGTTTGGCTTGAAGTTCCGCATGATTGCGGTGGAACGGTCTGCGGGGTCCACCGCATTGCGCAAACTGGTCAAGCGCGGCAAGGAAGAAGTGGCGCGGGGTCGACAGATTGTGATCATGCCGGAGGGGACGCGTAAAGCGCCTGATGATCCACCAGATTACAAGCCGGGAGCAGCAGCGCTTTATGGTCAATTGGGCGTGCCTTGCGTTCCATTTGGCTTGAATGCCGGGTTGTTCTGGCCGCGGCGCAAATTTCTGCGCATACCCGGAACTGTTGTTCTTGAGTTTCTACCGGCCATTCCAGCGGGCTTGAAACGTGGGGAATTCCAGTCACGACTGGAAACGGCAATTGAGTCCTCAACACGGGCACTGGTGGCGGAAGCACGCTCGAAACAAAACTAGAACAAATTCTGGACATGGGCGATATTTCGGGTTTAGTATTTGCAGCATGATACCTCCGATCTCACAGGACATCTGGTCCTCCAAATATCGTTTCGTCCGCCCCGACGGTACTGCAGAGCAATCGCTTGCCGAGACGCTGGAGCGGGTGGCCACGGCTGTATCTGATGCGGAAAATCCAGAGCTTCGCGGTTTCTGGCGGCAGCAGTTTCTCGATGTCCTGAGTGATCTCAGCTTTATTCCGGCGGGCCGCATTCTGGCGGGGGCTGGTACTGGTCGGGCAGTTACCCTGTTCAATTGTTATGTGATGGGCAGCATCCCTGATTCCTTGCCCGGTATTTTTGGTGGCCTGACAGAGGCAGCACTTACCCTGCAACAGGGTGGCGGTATCGGCCATGACTTTTCGACGCTCAGGCCCATGGGTGCTGCGGTTCACAGTGTAGGGGCTGATGCCTCTGGTCCACTCAGTTTCATGGATGTCTGGGATTCCATGTGCCGCACAATCATGTCGGCGGGGGCGCGGCGCGGGGCCATGATGGGAACCCTCGCTTGCGACCATCCCGACATTGAAATGTTTGTGGATGCAAAGCGCGATGGTAAGCGGCTTCGGAATTTCAATGTGTCGGTGCTGGCGACTGACGCCTTCATGCGGGCGGTTGAAGCGGATGGGGAGTGGGCTCTGCGCTTTGGCGGCGAGGTTTACAAGACGGTGAGAGCCCGCGAGCTTTGGCAGCGCATCATGCGCGCGACTTATGATGTAGCGGAACCGGGTGTGATTTTCATTGACCGGGTGAATTCACAAAATCCACTGGCCTATTGCGAAACCATTGCCTGCACCAACCCCTGTGGGGAGCAGCCGTTGCCGCCTTACGGCGCCTGTCTGTTGGGTTCATTGAACCTCACACGCTTTGTGATTGATCCGTTCACGGAGCATTCCCGGCTTGATCTGGTGCGGCTGCAAGCTGTAGCTGCCATTGCGATCCGCTTTCTTGACAATGTTGTCGATGTTTCGAATTATCCGTTGCCACAGCAGCAGGCTGAAGCTTTCGCCAAGCGCCGTCTGGGTTTGGGGGTAACGGGGTTGGCCAATGCGCTGTTCATGTGTGGGCTGCGTTATGGTTCGACTTCTGCAGTCGCTGCCACGAAAAACTGGATGCAGGCGATCGAAGAGGCTGCTCTCGACCAGAGTATTGAGCTTGCCGCGGAGAAGGGTAGTTTTCCCCGCTTTGATGCCGGGGCATACCTTGCAACACCGTCGGCGCAGCGTCGTCCACCTGAAGTGCGGGAAGCCATTGCGACGAGGGGTCTGCGCAACGGTCTGCTCACATCAATTGCGCCGACGGGGACGATTTCACTTCTTGCAGGAAACGTCTCCAGTGGCATTGAGCCGGTGTTCTCCCTGTCCCAGTCACGTCGCATTCTGAACCGCGATGGCAGCCACCGGACCGAGGAGCTGGAAGACTTCGGTTTTGCGGCTTGGCGCCAAACGGGACAGAAGACACGTCCTGCAGCGTTGACCACCATGGCTGAGCTTTCGGCGGATGAACACCTCGCCATGCAGGCGGCAGCGCAAGCGCATGTCGACAGTTCGATTTCAAAGACCATCAATGTGCCGGCGGATTATGCGTTCACGGATTTCGTGTCGGTCTATGAGAAGGCGTGGAAGCTGGGTCTCAAGGGTTGCACAACCTTCCGGCCCAACAGCGTCACTGGATCAATTTTGACGGCGACTTCAGTTGAGGTTTGCCCGTCCTGTGGCAGCGACAAACTTGACAACAAGGAAGGTTGCAAAACTTGCCGTGACTGCGGCACTGCTTTTTGTGGTTGACAAAACGGGAACAATGTTCTATCTATGTTCTATGCTGATTCACGGAACCCCAATCACTGCCGATTTCCCCGCTGACCCCGGTTTCAAGGACCGTTTCTGGTATTGGACCGGGGCATCGGGGCGCAAATATATCCATTCCGTCTACGGGCTGGACGACCTTCCACCGCTTCCCGGTGCGATTTATGTGGGTGTGCGCCGTGAGGGGCCGTTGCGGCTGGTCATGGCGATTGGACGCTTCACCCCATTCTGGGATGGCGTTCTGGGGAGCCGCGAAGTGAACAATTTCCGCAAGGCGGGTGTGGATGAAATCCATGTGCATCTGTTGGCGAAGTCTCCCGAAGTGGCCAATGCCGTGCTGGAAGATCTGTTGCAGGCCTATGAGCATGAGGATGGGTTTGCTGACGGGGAGTCTAGTTCCGCACCATCAGGGGTGAGCGCAGTACGAGTGTAAACGCCAAACCTACAGCAAATCCGCCGATGTGAGCCCACCAGGCTACGGCTTGGGCATCGGGTTCGGTGGCATTGACGCTGACCACCTGCAGGATGATCCAGCCGCCCAACACGATCCAGGCGGGTATCCGGAAGGGTATATAAAAAAACAGCAGAATCCAGACGCGGGCTCTGGGATAGAGCAACAAATAGGCGGCAAGCACGCCAGACACTGCACCCGATGCGCCGATCAGCGGCTCATGGCTATTCGGCAGCATATACACATGGGTGAGTGCCGCCACGATTCCGCACATCAGATAAAACAGCGCAAAGCCGAAATGGCCAAAAACGTCCTCCACATTGTCGGCAAACACCCAGAGAAAGGCCATGTTGGCCAAGAGGTGCAGCCAGCCGCCGTGCAGGAACTGGTAGGTAATGAGCGTCAAGGGTTCAGACACTGGATTGAATACCGGGTTGGCGGTGCGCTGCAAGTCCAACAATTCGCTTGGCACAACACCAAATCCCGTCTCAATCCATAACAAGGCCTCGTCGCCCATCAGCGGCCCGGTGACCAGAAAGATCACCACATTCGCTGCAATGATTGCGAGAACCACATATTGGAAGCGAATGAGCCGCAGGGGATTGTCATCTTTCAGCGGCACAAACATGGGTTATCCAGTCAGCAGTTTGAAGGCGAGCAGGAGCATGATGGCGGCGATGCAAAAGTCAATGCCGCGCCATACTGTCGGACGTCCCAGCCAGGGACCGATGGCACGCGCCCCGTAACCCAATCCAAAAAACCAGACGAGCGATGCAAAAGATGCACCCGTCGCAAAGGACAATTGCTCACCATGTGGTCTGGCATTGGCGATGGAGCCGATAAGGATGACCATGTCGAGGTAGACATGGGGGTTCAGCAAGGTGAAACCGGCACAGGCCAGAAGGGCCGCTTTCAACGTGCCTGCCGTCTCGCCGTCCGCTCCCTTGCCAGTGGGATTGAGCGCCCGAAGCAAAGCCTTGACGCCGTACCACAGCAAAAACACCGCTCCGCCATAGGTCAAGACGGGCACAAACCATGGCAGGGCCTTGACCAAGGCACCGAGGCCAAAGACGCCTGCCCAAATCAATATCGCATCACTGATCGTGCAAAACAGGCAAACCCAAAAGACATGGGCATTGAGCACGCCCTGCCTGATAACGAAGGCGTTCTGCGCGCCTATCGCCACTATCAGACTGCCGCCCAGCAAAAAGCCAGAAAGAACTGCTTGCCAGATCACCGGGTTTTGCCCGGCACCCAGAGCACATCACCGTCGCCAGCTACAGCATTGGTCCAACGGCTTGCAACAAAGAGAAAATCAGAGAGGCGGTTGATATAGGACATGGCACCGGCACTTACTGTTTCACCATCAACACCCGCCAATGCCACCATCAGCCGTTCGGCGCGGCGGCAGACGGTGCGGGCCTGATGCAAATGCGCCGCAGCAGCCACACCACCGGGCAGCACGAAGGAGCGTAGCGGCGAGAGAGTATCGTTGAGGTGGTCAATTTCCTGTTCAAGCCGTTCGGCTTGCGAGGCGAGAATGCGCAAGGGTTCCCATTCGAGTTTCTGCCCGCGATCGGGCACGCAGAGATCAGCACCGAGATCGAACAACTCATTCTGGATGCGGGCCAGCATCTCATCGAGGATCGCGAGTCGCACATGCGTCGTATGCTGGCGCACAAGACCAATGACCGCATTGGTCTCATCAACGGTGCCATAGGCTTCGATGCGCAGGTCAGCCTTCGAGACGCGCTCGCCTGAGCCCAGTGAGGTTTCGCCACCGTCGCCGGTGCGGGTATAAATTCTATTGAGGACAACCATGCCCCCGCCTAACCCAAAGTCCAGGCTTTGCAAAGTGCAACTTATTCGTTGCGCAAGTAAGCCGCAGGCTTGGCTGACAAGGCTCTTGCGGTAACAAGCAATCCCACACCAATGGACAGCACCATGGCAACAAGGGCTGTGGCCGCTGCGAGTGCCCAGGAAAACTGCCACGGCATTTCCAGAATGAAGCGGGCGAGATACCAGGCTCCCAAGGTTCCCGAGAGCACACCAAACAGGGCCGAGACCAAGCCCAAGAGACCATATTCCAGCATAAAAGCGGTCAGCAATTGGCCCCGTGTGGCACCATGGGTCTTCAGTACCACCGTTTCATAGGAGCGCGTGGCAAGGCCCGATGCCATGGCGCCTGCCAGAACCAGAATGCCTGTGAGCAGTGTCAGACCATTGGCACCACGAACTGCCGCCAGCATTTGGCCAAGCAAGGTTCCCACTGTTGCCAGCGCATCCTTGACGCGCACGGCTGTCACTGATGGAAACTGTTCAGCCATGTGGTTGAGCAAAGAAGCCTCATCTCCGCCCTTCATTTCGACAGTAACGATATGGGCATGGGGGGCGGCCACCAGCGTGTTTGGCGTGAAGACAAGCACGAAATTAATGCCCATGCTGCGCCAGTTGACACTGCGCAGGTTCGCCACCTCGGCTTCAATCTCGCGGCCCATGACATTGACTTTCAGGCTATCGCCGATCTTGAGCTCAAGCCCGTCCGCAATTTCCTGTTCGACCGAAACCAGTGGTTTACCTGCGTAGTCCGCCGCCCACCACTGACCTTGCGCCAGTTCGGAGCCTTGCGGCAAGGTAGCGGAATAGGTGAGGCCGCGATCTCCTTGCAGGGCCCAACTTACGCCAGGCTTCGGCACCACCTTGTCAGCCGCCACACCCTTCACTGCTGTGATGCGGCCACGCAACATGGGAGCGTTGTGGATGCCTGTCACGCCGGTTTCCTTTTCGAGTGCGGACCGAAATTGCGGCAACTCGTCATTGCGAACATCGAGGAAAAAAAAGGCAGGGGCTTGTTCTGGAATGCCTGAACGCAGCTCGTTCGAAATCGTCCGGTCGGTCAGCGCCAGCGTCACAAAAAGCGAGAGGCCAAGACCGAGGGCGAGGATGATGGAAAAGCTCTGCGCACCGGGTCGCGTGAGCGAAGTCACGGCATGACGGAGGAGTATATATCGGGGTTTTGGCAACAGGCGGATGACACGGAGAAGCCCGTAAGCCAAAAGGCTCAGAACCACGAAACTTCCGGCAAGGCCCGCAAGATACATCAGTGTGACTTCAGGATTTTCAGACAATCCGGTGACCAGCGCTGCTGCCACTCCCAAAAGGCCGAGGGATGCCAGCATATAGCGCCATGCCCTGCCTCCCTGTCCCGCCACGAGATGATTGCGGAACAGGTCCGCGCCACGAATGGTGGAAATACGGGCAAGTGGCAAAACCGCGAAAGCCGCCAGCACCAGCAAGCCCAGCACGCCTGCAATGAGCAGCGGGAGCCCTTGAACTGAGGTGGCAACGGGCAAGGGCAGAATATGTCCCGCCAAAGTTTTCAAAACGAAAGGCGAAATCGCCCCCAAGCCCAGCGCAATTGCAAGCCCGATCAGACCGACCAGAAGAATCTCCGCAAGGTAGAGTCCAAACACATCGCGCGAGGAAAGCCCAAGGCATTTCAGTGTAGCAATGGCACTGCTGCGGCGGGACACGAAAGCCGAGATGGCATTGGCCATGCCGGCCCCGCCAACGACCAGTGCGGCCAGTGCCACCAGGGTCATGAAATACCCAAGCCGTTCAATGAAGCGTTCAGCGCCGCCAGCCGCCTTGTCGGTGGCGCGCACACGCCAGCCAGCATTGGGGAAAGCTTTCTCTGCCTCGCCAACAACAGTTTTTGCCGTTGTCAGAGATGCCCCCTGGGCCAGCTTCACCCTGTAGCGCCAGGTGACGAGACTGCCGGGTTGCACAAGGGCCGTAGCCTTCAACGCCTCATGTGACATGACAATGCGAGGCCCGAGAATAATGCCGTCGGCGATACGGTCTGGTTCTGTTGTAATGACGCCGCCCACCCGCATATCCACGCTGCCAAGCTTGACGATGTCGCCGATTTTCAGATTCAGTCGCCCGAGCAGCAAGTCGTCGACGGCGACAGTGTTTTTTTCGGAAAGGATTGAAGGAAGGGTTTTTGCATCAGCCAGTGTGAACTGGCCGTAGAGGGGGTAGGCGCTGTCCACCGCTTTGATTTCAACCAGTGTGGAGCGCCCATTGGATGTGGCCATGGCGCGCAAGGTGGCGATGCGGCTGACCGTACCTTGCTTTGCAATGTAAGCCGCTTCGTCGCTTGAGGCTTCACGCTGGATGAGGGAAAATTCAATGTCGCCACCGAGTAGCGGTTGGCCCTGTTCCGCCAGTCCCCGCTCAATGGCGGAGGTGAGCGAACCGATGATGGCGATTGCAGCTACCCCGAGAGTGAGGCAGGTCAGGAGAATGTAAAAGCCCTTGAGGCCGGAGCGCAAATTGAGGGCCGCATATTTGATCCACAGGGCGGGGTTCATTGGGGGCTGCTTCCGCTGATCAAACCATCACGCACGGTGATGATGCGGTCACAGCGCTTGGCCAATTCCCGGTCATGGGTGACGAGCAGAAGTGTTGCCCCATGTTCTTCGCGCAAGGAGAACAGCAGTTGCATGATGGCTTCGCCCGTGTCCTGGTCCAGATTGCCTGTGGGCTCGTCCGCCAGAATGATTTTGGCTCCAGCCGCAAGGGCGCGCGCAATGGCAACGCGCTGCTGTTCACCGCCTGAAAGTTGACCCGGATAATGTGTGAGGCGGTGGCCAAGACCCACTGCGGTGAGTTTGTCCTGCGCAAGCGTTACAGCATTGCGCACACCCTTGAATTCCAGTGGCAGGGCCACATTCTCAACAGCCGTCAAAGTGGGGATGAGATGAAAAGACTGGAACACGATGCCCACATGGTCGCGCCGGAGTTTGGCCAAGGCTGATTCCGATTTGCTGTGCAGGGCTTCGCCTTGCATGAAAATTTCACCCGATGTCACCGGCTCCAGACCCGCCATCACCATGAGCAGCGAGGTCTTGCCGGAACCTGACGGCCCGACAATGCCAATGGCTTCACCGGCTTTAGCCTGCATTGTAACGCCCCTGAGAATATGCACATCTCCCGCCCGTGACGGCAGATTAAGGTGAACATCTTTCAGACTGAGGGCAGGCGTCACGGGGATAGTCCTTTGTAAAGCAAAGGCAAGAGATGGGGCGGGTGGCCCGATTTGTCGAGGGACGACTTGCACATTACGCCTGCTACCCTCACATAGACGCCCATGATCAGATTTTGCGTTGTCCTGCTGTTGATGTGTCTTGCCAGTCTGCCCGTCAGGGCGGAGACACAAACCCTTCTGGCCCTGGGTGACAGCCTGACGGCAGGACTGGGGCTTGACCCCACACAGGCGTTTCCTGCGAAACTGGAGGCCGCCCTGAAGGCAAAAGGCCATGATGTGGTGGTGCTGAATGCCGGGGTTTCCGGCGATACGGCAGCGCAGGGGGCAGCACGCCTCGACTGGGCGCTAACCGATGATGTTGATGCCGTGCTTGTGGAGTTGGGGGCGAATGACGCCCTTCGCGGGCTTGCCCCCGAACAGGCAAAGCAGGCGCTGGATGGGTTGCTGGCCACATTACAAAAGCGCAAGCTTCCGGTATTGCTGCTTGGCATGAAGGCCCCTCCCAATCTGGGGCCAGATTATGGGGCCGCGTTTGATGCAATGTTCCCCGAATTGGCCAAGCAATACGGTGTGGCGCTTTATCCGTTCTTTCTTGATGGAGTGGCCGCAGACGCAAAACTCAATCAAGCTGATGGCATGCACCCCAATCCGCAGGGGGTCGATGAGATCGTGAAGCGTGTCTTGCCCTCTGTCGAAGCTCTCTTGAAATAAACCTTGTCGATATTACGAATCGCGTTAGCTTGAGGTTTGAACTGTCGCAGGAGGTCAACATGCCCCGCCTCTTCACCGGATTGGAACTGCCGCCGGATGTTGCCCTTGATTTGCAGATCATGTCAGGCGGCATTCCCGGCAGCCGCTGGATGGACCCGGCGAATTATCACCTCACCATCCGCTTTATCGGTGACATCGAACAGGGGCTGGCGCGCGAAATTGCGCTGGAGCTGGACCATATCCGCTTCAAGCCCTTCTCCCTGCGCCTGAAGGGTGTGGGCATCTTCGGTGGCAACAGACCGCATTCGCTTTATGCCAGTGTTGAAGACAACGCCGAATTGCGCCGTCTGCATGATGTGCAGGAACGGCTGTGCCAGACGCTTGGTCTTGCCGCTGAATCACGGAAGTTCTTGCCACATGTGACGCTGGCCCGGTTGAAAGATGCTGAACCCCGTGCCCTGCAGCGCTGGGTCGAGGTGCATAGTCTTTATTCCACGGCCCCTTTCACTGTTGCAGCCTTCGTGCTCTTCTCCTCGCGCCCTCTCAAGGGTGGCGGGCCCTATGGGGTGGAAGCCGAATACCAAGCCCGGTTTGAACCGGGCATCAAAAACAATGAGACCATGGGAGCACAGGGATGACAGACCGTTTGCAAGGCGCTGCACGCATCAAGGCGCTGCAAGACTTGAAGGACTGGGCCGATGTGCCGGGGCGAGACGCCATTCACAAGACCTTCCGCTTCGGCAATTTCCGTGAGGCGTGGGGTTTCATGTCGCAGGCGGCACTGGTGGCGGAGAAGCTAGATCATCACCCCGAGTGGGCCAATGTCTATGGCAAGGTGGAGGTAACACTGACCACCCATGCGGCCCACGGTGTTACAGCACTCGACATCAAGCTGGCACAGAAAATGGATGAAATTGCTGCTGGTTAACCGCTGTGAAAACATTAAAGTCGCGTAACTTGACGGTTTGGTGCAGCATCACCATATTCGGAATAACTTATTTTGGAGGGAATAGACATGGCTGAACTGCGTTATGCAAATACTCGAACCGGTGCGCGGGGCGAGGTCGATACGGGTCTGCGCTCCTATATGCTGGGTGTTTACAACTATATGGGCCTTGGCATTGCTGTCACAGCCCTGATCATTTTGGCGTCCTTCATGGTGCCTGCCGTCGGGGCTGTGACCAAGGTTCTGGCCTTCCCGGCCATGATCGCACTTCTGGCGCTGGGCTGGTTTGGCCCTCGCATGGTGTTCAATGGCAGCGTGGGCAAGGCCCATGCCGTGTATTGGGCCTATGTTGCGGCTTGGGGTATCGGCATTGCGCCGATCGTCAATCGCTATCTTGGCGTCGATCCGAGCATGGTCATGTCAGCGTTCCTGACCACGGCCATCACCTTTGGTGCCATGAGCGCCTGGGGTTATACCTCGAAGAAAGATCTGTCGGGCATGGCCAATACCGTTGGCATGATCATGATCGGCCTGCTGCTTGCCGCCGTGGTCAATCTGGTGGTTTCACTCTTCACAGGTGCAACTGCAGCCGCGATGATGATTTCGATCCTCATCTCTGGCGCTTTCGTGATTTTGGTCTCCCTGCTTACCGCATGGGAAACCCAGATGGTGAAGGAGCTCTATGACGAAAATGACGCTGGCGAGACTGCAACCCGCAAGTCCATTTTTGGGGCCTTCGCGCTCTACGGCAGTTTTGTATCGATCTTCGTCAACCTGTTGCAGATCTTCGGCTTTATGAGCAGTAACGACTGAGTTTGAACAGAACTCTGAATGACGACAACCCCGGTCCGCAAGGCCGGGGTTTTTGGTTTTCGGTGCGGCCTGTGCTACAAAAGCCCTCCCGTCAGGATTGAGAGGCCTTCGTGAACCGCACTGTTTCTGTTTTGCTTAGCCTATTGCTTTTTGTCACTGCTTCGCACGCGCAGGTCAAGTTGAAAGGCCAGTTTGTGGCGACGCAAAATTGCCCGGCTGTGCTGTCGATCAAGAAGGGCACAAATCCCGGAGATATATCGATCAAGGCGGGGACGTCGTATAGCCTGCTTGGGAAAAACAAGGATGCGGCCACCCATTACTGGATAGACGTGCCGGGGGCCAATCCCGCCCAGCGTTGGGTGGCTTTGAATTGCGGAACGACAGAAGCCGCGGCGGCCGCTCCATCGACCAGCGGCGCTGCGGTTGACACGCCGCAAGGCACCGTGAAGCCGAAACCAAATCCGAAAGGTCCAAAAGATGGCAAGCCATTCTATGTTTTGGCGCTGAGTTGGGAGCCTGCTTTTTGCGAGAAGATGCGCAGCAAGACCGAGTGTAAAACCCAAACTGCTGCCAGCTACGACGCCAGTCATTTTTCCTTGCACGGGTTGTGGCCGCAGCCCCGGCGCAACGTTTTCTGTGGTGTGGATCGTGCCACCGCCGCACTTGATGACCAACACCAGTGGGAGAAATTGCCTGCACCGCAGATGAGTGCGGAGACCAAAGCGGCACTCGACAAGGTGATGCCTGGTACGCAGTCGGTGTTGGAGCGGCATGAATGGATCAAGCATGGTACCTGCTATCCCGGTGGCGATGCGGACCAGTATTTCAGGGACGCGGTGCGGTTGACGCATGAAGTGAATGCATCGGTGGTGCAGGCTTTTGTGGCGGCGAATATTGGCAAGACGATTCAGACTGCTGATCTTCGTGCGAAGTTCGACGAGGCCTATGGCAAAGGTGCGGGTGAGCGGGTGCGCGTGGCTTGCAGCCCGGACGGATTGATCAGTGAACTGACGATTGGCTTGAAGGGTGATATTGCGTCAGGCATGAAAATGGCTGATTTGATTGCAGCGTCAGACCCTACAGATGCGGGCTGCCCTGCGGGTGTGATTGATGCCGTCAACTGAGCGAAGCCGCTAGCGACACGATGCGGCGTGCGGCTTCCGCCATGGTTGCCTCTTCAACTGTCAGCGCCACCCGCAAGTGACCTGCACCGCCTGCACCGAAACTTTCTCCCGGCATGGTGACCACGTCGTGCTCAGCCAGCAGTTTGCGAGCGAAAGCGACTCCTGAAAGTCCGGTGGCGCGCACGTCCACCATCACGAACATGCCGCCCTCGGGCATGCGGGCTTTGACTTTGTTGGAGGCCTGCAGACCTTCAACGAGAGCTTTACCGCGCTTCCAGTAGGCGTCGCGCATGGCAGTGGTTTCTGCAAACTCATGATCGAGTGCGAAGGCCAAGGCATCTTCGAGGAAAGGCTGGCTGCCGAAGAGCATAGTCTCGGATACCGGCAATACTTTCGCGCAATAATCAACCGATCCCGCCATCCAGCCACAGCGGAATCCCGGCACGGCATGGGATTTTGAAATTGACGAGACAACGATGGTGCGCTCTTCCAAATCCTTGTGGAAGAAGGGAGATGAGAAGCTGTGGCCGTTGTGAATCTGTGTGGCGTAAACCTCATCTGAAACAATCCAGAGATCATGCTTGATGGCGATGTCACCAATGGCGCGGATTTCTGTCGATGTGAACACAGCACCCGTGGGGTTTGATGGTGAATTCAATAATATGGCTCTGGTCTTCGGAGTAATGGCTTTTTCGAGTGCTGCAATGTCCGGATGAAAGCCACGGTCGGGATCGAGCTTGACGGCAACAGGCACACCTCCAGGCGCGGTTACTACGGCTTCATAGGTCGCGTAGTAGGGATCAAACATCAGCACTTCATCACCAAATTCGAGGATGGACAGGAAGGCGAGTGAGAGTCCGGTTTGCGTGCCGGGCACAAACAGGAACTGGTTAGAGCCGATGTTGCGCCCGGTTTGCCTCGTATAAAACTTGGACAGGCTTTTGCACAGTGCAATGTCGCCCGTACCCGGCGAATAGCCCAAGCGTCCCGTGCGGATGTTGTTGCGGGCTTCATCAAGCAGCACCTGTGGCGGGGCCAAATCAGGTTCGCCGATGGAGAGGAAAATCAATTTCTCTCCTTGGGCGCGGCGGCGTTTTCCTTCGATGTGGACGGCCCATTTGTCAGAGCCAAGGGTGGAGAGTCGGGTTGCGATGGAGGCGAGTTTCATGGGGCGGTGGATAGCTGTGCTGTCTTGCCAATTCAAGGCGTGTAAAATTGACCAGCGGCGCTTGACGCGCATGCTTCGAGGCCAGCAAGAGGGCGGGCACCTCAGCATGAGGGAAAATATATAAACTCCTCATCCCGAGGCGCGAGCTCTTGCGAGCCTCGAAGGATGCGCCGAGCGTTCGTTACGCCTCGACCTTCTCGCGCCCCATCCGGTTCAGCGTTACATAATCCGTCTTGCCAGATCCCAACACCGGGAAGGCATCCACGTGGAAAATATTTTTGGGGATCATCAGGTCAGAACAGCCAAGTCGTTTCAGGCCTGTCGAAATCTCTTTCCGGTCCGGTTTCTCCAACGTGGTGAACATCACGAGCTGTTCGCCCTTCTTCGCATCGGGCGCTGCTACCACGGCATGGTTGAAGTCCTTGTAGAGTTCCTGCATCTTCGCCTCGAGTGCGGCAAGTGACACCATCTCGCCTGCGATTTTCGAGAAGCGTTTGGCGCGGCCTTGAATAGTGACGTAGCCTTGTTCGTCGATGGTGACGATGTCGCCCGTGTCGTACCAGCCATCGGGTGGTGGTTCCAATACGCCGGGGTTATCGGCACGCAGATAACCCAGCATGACGTTGGGTCCCTTGATCCACAACCGTCCACCCTCGTTGATGCCTTCTACGGGTTCCAAGCGGTGTTGCATGCCGTCGAAAATGCGGCCCACCGTACCGGGCTTTGAATGCATGAAGGTGTTGGCAGCGATGGTCGGCGCACATTCGGTGGCGCCATAGCCTTCAATAATGCGGAGGCCGAATTTTTCCATGTAAATGGAGCGTGTCTCAGGTTTCACTTTCTCGGCACCGCCCACCAGCAGGCGTACATTGTAGAAGTCGTAAGGGTGGGCGTTGCGAGCGTAGCCGTTGAGGAAGGTATCAGTCGAGAACAGGATGGTGGCGTTGGTATCGTAAACCAGCTCCGGCACGATCTTGTAATGCAGCGGCGAGGGATAGAGGAAGGCCTTCATCCCTGTTGTTGCAGGCAACATGATGCCGCCAAGGAAGCCAAAGGCGTGGAAGATTGGAAGCGCACAGAAAAAGGTGTCGCTCGGCATAAGGGCGATGCGGGCGAGGATTTGGTGCTTGTTGGCAATCACATTGCGATGCGAGAGGACGACGCCCTTGGGAACACCTTCTGACCCCGATGTGAACAGGACGACAGCTGGCGTGTTCGGATCGGTTGCGGCACCGCAGGCCTTCAAAGAAGCAGGTGTGAAGAAGCGTTGCACGACCCCCCGCAGTTTGTCGATGGCGTTGACGGTTTCGCGCAGGTCTTCGAGGTAGATAAACTTGCAATTCTTCTCGAGGAACTTCACATCCTCTTGCATCTCACCCGCCTCGATGAATTTGCGGGACGTGATGATGGTGCGAATTTCGGTGCCTGTGCAGGCTGCCGCCATGTTCATGGCGCCTGTCGAGAAGTTCAACATGGCGGGCACGCGGCCATAGGCATAGAGGCCGAAGACGGCGGCCACCGTCGCATTGGCGTTGGGCATCAAGATGCCCACATATTTTTGCCCCGGTGTGAGGGCCGCGAGTTTGCGGCCCAATACAAAACTGCCGGTGATGAGGCGGTTGATGCTCATGGGCTTGCGCTGGATGTCTTCCAGAATGATGCGTTTGCCGCCGTAGGCTTTTTTTGCGTCGAGCAGGTTTTGCCAGATGGTTTGGTCAATGTTGGAGGAGCGGAACACCATATCCGTCATCACGGTATAGAGTTTTTCCGCCTGAAATTCGCGAAGTGCTGAACCCTTCAGGTTTTCCGGCGAGGCGGCACTGACCGGTGGCAGGAAGGTGACCGTGATCTTGGGGAACCAGCGGCGCGGATACACGCCCTTGAGTCGGGTAAAAGGTGTGAACTGCGCGCCATCAATGCGCACGGGCAAAATCTTCGCCTTGGCCATGGCGGCGACGGCGCCCGGACCTTCATAGATTTTCATCAGACTTCCCGTCACGGTGATGCGTCCCTCGGGAAAAATCACCACGCGCTTGCCATGTTTCAAACGGTCGACAAGGGTGCGCAGCGACATGGGGTTGCCGGGGTCCATGGGGCAGAGTTCGAACAGGGCAAATGCGGGCTTCACCCACCAGGCTTTGGCCATTTGCGTGTTGATGGCGAAACTGGCCTTTTCCGGCAGGAAGGCCGAGAGGAGGGGACCATCGAGGAGTGAGGTGTGATTGGCAACGATCAGGGCCTTGCGGCCGGCGGCGTCGAGGTGTTCGAGGCCTTTGACTTCGACGCGGTAGAACATGCGAAACAGAAAGCGGGCTGCGGCTGTGAGCAAATCATGTGGCAGCAGGCGGATAATGTAGAGGGCGGCAATGAGATTTGCGAAACCGAGAATAAGGAAGAGGCCCTTGGCAGTGAAGCCTAGTCCCAGCAGAATGCCTGATACGACTGTGGCAAAAATCATGAAGATGGCATTCATGATGTTATTGGCACCAATCGTCCGTGCACGGAGGTAATAGGGTGTGCGCATTTGCATGACGGCGAAAAGTGGCACCACGTAGAGGCCGGAGAAGAAGGCGACGGCGCAGAGATCAAACAGCACGCGAAGACCGCTGAAATGCGTGAACAGATTTTTCAGCGTGGTGATTTCGCCGGCAGGGGTGATGTGCGACGCACTGCCCGCAGCGAAGTAGAGGTCGAACATGAAAACGCTCATCAACAGCGCAGAGACGGGCACGAATTTTACAGTGACTGTGCCGTTCAGGAGCTTGTTGCAAAATACTGACCCAATGCCGATGGAGATGGAGAACAACGCGAAGATAACTGTGGCAATCGACTCCGTGCCTTTGAGACTGTCTATTGTGAACAATGGAATTTGTGTGACAAAGACTACGCCAAGCAACCAGAACCATGATACGCCGAGTATGGCCTGAAATACCTCAGGGCGGCTGCGCACCATGGAAATGACGTTCCAGGTTTCGGCGAAGAAGTTCCAGTTCAGTTTGAGATCGGGCTGGGCCGACGGGGCGTCGGGGATCTGCCTTGCTGTCCAGTAGGAGAGGAGAGCGATGACGATCATAACGGCGGCGACGACTTCCTTGCCACCAGCTGAATTGATGGCGATGGTACCGAAAATAGTGCCGAGCAGGACCGAGACGAAGGTGCCCATTTCGATGAGACCATTGCCGCCCAAGAGTTCGTCTTTTTCAAGGTGCTGTGGCAGGATGGAATACTTGATCGGTCCGAAAAATGCGGCTTGGGTTCCGGCGATGAAAATGCTCAGCTGTTGCAAGGGCACATAGCCCGAATAGAGCGCTACGACTGACAGGGCGACGATGAAGATCTCGATGAACTTGATGCGGCGGGCCATGAACGCTTTGTCGAACTTGTCGGAGAGTTGGCCTGCAAAAGCCGAGAACAGGAAGTAGGGCAGAATGAACAAGGCGGCTGAAATGGTGTTGAGCAGGCCACCCTGTTCTGCGCCGAATGTGGTGAGCAGCATAATCGACAAGGCAAAACGATAGGCATTGTCGTTGAAGGCGCTCATGAATTGCGTCACGAAGATCGGCAGGAAGCGCTTGGTCTTCAGCAGGGCAAACTGGCTTTGTCCGGGAGCATTCATAGGGGTGGGCCTTATCCTTGTTGTGGCCGTCACGCCATCATTGCTTCTAGCAGTGCGAAGGTTTCCGAATGGTTTGCAGAAATATGTCGGGCACCATGGGATTGCAGCAGGGCGCGGCGCGTGGGGTCGGTTGAAAAGCCGATGAAATGAACATTGTTTTCGAGGCCCGCTTCCACATCGTTGATGTTGTCGCCGACATAGATGACCTGTGATTTTGGCATTTTCATGCGGGCAAGAAGGCGGGCGAGGATTTTGGATTTATGGCCGCCGCCATCCGCCCCTTCGGCGTTGTTCGACACGTAAGGCCAAAGTCCTGTTTGTTGTAGCCTGAGGGCAGCAGCGGCCCGCAGGTTTGCTGTGGCTATGCCCAGTGTTGAAGTATGGGACAAGCTGCTCAAGAGTTGTCTTGCACCTGTGATTTCAACGCTTTGCAAAGTGTCGTGCAAGGCGGTTTGCAGCTCGTTCACATACTGATTCATGACGTTCGGCTTGAGTGTGAGCGGCAGACTATTGCGCTCCAGTATCTCCGCGATGATGTCCTCGTCATTGCGGATGCGATAGCTGTTCCAGTCGCGGGAGAGGTTTTTCGTTGGTACAAAGCGGGAGAGGGCGGTGAAAAAGAGCTCCTCTTCGTCGCGGGTCAAGTCGAGTAGGACGCCGTCGACGTCGAATATGACGGCGAATATTTTAGAAGGGGCATTCTCCTTGAGTATCGAAGGTTCAAAAAATTCCATACTACACCGTCATTCCCGCGAAGGCGGGAATCCAGACTTTCCACGTTCTCGCTGGTTGAAAGTCTGGATTCCCGCGTTCGCGGGAACGACGAGTTATTGGGGAGCGATCCCAGGTGATCACGCGTTTTTCCATTGGCCTTGTGAGAGTTTTACCCACGCACCATCGCTTCCGACATTTCGATAATTGTGGGACCATCGGCATTCAGGCTGGCGTTGATTGCCTTGGCGAGAGCATTCAAATTCTCCGGCTTTTCCGCCCGCGCGCCATAGGCTTTTGCCAGGGCCTGAAAGTCAGGATTGCGCAACGTGACTGCATTGGGCTGAATACCCTTGTTGACCATGTCATCGCGGATTTGGCCCAGTGCGGTGTTGTTCCAGAGTAGAATGGGAATGGGCAGTTTGTGTTCGACGGCGGTGCCGAGTTCATTGATTGTATATTGAAAGCCATAGTCGCCAGCCAATACCACCACTGGTGTTTCACCTACTCCGAACTTTGCACCGATGGCGGCAGGAAGCGCAAATCCCAGCGTGCCAAAGCCCACGGGGTGAAGCCATGTGCGGGGTTTTGATACGGGGAAAACAACATTTGCCGCATAGGCGATTTGCGTCATGTCCGTGGCGATGACGGTCTCTTCGCCCAAGCTGTCGCGGATCACGCCAAGCACTTTGGCCAACATATGTCCCAAAGCATCAGGTTCCTGTGCCACAGGCTTTGCAGGCAACAGTTTTCCTGTCGAGTTTATTTTTCGCGCCAGTCTGGTCAGAGCCTCTTCCGCGTCGGCAAGAATGGCCAACATTGCAGCATGCGGCCTTGCCAATGAGGAGGGATCGATATCGATGCGTATGAGATTGCCGCTGAGGCGAAAATCGGTAGTCCAGAAATCAGTTTCCGAAAGCTCGGTGCCAACCGCCAAAACGCAATCAGATTCTGCCAATTGCTTTTGAACATCGGGTGAAGCCAGACAATATCCCCAACAGCTAGGATGATGGGCGGGAACAGCGCCCTTGCCCGCTGTGGTGGTGAGAATGGGTGCGCCCAGCTTTTCTGCAATTTGAAGTGCCGCATATCCTGCATCAAGCGCGCCGCCGCCAAGCACAATCATCGGATTTCCGGCATTTTCCAAGTGCCTCACCGCCGTGCTGATGTCGTTGCCGTGCGGTGATGGCTGCCGTGCTGTTTTTTCCGTCCGCCATCCCGGACCTGCTGGTTTTGTAAACAAATCGAGTGGAATTTCAATATAAACAGGTCGCGGTCTCGCGCTGGCAAAATGCGAAAAGGCGCGCGCCAGTCCGTCTTGCACGTCACGAGCAGTATAGGCACGCATGGCGAGCGAGGTTACAGATTTTGCCGCACCGTGTTGATCTATCATCTCATGCAAACGACCTCGGCCTTGGGCCGAATCCACGACATCCAACGCGGACGAAATCACCAACACATTCGACGAGTCCGACCAGGCCTGCGCCATGGGGGTGAGGATGTTGGTAAGTCCGGGTCCACTGATGGTGAAACACACGCCGGGCTTGCCTGTGGCCCTCGCATAGCCATCAGCCATGAAGCCTGCGCCCTGTTCGTGGCGGGTGAGAATGTGGTTGATTTTGGAGCGTGGCAGCGCGCGATACATTTCGACGTTATGCACGCCGGGAATGCCGAAAATGGTGTCGACGCCATAGGCTTCGAGCAGGCCCACCAAGGCTTCGCCGATGGTGATGTCGTTCATGGCTTGAAGCGCTCCGGCGCTATGTCGGCACGGCTAAGCCCCATCTCGATAATGGTTTCGGATATAGGTTGCCCGCGTGCCATGTCTGCTGCCATTGCGGATAGTCCCGGTGAAGATTGTATGCCGTAGCCGCCCTGGCCCACCAGCCAGAAAAAGCCGTCCGTATGCGGATCAAACCCAACAATTGGGTTGCCGTCTGATGCAAAGGTGCGAAGCCCGCCCCAGCTGTGGTCGAGGCGTTCGACCTCGATTGTCGTGGCGGCCATCATGCGGTCTATGCCCTCGGCAATGGCCATGTCGTCGGCATAGGCGTCATGGGGTTCAACGGGGGTGGCGTCAGCGGAGGAGACGATCAGTTTTCCACTTTGCGGTTTGGCATACCAGGTTTCCCCCATGTCGGTGACCATTGGCCAATGGGCGAAGGCCAGGCCATCTGGCATGGGAATGACACCGATGGAGCGGCGCTTCGGTATGAGGCCGACGGGGACAGCACCGCAAAGTTTTGCGACCGCATCGCCCCAGGCTCCTGCAGCGTTGACGATGACCGTCGCAGCAATATCTGTACTGCCACAACGGACTTTCCACCGGCCCTCGCGGCGCTCGACTGACAGCAGGGATGAAGACAGCAAAACTGTTCCGCCACGCTCTTTCAGCATGCGGAGAAAACCACGGTGCAACAGATCGACGTCGAGGTCGCCGGTCTGGCCATCGAGAAAGCAGCGCTTGGCGTAGTCTGGTCTGAGTACTGGAAACAGGTCGCAGGTTTTGGCGATGCTGAGTTCGATGAGGCCGCTGGATTTTGACAGGAGATATTCGGTGTTGTCCGCTTGTCCTTCGGCCTCCAAAAACAGGGAGCCTCTCGGTGTGAACAAGGGCGAATCGGTGAAGCCCCTGGGCGGCTGCATGAAAAAATCATGACTGGCACGGGTCAGCACCAACATGGGGACTGGACCATAATTGGGTTCATAGCTTGCGGCGGAGCGGCTGGTGGTGTGGTACCCCGCCCGTTCTTCCATATCGACGAGCAGCACAGAATGGGTTTCGCCCAAGCGCGCAGCAATCGATGCACCGGCAATGCCTGCACCCACAACAAGAAAGTCATATGTGTTCATGTTCGCAGCTTAGCCTGTGGGCCAAGAGAATGTCACGGGCTGGCAGAGTTTCATTTGACAGTCGTCTTGCCGCACCAATCCTTCGAGGCTCGCAAGAGCTCGCACCTCAGGATGATGGAGTTCCTCACCCTGAGGTGCCCGCCCTCTTGCGGGCCTCGAAGGGTGCGCCGCAAACCCAGAGCGCGGCAATGTTGCGTATCACGGCGGGATTTGGTTAATCTGTCAGCAACAGGAGAACTCCATGGCCTTCAACCAACCCGTTTCCGGACTTGTGACACCGCGTTTTGGCGGGGTGGCGACGTTCTATCGCTTGCCGCATGTGGCTCTAGATGAGGCCGATGGGGTGGACATTGGCATTGTGGGTGTGCCCTGGGACGGCGGCACAACCAACCGGCCCGGCCCGCGCCATGGTCCGCGGCAGATGCGGGACCAGTCTTCGATGGTCCGGCGCATGCATCAAACCTCGCATATTGTGCCCTATGATTTGGCCAATGTTGCAGACCTGGGCGACGCTTCGGTTAATCCCGCCAGTGTGGATGATTCACTTGTGCGGGTTGAAAAACATTATGACGCTCTGGTGGCCAAGGGTATCCGGCCGCTGACGGCAGGTGGGGATCATTTGTGCTCACTTCCCATTCTCCGCGCCCTTGGCAAAAAGAAGCCTGTGGGCATGATCCACTTTGATGCCCATACGGATTTGTACGACAGCTATTTTGGCGGCTTCAAATATACCCATGGCACCCCGTTCCGCCGCGCCATTGAGGAAGGTGTTCTTGATCCCAAGCGCACCATCCAGATTGGTCTTCGTGGCTCGATGTATGATCTTGATGATTTTGAATACGGTGAGAAAATGGGCGTGCGGCTGGTGCGCATCGAAGAAGCCATGGAAAAGGGCCCGAAGGCGATCATGGCCGAGGCGCGGAAAATTGTGGGCGACGGCGAGACTTACGTGAGCTTTGATATTGACATGCTCGACCCGGTTTATGCGCCGGGCACGGGCACACCTGAAATTGGCGGCTTCACCACGTTTCAGGCACAACAAATGCTGCGCGAGTTGCGTGGCGTCAACATCATCGGCGCTGACGTGGTGGAAGTCTCTCCACCCTTCGACCCCTCAGGCATGACGGCCTATGCAGGCACCGTCATGATGTTCGAGATTTTGTGCTCGATGGCGGAAGCCGTGGCGAAACGGCGTTAAACGCGGGCTGCGGCGCGCGCCATCAATTCTGCCACTTTCTTGCGCGGCACGTCGGAGAGGTCTGCGACCTTGAACACCAGCTGTTCTTCGTGACCGTGAAGCTCGTTGTCACACAGGGCCAGCTCCCAGAGATGTGAAATCAGGGCGCAGCGATCTTCAATACCGAGGAGGTCCGGCAGGGCTTTTGCGATTTTGGCAAGGGCGTCGTCAAGGTCGGTTTGCCCTTCGGCGAGGGCCAGGCTTTCCAGGGCCATGGGTCCGTTCATGTGAAGGCCGCACTTCAGCATTATCTGCAGGCGCTCCAGCTCAATGTTTCGGATGCGCTTGTCGGCGGGAATGATGGTCGCGAGTACAATGCCCATGAGAAACTTGCGTTGCACCGTTGTCAGCCTGGCGAAACCACCGGGCTTCGACAACGTCAGCAGAATTTCATCAAGATGGGTTTTTGCCGAACGCCGATTTTCATCGGAGACCGGCTGGTGCAGAACAATCATGGTAACCTTGCAAAGCTTTCCGTCGGATAGAATCGATGCATCAATACCAAGGCCGATGCTCTGATTGCAAACCAGACTGGACCCATTCCCACTGTTTTTTGGCACCAGACGCGTGGCGCACGCGGACAGGTGTTTCCCATAGAATTGCATGTCTTTTGAAACTCTCCCGGTTTATCAAGGGTTTCGACGTTAACTCCCGGCAAAGCGGTCAGGTCTTTCTTGGCATTCCGATATAATTTACTTCTGAAATTTTTCCTTGGACTGGGTCTCGCCCTGGCCTTGCCGCCCGTGAACCAGACGTGGCTGGGTTGTGTGTGCCTCTCTGCTTTGATTGTGCTTGACCATGGTAGGCCCGCGCAGGTCTGGACCCGAAGTTTCCGGGAGGGACTGGTGTTCGGGCTTGGGTATTTCGTGTTTGCCCTGCACTGGATCGGCTTTGCCTTTCTGGTGGATGCGCAGGATTACCTCTGGATGATGCCCTTTGCCGTTGGCGGACTGGCGCTGCTGATGGCGGTCTATTGGGGTGTTGGATTTGTTGTGGTTGAGGTGCTGGTGAACCGGGGCTGGCAGCGCTGGCTGGTCTGGCCTTGCGCCATGGCGGTGGTCGAGGCTTTGCGCGGCGTGCTCTTCACGGGCTTTCCCTGGACTGCCCCCGGCTTGATTGCTGATGGTTTGGGCGGGGTGCTGCAAGTGGCAAGTCTCATTGGCATGCAGGGCCTGACTTTGCTGGTGCTGCTCTGGGGCATGGGGCCGGGTGTGGTTTTTCTAGTATGGCGCAACCAGCAGGGGAAATTGTGGTTACCCTTGTGCGTTGCCGTTTCGGCTCTCGCTGTCTGGGGATGGGGGGAGCTTCGGCTGACAAACCACAGGCCAGACGAAGGCGCGGGGCCTGTGATCAGGTTGGTGCAGCCCAATATTGCCCAAGATGACAAATGGCAAAATTCCAATGGCCGCGCCATTCTCGATAAATTACTGGCCTTTACTGCTGAAGCGGGGGGACCACTTGGCCAGCCGCAGGTCATCATCTGGCCCGAGTCGGCGGTGCCATTCCTGCTGGATGAAGACCCATCTGCTCTCGCCGCTATTGCTACTGCTTTGAGCGGTGACCAAAAACTGCTAACGGGTGCCATCCGGCGTGATGTGATCGACGGCGACGAACGTTTTTACACCAGTATTCTGGGTATTGACCGCAGGGGCGAGGTGTTCAGCCAATATGACAAGTGGCGGCTTGTGCCCGGAGGTGAATACCTGCCGCTGGCATGGCTGTTGGAACCATTGGGTTTTCGCAAGGTGGTATCGTTGCCTGAAAGCTTTACCCCCGGTGTCGGGGCCCAGGCAGTAGATGTACCGGGCATCGGCAGTGCTGCCATGCTGGTGTGTTATGAAGCCATTTTTACTGATCGTATCGTGCCTGCGGGTATTCGCCCGCGCTGGATTGTGAATGTTACCAATGATGGCTGGTTCGGGCGGTCAATCGGGCCTTACCAGCATCTGGCCCAAGTGCGTCTGCGGGCCGTCGAGCAAGGGCTCCCGGTGGCGCGGGCGGCCAATACCGGCGTTTCTGCCATGTTTGATTCGCTAGGGCGCGTAGTTGCACAGAGCGAACTGCTTGTTCCGGGTAAAATAGATGCCAGATTGCCGGTGGCACTGGAGCCAACCCTATATGCTCGCGCGGGAATTGTTACGCCTCTGTTGCTGCTCGGGCTGGTTTTGCTTCTGGGCCGACCGAGACGCCGTAAAAACTTGCATTCCGGGTGAAGTTAAATGATGTTTTCATTTGCACAGCGGTGCGCAGGGGCTTAGACATCAACACTAACGATTCATGATACAAGGCTATTGCCGAAGTCCGGGGGGGACGGGCCTTGTTTCAACAACGCTAACAGGCTGGGGGCAACAGTCTGAGGGAACCATGGCTAGACGAGATCCAAACTACATCGACGTTCACGTAGGCTCACGCATTCGCATGCGCCGACAATTGATCAACATGAGCCAAGAACGATTGGGCGAATTGTTGGGCATCACCTTCCAACAAGTGCAGAAATACGAAAAGGGTGCCAACCGCATCAGCGCCAGTCGCCTGTTCTATACCAGCAAGACAATGGGTGTTCCGGTGCAGTTTTTCTTCGAAGGCCTGCCGGGTGGTGAAAGCGACTCCGTGATGAAGGAAACCGTACCTTCGGATGAATTCACCTCGGCATTGATGACAACAGAAGGCGTGCAACTTGCAAAGGCCTTTCGCGATGCTGACAACATGACCAAGCGCAAGCTGATTGTGGGTCTGGCCAAGCTCATCGTCAATTCCGACGCCTGACATAGTCCCAACCGATAACAAACCAAGGCTGATTGCCCTGCAATCGGCCCTTGACCGTTGCGGGCAGGCCTGCCATTAGACGGCTCGAATTCACATAAAGATTTCTTTATGTACCTGGCAAAATGTACATGACAAAATGTACATGGCAAAGACACTGTCACGAGGAGCGCCGTCGCATGGCACGCAAAAATTTTGTTTTCACAAGTGAATCGGTTTCAGAAGGTCACCCGGACAAGGTGTGCGACCGGATCTCGGATGAAGTGGTGGACCTGTTTTTCCGCGAAGCGCTGGCTGAAGGCATGGACCCTTGGGCAGTGCGCGTAGCCTGTGAAACACTGGCCACCACCAACAAAGTGGTGATTGCCGGTGAAGTGCGCGGACCATCTTCCGTCACCAAAGCCAAAATCGAGGCCGTGGCGCGCAAGGCGATCAAGGATATCGGCTATGAGCAGGATGGTTTCCATTGGGAAAAAGCATCCGTTGAAATCGTGTTGCACGCCCAGTCTGCTGACATTGCGGTAGGCGTCGATACGGCTGCCAACAAGGATGAAGGTGCCGGAGACCAAGGCATCATGTTCGGTTATGCCTGCGATGAAACGCCCGACCTCATGCCTGCGCCACTGTATTATTCGCAGCGCATCCTGCAGCTTCTCGCTGAAGCACGCCATGCTGGTGAAAAGCGTCTGGGGCCTGACTCCAAATCACAGGTCACCGTGCAATACAAGAACGGCAAGCCTGTGGCCGCCACGCAGATTGTGGTGTCGCACCAGCATCTTGATGAGAGCATGACTTCGGCTGATGTGGCCAAGATGGTGAAGCCATACGTCAAGAAGGCACTGCCCAAGGGCTGGATCACCAAGGACACTGTGTGGCACATCAACCCCACAGGCAAATTCTTCATTGGCGGCCCTGATGGTGATGCGGGTCTCACAGGCCGCAAGATCATTGTTGATACGTACGGCGGTGCTGCTCCCCATGGCGGCGGTGCCTTTTCCGGCAAGGACCCAACGAAAGTAGATCGCTCAGCCGCCTATGCGGCGCGTTATCTTGCCAAGAATGTTGTGGCGGCCAAGCTTGCGTCGAAGTGCACGATACAGCTCAGCTATGCCATTGGTGTTTCCGAACCCTTGTCGGTTTATGTTGACACGCATGGCACCGGCAAGGTGAAGGAAGAGAAGCTGGAGAAAGCCTTGCGCAAGGTCATGGACCTGACGCCACGCGGCATTCGCAAGCATCTTGATCTCAACCGTCCTATTTATGCCCGCACATCGTCTTACGGTCACTTCGGTCGCAAGCCCACCAAGGACGGTGGTTTCTCCTGGGAGAAAACAGATCTGACGAAAGAGCTCAAAGCAGCGGTGAAGTGAGCGATACACTTCCACGACATCAATTCTACGGGCGGCGCAAGGGCAAACCTTTGCGCCGTCATCATTCGGATTTGATGGCACAGCTGCTGCCGCCGCTTGCGGTTGATCTTGCTGACCCTCTGGCGAAGACGGGTCATAGACGGTGGCTGGAAATCGGTTTTGGCGGTGGCGAGCATATGGTGCATCAGGCCAAGCTCAACCCGGATGTTTCTGTCATCGGGGCCGAAGCATTTTTGAATGGCGTGGCCAAGGCGCTGGCCCATGTGGAAGAGGCCGCAGTTCGCAACCTTCGCATCCACTACGGCGATGCGCGGTTGCTGTTGGAAGCATTGCCGGACCAATGTCTCGAACGGCTGTATCTGTTATATCCCGACCCTTGGCCGAAAGAGCGCCAAAAAAAGCGGCGTTTTGTCAATCCGGACAATCTGCACCATTTCCACCGCCTGCTCAAACCAGAGGGACTGTTCCTGTTTGCCAGCGACATTCCGGATTATGTGGGATGGACGCGGGATCATGTGACGACCCATGCCGGATTTGCGGACTTAGGCGACCCCACGCAGCCCTTCGAAAACTGGACGCAAACCCGCTACGAGGCCAAGGCCATCCGTGAAGGGCGCGTGACAGCCTATGTGACATTCAGGAAGCTGTGAACAGCCGAAAATCGCGGTTTGTATCGCCGCCGCACTCCGCTATGACCGTCACGAAATTGTCATAATCAGGAGTGGCGCCAGATGTTCAATCTCATCAAGAAGATGATGCCAAAAGAAGAGAAGTTCTTCGATCTCTTCGAACAACAGGCGGCCAAGGCCGAGGAAGCGGCAGCCACACTTCGGCTCATTCTCGATGGCGGAAAAGCCATTGCTGATAATTGTGCCACGCTGTCCCGGCAGGAAGAGGAGGCTGACCACATTTCTTATGAAGTGATGCAGGCGATACGCCGCAGTTTCATTACACCGTTTGACCGAACCGACATCAAGACGTTGTCTTCTACTTTGGATGATGCCATTGACCAGATGAACAAGACCGCCAAAGTCATCATGCTCTATGATGTGAAAGAGTTCGAGCCCAACATGCGCGCCATGGCCGATCGCGCAGTGATCATGGCGAAACTCACGGGTGAGGGCTTGCCGCTGCTGCGCAACATCGGTCAGAATTCCAGCAAGCTGCATACGCTGGCGGGCGAAATCACAAAAATTGAGGAACAGTCGGATCAACTGAACGATGAAGGTTTGCGCTCGCTGTTCAAGGGCAAAGCAAAAAAAGATCCGATTGCCTTTATCGTCGGCTCCGAAATGTACGAGCATCTCGAAAAAGTCTGCGATCGTTTTGAAGATGTGGCTCATGTGATGAGCGACATCGTCATCGAACACGCCTGAGCCGGGCCAGCCATCATGGAACCCGGAGTCCTGACTGTTACCATTGTCATGCTGATCGGCGTGGCCTTGCTGTTTGACCTGATCAACGGCATGCACGATGCTGCCAACTCAATAGCCACCGTGGTCTCCACCCGCGTGCTGAAACCTTTTCATGCGGTGTTGTGGGCCGGATTTTTCAACTTCGCGGCCTATTTCATCTTTGAATCCCATGTGGCCAATACCATTGGCAAGGGTTTGATCTCGCCAGAACTGATCGACAATGCAGTGGTCTTTGGTGCACTGGCCGGAGCGATCAGCTGGAACCTCATCACGTGGTGGGGCGGTATACCATCATCATCTTCCCATGCGCTGGTGGGTGGCATTGTGGGCGCAGGCGTAACCAAGGCTGGTTTTTCGGCGATTGTCTGGGGGGGACTGTCCAAAACAATTTATGCCATCGTATTGTCACCCTTCACGGGCTTTATCCTCGGGGTCTTGTTGGTCATTCTGGTGAGCTGGATATTTGTGCGTGCAAACCCCGCCTTTGCAGATTCATTCTTCCGCAAGCTGCAATTGCTGACGGCGGCCTTGTTTTCCTTGGGCCATGGCAGCAATGATGCGCAGAAAACCGCCGGCATCATTGCTGTGCTGCTCTACTCCAACGGATTCTACAAGGAGTTCACCGTGCCGGGCTGGGTCATTCTTGCATGCTATTCGGTCATGGGGCTTGGCACCATGCTGGGGGGGTGGCGCATTGTGCACACCATGGGATCAAAGATC